>JBDTWB010000057.1:0-21547 GCA_040006895.1 Casimicrobiaceae bacterium | reverse complement strand
GCACCGCGCCCGTGGCTGGCTTCGGAAGCGGCGTGTCCGTTCAACGGGTCTCGGTTGCCATGCCGTCCCCGCCGATGGGCGTACGCCATCAACGCGGCGAGAGTCGCACCCCGCGGCCGGAGCCCATCACGGCGATGGCCGATGCGTCACGCAGCACCCATAGCGGCGCCGTGGCGCCGATTGCACGCCCGATTGCACGCCCGATTGCACGCCCGATTGCACGCCCGATCGGACGCGCATGCAGGCGCGGCGATCGGTGCCGCCGCGCTCATCCAGGGAGAACGTGCGAGCGGTTGCGCGCACGCGTCGGTACTGCGGGGCACGCGCCCAAGCTCCGAGCGATCGTGGGGCGCTCGCGGCGCTCTCGAATCAAGGCCTTAGTCGTCGAATCAATGCCTTAGTATAACCTGCGAGGGGGCATAACCCGCAAAGGGCGCGACCATCACGGCGGGTTGTCCCGGGGCCGACCTTCGGCTTCTTCGCCATTCTTGACGACTGGTTCATCCGGGTCCGCCTCGAGGTCGACATCCTGCGCGGCGAGGCACAGCACGGCGATCGGCAGGCGCGGCATGGCGGGGCCGATCTCCCATCCGAACGGCGAATAGAAGTTGCCGGCGTGGATCCGAAACGGCAGGAATACCAGGGCGCTGCCACCCGAGGCCTCCACCACCGTCTGCTGGTCGTGGTCGGGTGTCACCACCACATCGGCATCGATGCGGATTTCCTCGAGCCGTTCGCGCAGCACCTTGCCGTGCACGCCGGCGGCGTCGAGGATCTCGTGCGGACCGAGCAGCCGGATGCGCGCGCCGTGCCACGCGTCGCTCTTGGTGACGAGATAGGCGAGCAGCAACATGAGTTGGCCGGTCGGGGCGTCCTGCCACCAGACATCGATGGTCCGGCGCTCGGGTGGAACGCTCTCGAGGCTTTCCCATTCGGCGGCATCGGCATCGAGCAGGAGCAGATTGCATCCGAGATGAAACGGCAGCGACACGTTGCGCCCGAACTCGCGCAGACCGAGGGATTGGTAGAAGTCGCCCTTGGCCTCGGGCCAGTTGACCACGACGGTGTTGGCGCGAAACGGGCCGATCCCCGCACTCTGGATGATCGAGGCGATCATTCCCGGCAGATCGCTGCCGACGACCACCAGCGGGAATGCGGACGAGCCCTGCGCCTTGATCTCCGCAGCCAGGGCGTCGTGCTCCCGTTGCCGCTGATCGATGACAAGCCGGGTGGTGTTCGCGATCATCCGCACCACCGTGACCAGACCTCCGCCGGCCTCGATCCAGCACGCGAACTGCAGCAGCCGTGCGCGGCGCGCGTCCGAATCGGAGAACAGCAGCACCTGGGGCCGCCATGCCAGCGGATGCTCGGGCTGCGCGTCGGCGCGCAGGAGCTGCTCCCGCGCAACCATCATGTGGTACGCCCGTCGGCCGTCGGCCCAGGTCGCCGGCTGGGAGCGCAGGTACAGATAGATCCCGAACACCACGAGGGTCGCGGCGACGCCCGCGATCATGTCGATGGCTAGCATGCTACCGAAGCAGGCGATCGACGCGAGGAGGGCGATGCGGCGATCGAAGAACCGGAACGTGGGACGAAACGATGGGCTCGCCGCGCGAGCCTCGAACCAGGTCGCGTAATTGAGCAGCCCGTAGGACACCAGGAAGAACATCGAGACCACGCCAGCGATGGCATTGAGATTGCCGATCGCGGCGACACCGAGGGCGATGATGAGCGTCGGCACGACCGCCCGCCGGGGGTTTTCGGTCGGCCCGCTGCCGGTAGCGAAGCGCGAGAGGAACGGGAACACGCCATCCTTGGCGAGCGACTGCAGGATGCGCGGCGCTCCGAGGAACGAGGCGAGCGCCGAGGACAGCGTTGCCGCCATCACGCCGAGATCGATGAGCCAGGGCAGGGCTGCTACCTGCTTCATCGCGGTGAAATCGGTGCGCAGGCGATCGCCGGGGACGGCTGCGGCCAGCAGCACTGCGCATGCCACGTACACCACCAGCGAGAGGGCGACCGCCGACAGCACGCCCAGTGGAATGCTGCGGCCCGGCCGCGCCAGGTCGCCGGACATGCTGACACCCTGGGTAAAGCCCGTCACGGCCGGAAAGAACACGGCGAACGCGACCCAGAACGACAGCGAGCCGACCGGTCGCTGCCAGTTCGACGCAAGCATGGACGGTGACCAGTGGCCGAGCGCGCCGACAACGAATGTCGCCAGCGCGAGCACCAGCGCCGCCATGACCCCGTACTGGAAGCGTGTCGCGAGATCCGCGCCGACCCATGCGAGCACCCCGAGCACCACGATCGCCACCGCCGCGACGCCGTGGAGCACGAACGGACTGCGTACCGGCAGGAACGGCGCAAGCGCCTCGGCGAAACCGATGCAGTAGAATCCGATCGACACGGCCTGCGCGAGGAAGATCACCACGCCGATGGCACCGCCGAAGCCCAGCCCGAGCGTGCGCGAGATGAGGTAATAGTCGCCGCCGCCCTTCACCCGCAGGTTCGTGGAGATCGCCGAGACCGACAGGGCGGTGAGTACCGAGATCGCGTTGGCCACGGCCACCACCAGCAGCGCCTGGGCGAGCCCCGCTGAACCCACGACGTAGCCGAGTCGCAGGAACAACACGATGCCGAGGATGGTGAGAATGCTCGGCGTGAACACCCCCGCGAACGTGCCCAGTGCCTTGCGCTCGGCCGGCGCGGTGGCCGGCGCTGCCAGCGGTTGGGTCGCGGCAGTCACGAGGATCGCGCGCCGCGCGAAAACCGTGGTCGGCGCGCGCCCAGCGCCGGTGTCGCATGGTGCCGGTGTAGAGGGCGCGGGTCGCGTCCGACGCCGCAGAGCTCGCGGCTGCCCGTGGCTTTCACGGCGACCCCGCGGCATGGCTCGAGCAGTGCGCTAAGATGCCGGCGCCGTACCTTGCCATCGCCGCCGCTGGAGATTGATTGACCACCGCCGAACTTTCCTTTTTGCCGGGCTGGCCCCTAGAACTCGGCCAGCTATTCCCGGTCGCGGTGCTGCTCGTCATTGCGCTCCTCGCGGGTGAGGCGGTGCGGGCGTGGCTGCACGTCACGCGGGTGCTCGGGTACATTGGCGTGGGCGCGGTGCTCGGCCCGAATGCGCTGGGCGTGGTCGACGCGCAAACCGTACAGGCGTTCCGGCCGTTTGTCGACATTGCGGTCGGGTTGCTGCTGTTCGAGGTGGGCCAGCGTGTCGATCTGGGCTGGCTGCGCCGTAACCCGTCGTTGCTCGCGACCAGCCTGCTCGAATCGGCACTGGCCTTCGCGGCCGTCTATGGACTGCTGGTCGTGGTGGGTGCGCGTCCCATCGTCGCGTCGACCATCGCGGTGTTTGCGATCGCCAGCTCGCCGGCCGTGGTGATGACGATCGTCAAGGACCTGCGCGGCCAGGGCCAGGTGACCGAGCGCACCCTGCTGCTCACCGCACTCAACACGGCGTACGCGGTGCTGGGCCTCACGTTCATCTACGGCTGGCTCTACCTGCAGCGTCCGGCCGAGTCGGCGATCACCATCCTGCACCCGCTGTACGTCACCGCGGCATCCATCGCTGTGGCCGCGCTGGTTGCCGCGACTGCACTCGTGGTGTTGAAGCTGTTCGGTCGCCGCCCCTCCTTCCAGTTCGCCATGGTCGTCTCCATCATCCTATTGACGGTCGCCGTGGCCGGTGCACTGCGCTTGTCCCTGCCGCTGACGCTGCTCCTCTCGGGCGTGTTCATGCGCACCCTCGACCGCCGGCGGGCGTTCGGGACGATCGAGTTCGGCGAGCCTGCCACGCTGTTCATCGTGATCCTGTTCGCAGTGGCGGGGGCGAGTCTCGAGCTTTCCGGCTGGCGGGCGGCGATCGTGCCGGCGATCGGCTTCATTGCCGCACGGTTCGTCGGCAAGGCAATCCCCATCTTCCTGCTTGCCCGGCCGAGCGCGCTGTCCCTGCGCAATGCCTCGCTCGTCAACCTCGCGCTGATGCCGATGTCCGGCCTGACGCTGCTCCTGCTCGGCGATCTCACCTCCCTCTTTCCGGAGATGGCCGGCGAAGTCGCGGCCACCGTCCTCCTGGCCACGACCATCCTGACTTTCGTCGGGCCGCTTGCGACCGAGTTCGCCATCCGCCGTGCCGGAGAGTCGGGAGAAGGACGATAGTGTCCCGAATCGAAACTTCGCTGCACAACCGCCGCAGCCATCGCAAGCGTATTCAACGAACTTCCGATCCGGGACACTAGCCGTGTCAGTTCTCGAATTCAAGCCGTCGAAGCCGCTGACCATGGGCGTGGAGCTGGAGCTGCAAGTCGTCGATCGACGCAGCTCGGATCTGACCCGCGGCGCTTCCGACATCATTGCGCTCCTTGCCCGCCGCGGCGCGCCGGGAGACGCACGCCACGAGATCACCGAGAGCATGCTCGAGGTGAGCTCGACACCGCACGACCGCTACCAGCCCCTCAAGGACGAGCTCATCGCCATTCGCGATGCGGTGGTGGATGCCGCCGACCGGGTCAACCTGCTCGTGGCCGGCGGGGGCGCGCATCCATTCCAGCATTGGCCGGAGCGCATTGTCACCGACCGGCCGCGTTACCAGAAGCTCGCCGAAATCTATGGCTACCTCGCCAAGCATGTGACGATCTTCGGCCAGCACGTGCATATCGGCTGCGAGCAAGGCGACATCGCCCTCTACCTGCTGCATGCGCTGTCGCGCTACATCCCGCACTTCCTCGCCCTCGCTGCATCCTCGCCGTACTACCAGGGCGTGGACACGGGATTTCACTCGGCGCGACTCAATGCCATGGCGCCGTATCCCACCAGCGGCTTCGCGCCGTACATCGTCACCTGGGATGCCTTCGAGGCGTACTACGGCCGCCTCAAGACCGCCGGGGTGATCGAGAGCATGAAGGATCTCTATTGGGACATCCGGCCCAAGCCCGAGTACGGCACGGTCGAGGTCCGGGTGTTCGACACGCCGCTCACGGTCGAGCGCGCCGCGGCATTGGGCGTGTACGTGCAGGTGCTCTGCCGGCGCCTGCTTGCGGAACCACCGAACTGGGACCCGCGGGAAACGTACCTCGTCTACCAGTACAACCGTTTCCAGGCGTGCCGCTTCGGCCTGGACGGCGACTTCGTCGATCCGGAGACCCACGTGCATCGGTCGATCCGCGAGGATGTCATCGCCACCATCGGCCTGCTGGCGGCCGACGCGCGCGAGCTCGAGGCGACCGAGCCCATCGCCGCCATCGAGCACTGGGCGCGCGAGCGCGACAACGATGCCCGCTGGCTGCGTGAGCGCTACGCCGAATCGCAGTCGTTCGAGGACCTGGTATGGCACCAGGCCCGCCGCTGGCGCGGACAGGAACATTCGTAGCGCCAGGTCGCAGCCGTCCAGTCCGCGGCGCGCCCGGCTGATCACGGCCAGAGCAGGGGTCGTCATCCGCCGCTCCGTCCGTAGCGGTTCGGTTCCACACGCCCCGGAACGACGTGGCTCGGCGCCGGCGCGACGGGGGTGCGGCGTCGTGCTGCGCGTTGTCGCGTGTTAGCGCGTGTTGCCGCGTCCACCGGCGCGGAACGAGCGAGACGGAAGCGGACGTTGCTGCAGGGCTCGTTCGAGACGCCTGGCTGGGCAAACGTCTTGCGACGCACCGCGGTCAGTCCCGCATGGTTGGCCGGCGGGCCGCGATTCGGCTATCGCGCGGCGCAGGTGAGACAGCTGGTGCGCCGTCATCTGACCAAACATCGCCGCTACATCGTCGCGCGTGGCGAGGCCTTGCCGGAAATCCGCAATTGGCGATGGTCGCAGGGCCGCGGTGCCACCCGGGAAGTGCGGCGCTCGGTCCGCTGACGGCGCCCCGGCGGGGGGCATCAGGCGCTGGCGGTCGCGGCGCGATACCGCTAAGCTGCGTCCACGCGCAGCACTTGCACGGCGACCGCGAGGGAGACACGGTGACGGATTACACGACGCTCGGCGAGGATCTCTCGCGCATCGTGGCCACGATGGTGGAGCGCGGCGTCGAATACCTGCCGAGCATCGTCGGCGCCGTGCTGCTGCTGATCGTCGGTTGGCTGGCAGCACTCTTGCTGCGCAGCGCCGCACGCCGCCTGCTCCTGCTGCTCGACGTCGTCGTCGCCCGGATGCTGGGTCGCAGCCTGGCGGAGCGTGTGCGCTTCGCGCGGTCGGCGCGCGTCGTCGGCGCGATCGTCTTCTGGGTCGTGCTGCTGGTGTTCATCACTGCCGCGACCCAGGTGCTGGGCTTGCAGGCATTCACACAGTGGCTCGCCCGGGTCATCGACTACCTGCCCGAGCTCCTGGCCGGGCTGATGATCGTGGTGGCCGGCTACATCGTGTCGCGCATCGCGGCCGACCTCATCCTGCGCACCAGCGGCCCGCTCGCGCCCGCGCAGCGGCTGGTCGCGGCGCGGGCCGCGCAGGTGACGATCCTGGCAGCGGCCGTCCTGGTCGGTGCCGAGCAGATCGGCATCCGGGTCACCCTGCTCGCCATCTTCGTCGGCGTGGCCGCCGTGGCCATCGCCGGCGGTGTCGTGGTGGCGATCAGCCTCGGCGCGCGGGTGCACGTTGCCAACCTCATCGGCGTGCAGCAGACGCGGCAGCGCTACACCCTGGGCCAGCGGATCCGGGTAGCAGGCTTCGATGGCCGCATCCTGGAATTTGCCGCCCATGCCGTGGTGCTCGAAACCGAGGATGGCACAGTCACGCTGCCCGGACGGGTGTTCAACGAGCAGCCGGTGGTGCTGCTCGCGCACGGTGGCGCCGATGGCTGACCCGGATGTACTCACCCACGCCTTCCTGGCGTCGCATCCGACCGACGCGGCGCGCGTGCTGGAGGCGATGAGTGCCGAGGATGCGATGGCGCTGTTCGAGCGCGTGCCGGCGCGCCTCGTGACACCCGTACTCGAGGCCATGCGGCCGTACACCGCCGCCCGGACGCTACCGGCCGACGCGACCCGCGGCGCGATGTTGCTGAGCGGCCTCAGCGTACCGGCGGCGGCGACGCTGTTGCGCTACCTTCCCGAATCCCGCCGCGCCGCGCTGATCGATGGCTTGCCGACGGGCATGGCGCTCGCCTGTCGTGCCTTGCTCGGTTATCCCGAGGACTCGGTGGGAGCGTGCGTCGACCCCGACGTGGTCGCCCTTCCTGGAGAGAGCCGCGTGCGCGAGGCACTCGAGGCGCTGCGCGAGCCCAGGGTCAAGCGGACGGGCGCAGTCTACGTGGTCGACCGGGAGCGCCGGCCGCTCGGCCAGGTCGAGCTCCCGGCGCTCCTCCAGGCCGCGCCCGAGACGCGCCTCAAGACCTTGATCCGCGACCTGCCGGGTACGTTGCCCGCGGTGACGCCGATCGGCGCAGCCCAGGAGCACCCGGTGTGGCAACGTGCGGATGTCGTGCCGGTCGTGGAACGTGGTGGGGCGCTCGTCGGCGTGATTTCGCGCAGCGCCTTGAACCAGGACCACGACGGCAGCTCGGGCGCTGCATCGGTCGACTCGTTCGCGGCGCTGGTCGCGACTGGGTATTGGCACGCGGTGTCGGCCCTGATCGAGGCCGCGCTCTCGGTGCTGGGTGCGCCCACGAAGGCGCGGCGATGAGCGAGGCCGTGCTGCCTGCCGCGCAGGCGCTGTCGCGGCGCTATCTCCAGGATTACCCGCGCGAGGCCGCACGCCAGCTCGAGCAGCTTCCGCCCGACGAGACGGCCGATCTCGTGGCACCGCTGCCCACCAATATTGCGTTGCCGGTGTGGCAGGCGTTCATGCCCGACACCGCGGCCGCTATCCTCGTGGCGGTGCCGCCGGGCGTGGCAGCGCAGTGGCTGGCCGAAGCCGAGCCTTCGGTATCGGCCTCGGTTCTCGCCCAGATCGAGTCCGAGCCGCGCGGTGTGCTGCTTGCGAGCCTGGACGCCGAAGTCGCGAAGGAGCTGCGTGCGCTAGTCGCCTATCCGGCGGATGCGGCGGGGCGCATGATGGATCCGAACGTCACGCCGCTGCGCGCCGACGCGATGGTGGGCGATGCGTTGCGGCGCCTCAAGGCCATCCGCCGACGGGGCCTTCGCGAGCTGTTCGTGGTCGACGACGACGGTCGACTCGTGGGGCGCGTGGAAATCCAGGATCTCGCCACCGCAGACCCAGACCTGCCGCTCAAGGACATCACCCGGCGGCTCATTGCCGTCGTGCAGGAGCTCGATCCGCGCGAGGAACTGGTCGGCATACTCGAGCAACATCCGATCACCGAGGTGCCGGTGGTGAACGTCGACGGCAGGTTCGTCGGGGTGATCCAGCATTCGGCATTGCTTGCCGCCGTGGAGGAGGAGACCAGCGCCGACATCCAGGCGATGGTCGGCGTGAGTCGTGACGAGCGCGCGCTGTCGACACCGCGCTTCGCGGTGACCAAGCGGCTGCCGTGGCTGCAGATCAATCTCGCCACGGCATTCCTGGCTGCGGCGGTGGTGGGCCTCTTCGAAGGCACCATCGCCCGCTTCACCGCGCTTGCGGTGCTCCTGCCGGTCGTCGCCGGTCAGTCGGGCAACGCCGGCGCGCAGGCCCTTGCCGTCACCATGCGTGGCCTCGCCCTGCGCGAGATCGGCATGCGGCACTGGCGTTCGGTGGTCACCAAGGAGGCGATCGTCGGCCTGGTGAACGGACTCGCCGTGGCGGCGACCACGGCCCTCGGGGTGTACGTCTGGAGCCGGTCCGCCGGTCTCGTGGCCGTTTGCGCGATCGCGATGGTCATCTCCATGGTCGCCGCCGGGCTCGCCGGCGCCCTGACGCCGATCCTGCTGCGCAAGTTCGGCCAGGACCCCGCGACGTCGTCGTCGATCATCCTGACGACGGTCACCGATATCGTGGGCTTCTTTTCGTTCCTGGGAATTGCCACGCTGCTGGCCGGCTGGCTCGAGGCGTCGCTGCCGGGGTGATCGGCGCAGCGCGCGTGCCCTTCCCACGGCAGGCTGTCGCCCGGGGGGCGCCGGGCGCTGGTGCGATCAGGCCTGCAACGCCGCAGGCGACTTCGCCGTCTCCGCGATTTCGTCGGTGACGACCACGAACCGCGCCAGGCGGTTCGGCCCGAAGCTGGTGGTGATGGCCACGTCCGCCGCGTCGCGGCCGCGCGCGATCAGGATTCGACCGATGCGCGGGATGTTGTGGCGGGCATCGAACGCGTACCACTGACCATCGAGGAAGGCCTCGAACCACCCGGAGAAATCCATCGGGCTGTCGACGGGGGGCACCCCTATGTCCCCGAGATAACCCGTGCAGTATCGCGCCGGGATATTCATGCAGCGGCACAGGGTCACGGCGAGATGGGCGAAGTCGCGACAAACCCCGCGGCGCTCCTCGTGTGCCTCGAACGCCGTCTTGCTGGGACGTGCATACGGGTATCCGAACTGGATGCGATCATGGGTGTAGTCGCAGATCGCCTGCACCCGCGTCCAGCCGGGTGTCGTGGTTCCGAACAGCGACCATGCCGTGGCCATCAGCCGGTCGGTCTCGCAGTAACGGCTGCCGAGCAGGTACATCAGCGCCTCGTCGGGCAACTCGTGCACCGGAGTCTCGCGGGCATCGGATCGCACGGGATCGGGTGCACCGCTGTCGCGGATGATCGCCTGCGCGCTGAACGACGTCACGCCAGCGGGCAGCAGCGCTCGCGTGCACCAGTTGCCGAAGGCATCGCGATATCCCGCCAAGGGCACGGTGGGAGAGGCCACGATGTGGTCCGGCGTAACCAGATCCGGGACTCGCGAGTAATGCACGTTGAGCATCAGTATGGTGAAGGTGGGCTGTGGACAATCGTAGGCGATGTCGTAGCCGATGCGAATCTGCATGAGTGGTCCTTCGGTTGGCTTTCAGCCCCGGGCCGCGCGCCTGCGCTCGGCCGTCGGCGCGGTAGCGGCGATGTTGGTGGCGGCCGGCCCGTGCGGCGCGTCGGGGAGGTCGGCGAGGGTGCGCACCAGGGCATCGCGGATGGTCGCGAAGCTTTCGCTGTTCGCAAGGGCATGCTTCTGGTTGACTTCGATCTCGACGCCCAGGTAGGCGTCGTCCGGAAACTTGCGGCGCAGCGCGGTCGTGAAGCCGTCGTCGGAGCCCCGGTAGGGATAGTTGCGCCGCACCCGCAAAGGCGCGATCCGTACCCCGAGCGCCCGGCTCCACGCTTCGCACAGCGCGCGCTCGCGGCCGCGGCGGGGATCGTACAGCAGACCGACGTCGGTATTGCGTGCGCTGCCGTCGAGGACCGGCGTGAAGGTGTGGCAGGAGACGTGCAGCACGCGCGCGCCCGCGGCCACGGCGCGGGCGACGTGGTCCTCGACACTATGCCGGTACGGCGTGTAATAGGCCGCGAGGATGCGAGTCTTCTCTGCCTCGGGGAGCGCGCGGGTGCGCTCCGAGAAGATCTTGCGGTGGTGGGCGGAGCGGTTGAGCTCGACCAGCAAGCGGCTGACCGTGGAGGCGACCAGCGGCGCGCCATAGAAGGCCGCGAAGTCGCGGGCGAGGACGAGGGCGCCGGGGTCGTGGCCGCGGTGGGAGCGCAGCGTATCGTCCCAGCCGGCGAAGACCTTCTTGTATTCCGGAGGGATGTCATGACCGCCGTGCTCGCAGGTGACGAGGAGGCTCATGGGCGATGTCGCCGTGCGCACGGTCTGGTCCACGTCAGCGCCAGTCGAGTTCCGGAAGGCGAGAGAACACTTCCCGCGTGCCTTCGCTCCAGGCGTTGCTGAGCGCGTTGAAGTAGGGGTCGTGGTGCTCGAAGCGCCGGCGCATGGAGACCGCGAGGGCGTTGCGCTCGTAGCACAGCAGGTCGACAGGCATGCCCACGGTGAGGTTGCTGCGCATGGTCGAATCGAACGACACGAGCACGCATTTGGCGGCGTCGGCGAGGGTGGTCCGGCGGGTGATTACCCGATCGATGATCGGCTTGCCGTACTTCACCTCGCCGGTCTGCAGGAAAGGCGTGTCTTCACCGGCCTCGATGAAGTTGCCTTCGGCATAGATCCGGAACAGCCGCATGGGCTCGCCGCGCACCTGGCCGCCGACGATGAGCGACGCATTGAAGGCGAGATCGCTCTTCTCGAGGTAGTTTGCGTCGCGCTCGCCGACCGCGCGCATGACGTCGGACACGCAGAGGACGACGTCGAACATCGTGCCGGCGTTCCAGAGGTTGCTGGCGTGACCCCGGGTCTCGCCGCGCTGGCGCAGCAGGCTCACGACGGCCTGGGTGCCGGCAAGGTTGCCCGAGCTCAGCAGCACGACCACCCGGTCGTCCTTGCGCTCGAACACCGTCATCTTGCAGAACTTGGAGACATTGTCGAGACCCGCATTGGTACGGGAGTCCGATGCGAAGATCATGCCCTGGTCGAGCAGGACGCCGACGCAGTAGGTCATGACCAGTCTCCGGGCGCGCGTGGCCCAACCCGGTCACGGCAATGCGCCGCCGTCGGCGAACCGCCCGGGGTCATCGCGCGTCGCCCCCGGAACCGGGGCCGTCGGTGAGCTCGAACTCCGCGTATCCGGACTGGATCTCGGGAAGCGACGCCGGATGCGCTGCCGTGCGCCATGCCCCGCTGGCAGGATCGCGGTAGCGGAACGCGTGAAGCCGGCGCTCGGGCGTGCCGGGCGATAGCCGGTCGGCGGCGAGGGGGGTGACTTCCATGTCGAAGCTGAGGCGCGACTCCGAAAGATCGGCGTAGCCCTCGACGGGCGCCGCCGACGCGGGGAGCGCAGCGCGGGCAAGCGGCAGGTGACCCTGGCCCGTCAGCAGGCCCGACGTCGCGTCGAGACCGATCCAGCCGGCACCGGGCACGTACGCTTCGCACCAGGCATGGAGGTCGACTGTATCGGTTTTCGCGCCGGTATCGGTCAGCTGGATGAGGTAACCGGACACGAACCGCGCGGCAATTCCGCAATGGCGCAGGGCCTGGGTGAGCAGCCATCCCGAATCCCGGCATGAGCCGCTCG
Organism: Casimicrobiaceae bacterium; assembly: GCA_040006895.1. Lineage (GTDB taxonomy): Bacteria > Pseudomonadota > Gammaproteobacteria > Burkholderiales > Casimicrobiaceae > CAIWHR01. The sequence goes on along the minus strand of JBDTWB010000057.1, from coordinate 9,585 downwards.
CCAGGTCGAGGGTCTCCTCGCTGTCCTGGACTCCCTGCTCGTAGCGACGGGTGTATCCGACGGCGTCGGCAATAGCGCGGTTCATCGCCACCAGGAAGTCCACGGTGCGGGGTCGCCCACTGCCGAACCGCGCACGGGCGTCGTCGAGCCACGCCGCGAGTCGAGGACCCGGTGGCTCGGACGCGAGGCAGGCGGCCAGCGCGCCGCGGTCCTCCTCCGCGTAGGTGAACGGGAACTCGTCGGCGCGGTCGGCCAGCAGGAAATCGAACGGATTGAAGACCGGGAGACTCGCGACGAAGCGCACGTCGATGTCGAGCCTGCGCGTAGGCTCGGCAAAGACCACCCGGGCGATCCAATTGCCGGAGGCGTCCTCCTGCCAGTGCACTGCGTCCGGCGTCGGGGTGATGTCGAGCGCGTACGCCTCGATGCGCGGCCGCACGAATGGCGCAGGCCGCAGGCGGATGGCGTGCGGAGAGAGCGACACCGTGCGGTCGTAGGCGTAATGGGTTCGATGCGCGATGGCCACCCGCGGTGTCATGGTCGCCGTCCCGCGCCGGGGCGCCGCCGGCGCCGGGCGCCGCATTGCATCGACAGTTCGGCCGTCACGGCGGCACCGTCACCGAATCGAAGAAGCTCGCCTGGATATGGCCGCCGAGCTCGCTGTGCTTGACCAGGAACTCGCTCAGGAACTCGTGCAGGCCCTCCTTGATGATGTCGCCGATCCGCGCGAACTCGAGCGACGCGCGCATCTCGCCTGCGCGGCGCAGCGTCTCGTTGGCGCCGGCGTTGCGTAACTTGAGCAGCGTCGTGTACACCTCGCGCATGCAAAAGGCGAGGGAGCGGGGGATATCGTCGCGCAGGATCAGGAGCTCGGCGACGCGCATCGGCGTGATGGCATCCTTGTACACCTTGCGATAGGACTCGAAAGCGGTGAGCGATCGCAACACGGCGGACCACTGGTAGTAGTCGACGGCGCCACCGACGTCGCGCACCGACGGCAGGAGCACGTGGTACTTGACGTCGAGGATCCGCGCCGTGCTGTCGGCCCGCTCCAGGTGGGTGCCAAGTCGCGCGAAGTCGTAGGCATCGTCGCGGCGCATGGTGCCAAAGGTCACGCCGCGAAAGAGGTGACTGCGTTCCTTGACCCAGTCAAACCAGGGTGAAGGACCCCCCAGTATGCGGCCCTCGTCGAGGGTGGACAGCTCGAGCCACGACGTATTCAGCACCTCCCACATCTCGCTGGTGATCACGCCGCGCACGGCCCGTCCGTTCTCCCGCGCCTGGCGGATGCACGAGCAGATCGAGGCGGGATTGTCGTGGTCGAAGGCGAGGAAATGCATCACCTGCTCGGCGCATACGCGCTCGTGCTGGCCGGAGAACGGAAAACGCGAACCGGTGATGTTGAGTGGGGCGTACCACTCCTGGTCGGCGCGATCCGGCTCGCTCGGCAGGAGTGACATCCGGTAGGCCACATCGAGGATGCGCGCGGTGTTCTCGGCGCGCTCGACGTAGCGGCTCATCCAGTACAGGTTGGAGGCGGCGCGCGACAGCATCAGTCGACGATCCAGGTGTCCTTGACGCCGCCGCCCTGCGACGAATTCACCACCAGTGAGCCTTCCCGAAGCGCGACCCGCGTGAGGCCGCCGGGCACGACCTGGATGTCGCGGCCAGCGAGCACATACGGGCGCAGGTCGATGTGCCGCGGGGCAATGGTATCGGCGGTAAAGGTGGGCACGACCGAAAGCGACAGCGTCGGCTGGGCAATGAAGCGATGCGGTTCGGCAACGATGCGGCGTCGATAGGCCTCGATCTCGGCCTGTGAGCTCGTCGGTCCGACCAGCATGCCATAGCCTCCCGAGCCCTGAGCTTCCTTGACCACCAGCTCGCCGAGATGGGCCAGGGTGTACGCGAGGTCATCGGGTTTCGACAGCACGTAGGTCGGCACGTTGTGCAGGATCGGCGCTTCCCCCAGGTAGAACTCGATCATCGCCGGGACGAAGGGATATATCGACTTGTCGTCGGCGACCCCGGTGCCGAAGGCGTTGGCAACCGTCACCCGGCCGGCTCGGTACGCCGCCATGAGTCCGGGCACGCCCAGGCTCGAATCGGGCCGGAACACCAGGGGATCGAGAAAGTCGTCGTCGATGCGCCGGTAGATGACGTCGACCCGCTGCGGCCCTTGCGTGGTGCGCATGTAGACCCGCTGATCCTGAACGAAGAGATCCGGGCCTTCGACGAGCTCGATGCCCATCTGCTGGGCGAGGAAGGCGTGCTCGAAGTACGCCGAGTTGTAATGCCCCGGCGTGAGCAGGACCACGGTGGGATCCTCGATGCCCTCGGGCGCGACCGCCCGCAGCGTATCGAGTAGCACGTCGGGGTAGTGATCGACCGGCCGGATGCGCTGCTGGGCGAAGAGCTCGGGGAACAGCCGCATCATCGCCTTGCGATCCTCGAGCATGTACGATACGCCCGACGGCGTGCGCAGGTTGTCCTCCAGGACGTAGTACTCGCCGTCCCGGTCGCGGACCAGATCGATGCCGGCGATGTGCGCGTACGTGTCGCCCGGCACGTCGACGCCGATCATCTCGCGGCGAAACTGCGGATGGGACTCGACCTGTTCGCGGGGAATCCGTCCGGCCCGCAGGATCTCCTGGTCGTGATAAATGTCGTGCAGGAAGCGGTTCAGGGCGCGGACCCGCTGGCGCAGTCCCGTGGCGAGCATTTCCCACACCCGTCCAGGAATTACGTGGGGGATGATGTCGAACGGAATCAGCCGCTCGCGTCCCGCGGTTTCGCCGTAGACCGCAAAGGTGATCCCGTTGCGGTGGAAAAGAAGGTCGGCGGCCTGCCGGTCGCGAGTGATTTTTTCGGGTGGCGTACGCGCCAGCCACTCGGCGAATCGACGGTAGTGCGCTCGCGCCGCGGGGTCTTTTCCCGCGGCGGCATCGGCATACATCTCGTTATACGGAATGGGCATCGCGTGGCCTTCGGCTCAGGAACCGATAGCAACGCGTGTGCCATGCAAATGACACGGACCACAGCACGTCCGAGCGACGCAACCTACGCACCGCCTCGGCGCAAAACGTGGCGATCTGCACCGTAAACGTGCTCCGTTGGCCGACATGTCCTCGCCACCGCAGCCGATCGAGGCGCAGGGCCCCTGGTTCCGGACCGACGCGGATGCTCCAGCCTGCCGGCAATGGGGCGCGGCGTCAACCCGGTCCCGCCCGCCAGCCGAAGCGCGCCGGCGGCCTATCGAGCGCCAGCGGCCTATCGAGCCAGCGGGCCTATCGAGCCAGCGGGCCTATCGAGCCAGCGGGCCTATCGAGCGCCAGCCCGGCCTCAGATCGCGCGGGCGGGCGTCGGCGCGCCACTGCGGCGCACGAGGGTTCCGTAAACGGCCCCCAGAACCCAGCCGTACACCACGTGCAGCATCAAGGTCATGACCGGTGCAACGATACCCATCGACATGCCGAACAAGCCGGCACCCGCCATAGGCATCACCACCACCATCATCATCAGCCAGGCCGCGATGCCAAGCACGATCCCGCGCCACCAATGGCCGTCAGGGGCGGCACCGAAGACGGCGGTGTACAACAGGCCCCATATCACCGTGCCGATCACGAAATGTGCCAACCACCCCGTCGCCCGCGATCCGCCGAGCATGTTGCTCAGCATGCCGATGACGTCGAGCTGGGGCATGAAGCCCATGGCCGCCTTTATCATCATGATGGCGGAAAGCACGACGGTGCCGACGAAACCGGCCATCAAGCCCTTGCCGTAGCTGCGCTCTAGCGTGGTGTTCATGCTCCCTCCGTGAGTGAAAGTCATCCCTACCGCTTCGAATCTGGCAAGCATGGCGGATGAGCCCCATTCCGAACGTAGGGCGGCGCCGCTTTAGCGCGCGCTTTCGATCCTACACCGTAGGGTCGAGAGCTTGGCGTCGGCCCCGGCTACGCTTCGACTCGGGGCCGTCGCATCGTGGCGAAGGGACGGCGGGGGTCAGCTCGATGAGCCGCGCGATGAGACCGCGCGCCTCGGCCCGGCTTAGTCGTACCGGTCGGTATGCACGTCGGCCATGGGCAGCACGACGATGCCGGAATCGGTCACGTGACCGCGGGCGCGGTCGGCTTCCGGGTCGTAGCCGATATGCTCGCCCGCGCCAACCACGTTGTAGCGATCGAGGATCGCCCGCCGCACCCGGGCACCGCGTCGCAGGGTGCAGTAATCCATGATGATCGAATCCTCGATGATCACGTCTTCCTCGATCGTCACCTCGCGCCTGATCACCGAGTTGCGAATGGTCGCATCCTTGATGAGCGTCCCGGCGCCGATGTCGCTCGACTCGATGCGCGCCTTGACCACCGATGTGGCGGGTCCATGGTAATGGCTGGACAGCACCGGCCAGCGCGGATTGAAGAGATCGAAGGTCGGTTCCAGCCCGAGGGTGTCCATGTTGGCGTCGAAGTAGGCGTCGACCGTGCCGACATCGCGCCAATACGCTTGCTCTTCATACGGCTTGGTTCCCGGAACCGTGTTTTCGCCGAAGTCGTAGGCGAACACCCGATGCGACTGGATCAGTTCCGGCAGGACGTCACGGCCGAAATCATGCTGGTCGCGGTCGCGTGCCTTCTTCAATGCGTCGATGAGCAGATCGGCATTGAACAGGTAGTTCCCCATCGAGGCATAGGCGCGATCGGGGTCGCCCGGCATCGGAGGCGGATCGGCGGGCTTTTCCACGAATGCCGTGATCCGGCCGTCGTCCTGGCAATGGATCACCCCGAAGGCCGAGGCCGCCGCGCGCGGCACCGGCAGCGCCGCCACCGACACGTCGGCCTGCCGCTCGAGATGGAAATCGATCATCTGGCGCACGTCCATCCGGTAGACATGGTCGGCGCCGAAAACCAGCACCAGATCGGGTGACGCGTCCTCGATGAGATTGAGGTTCTGGCTCACCGCATCGGCCGTGCCCTGGAACCATTCCGGTCCTTCCTGCATCTGCGGGGGCACGACCGTGATGAACTGTCGCGGCAGGATCGGGGCCAGTACCCACGCCTTGCGGACATGCTCGATCAGCGATTGAGATTTGTATTGGACCAGCAGGTAGATCGAGTAGATGTGCGAATTGATGAGATTCGACAGCACGAAATCGACGATGCGATAGCGGCCGCCGAAGGGTACGGCCGGTTTCGAGCGCACCGACGTCAACGGGTGGAGACGCGTTCCCTCGCCCCCTGCGAGCACGATCGCAAGCACGCGCTTTGCGGCCATCTTCGATCCCCTTCACGAAGCGTTCCCCCAGGAACGCGTGTTAAACCTGCGCGCGCCAGGCCAGACGCGCGCACCCGCCCGGTCCCCGTCCCATGGCTCGGACGCCGGCCCCTTCGTCGACCCTGCGGCGCTTTAGCGAGGTGCTGATGCTTGCGCTCGCGCGCGACGTCGCCAAGTATCGTGCCGCCGCATTTTACCGCGCCGGGCCCGTCGCGCCTTCCCGGCCGAGGATTAGCCGCGGTGCTCGTTCGGGGTTCGCGAGGCGAGGCGCGCAGGCGAAGATGATGCGACACTGCCGGCGCGCGTCGATCTTTGCGCCTTGCCCCTCGCCGGCGCATCGTAACGTCACCGGCGAGTGGTAGGTCCATGTCCGGCATCGCCGGGAGTGGGGATGGGTGAGAGGGCGAGCGCGACCGGTAAATGTTGCATTCTTGCCACCGTCATGTCGCTTTGAAATAATGACAACGCACATGCGCGATCGCCCTCAACCCGAGCAAACCGAGGCTAGCGTGCGACATCGCCGCCGGGTCCGGCGCACGCCCGCGCAAGTTGCGCGACAGCATCGGCGCGCCTGGATCAGAAACCGCGGTGGCCCCGGCAGGCGGGGATTTCCGGAATTTGCGCGAGGTCGCCCGCAGATTTGCTAGTCTCGCCTGAGAGGAGTCTTCATTCATGAACCAACCGGGGGTGGCAATGGCGCACGATTCGGCAACGATCCGGGTATTGATCGCCAAGGTCGGACTCGATGGGCATGATCGTGGCGTCAAGGTCGTCGCCCGGACGCTGCGCGACGCGGGAATGGACGTGATCTACACCGGCCTGCACCGCACGCCTGAAGAGGTCGTCGACGCAGCGGTCCAGGAGGACGTCGACGTGATCGGCGTATCCATCCTGTCCGGTGCGCACATGACCGTCTTTCCGCGCATCCTGAACGCACTCAAGGAACGTGGCTCGGAAGACATCCTGGTGGTCGGTGGCGGGGTCATTCCCGACGACGACCTCGCCGAGTTGAAGACGATCGGCGTGAAGGAAATCATGCTGCAGGACACGCCTCCGGACGCGATCGTTGCGATGGTCCGCCGGGTGGTGTCCGAGCGCGGCGCGCGCTGATGGAGGAATCCATGGAGCAATGGTCATTTCCGCCGCGGTACGACGCCGATTATTTTCCGCCCGAGGGTTCGCGTTACTGGTTTCCCCGGCGCGAAACGATGCCCGCCGGCGACCGCGAGAAGGCGATTCTCGAACGCCTCAAGGAGGTCACGCGCTACGCGTGGGCCAACTCGCCTTTCTATCGTGACAAATGGGATGCGGCGGGCTTCCATCCCGACCACCTGCGCTCCCTGGAAGACTTCGAGACCAAGGTTCCCGTGATCGCCAAGCCGGACCTGCGAGCGTCGCAGTCCAGCCATCCGCCGTTCGGTGATTACCTGTGCATCCCGGACCGTGAGGTCTTTCACATCCATGGCACGTCGGGCACGACGGGCCGGCCGACCGCGTTCGCGATCGGGCGCGGCGACTGGGATGCGATCGCCAATGCGCACGCGCGGATCATGTGGGCGATGGGCATCCGTCCTGGCGACACCGTATTCGTCGGCGCGATCCTGAGCCTGTACCTCGGATCCTGGGGTGCGCTTGCCGGTGCCGAGCGCCTGTACTGCAAGGCGTTCCCCTTCGGGGCCGGTGCCCCGGGCATGACCGCCCGCGCGGCGATGTGGCTCGACTCGACCAAACCGCAGGCGTTCTACGGCACGCCATCGTTCGCACTGCATCTGGCCGAGGTCGCCCAGGCCGAGGGCTACGACCCGCGCGACTTCGGACTCGAGGTGCTGTTCTTCTCCGGCGAGCCGGGTGCGTCGGTGCCCGGGGTACGGGACCGCATTGCCTCGGCGTTCGGCGCCCGGGTGATCGACTGCGGCTCCATGGCGGAAATGACGCCCTTCATGAACGTGAGCGGCACGGCCGAAACCGACGGCATGCTGTGCTGGCAGGACGTCGTCTATACCGAGGTCTGCGACCCCAACACCTTCCGGCGCGTGCCCTACGGCGAGCGGGGCACGCCGGTCTACACCCACCTGGAGCGAACCTCCCAGCCGATGATCCGGCTCATGTCGGGGGATCTGACCCTGTGGGAGGATGGCCCGAGCCCGTGCGGGCGGACCTATCCGCGCTTGCCGCAGGGGATATTCGGGCGCATCGACGACATGTTCACGATTCGTGGCGAGAACGTCTATCCGAGCGAGGTCGACGCGGTGATGAACCAGCTCGATGGTTATGGCGGCGAGCACCGGATCGTGATTTCCCGCGACGGTGCGATGGACGAGCTCCTGGTGCGGGTCGAGGCGTCGACCGAACACATGCGCAAGTCGACCGAAGCCCTGGCCGCCTTGCGCACCGAGGCTGCCACCAAGCTGCAGAAGATGCTCGGCCTGCGGGCCAAGGTGGAGGTCGTGCCGCCGGGCACCTTCCCGCGCACCGATTTCAAGGCCCGGCGGGTGGTCGATGATCGCGAGGTATTCCGCGACATGAATGCGCGCCTGACCCAGTCGGGAAAGGCGTAAGTGCCGTACATCCCGTCGACGGAACTCGTGCCCGGGGTGCTGAAGGGCGAGGTGCGGCCGATTGCGCGGCTGCTGACGCGGGCGGAAACGGGCAGCGCCGAAGCCCGGCCGGCCCTCGACGAGGTGTTTCGGCACGCCGGCAATGCCCACATCGTCGGTATCACTGGCGTGCCGGGCTGCGGCAAGTCGACTCTGGTGGCCAAGCTGGCCGCGGTGATCCGGGCGAGCGGCCGCCGGGTCGCCATCGTGGCCATCGATCCGTCGAGTCCATATTCGGGAGGCTCGATCCTCGGCGATCGCATCCGCATGAGCGAGCTCGCGGGCGACCCCGGCGTGTACGTTCGCAGCATGGCGACCAGAGGGTCGATGGGTGGCCTCGCGAGCGGGACCCTCGACGCGGTCGACGTCCTCGACGCCGCCGGCTACGACGTGGTGGTGATCGAGACCGTCGGCGTCGGCCAGGACGAGGTCGATATCGCGCGCGCGGCGCATACCACGGTCGTGGTTTCGGCACCGGGGCTCGGCGACGACATCCAGGCCATCAAGGCGGGCATCCTGGAGATCGCCGACGTGCACGTGGTCAGCAAGTGCGACCGGCCGGATGCGAACAAGACCATTGCCGAGCTCAAGAACATGCTCGGCCTCGGGCTCGCTGTCGGCGGCATGGGCGGCGGCGAAGGCAGCGCGGGGGACCCCTGGCGGGTGCCGGTCGTGGCCACCGCGTCGGTCCGGGACGAGGGCGTCGCCGAGCTGGTCGCGGCGATCGATCGCCACTACCGGTACCTCGCCGACACGGGCGCAATCCGGGCTCGACGCACCGCGATCTACGAGCGGCGGCTGCTGAAGGCAGGGGAGGACATCCTGCGTGCCGAGTTCCAGCGCCACCGCGACGGCAAGGTGTCCGCCCTGCTCGAGCAGGTGGCGGCGAGGTCGCTGTCGCCCCACGGGGCCGCGACCCGACTGCTTTCCCACATTCGTACCGAGATGCACATTGGAGGTGACGCATGACCGGAACCACGCAACGCGGCTATGCCGCCCTGGACCCGAAGGCGCTGTCGGCGCTGCAGGAGCAGGTCGAGTCCTGGGAACGCCAGGAGGTGGCGGGTTTCATCAGGAAAGCGCCGGAGCGCCAGGCGACGTTCGAGACTCTCGGTGGATTTCCGCTCAAGCGTACCTATACCGCGCTCGACATCGCCGATACCCCCCTGGCCGATATCGGCCTGCCGGGACAGTACCCGTTCACCCGCGGCCCGTATCCGACCATGTACCGCGGCCGGCTGTGGACCATGCGCCAGATCGCCGGCTTCGGGACCGCAGAGGACACCAACAAGCGCTTCAAGTACCTGGTCGCGCAGGGCCAGACAGGGCTGTCGACCGACTTCGACATGCCGACCCTGATGGGCTACGACAGCGACCATCCCATGAGCGAGGGCGAGGTCGGGCGCGAGGGTGTGGCCATCGACACCCTCGCGGATATGGAGCATCTCTTCGACGGCATCGATCTCGAGAAGATCTCGGTATCGTTGACCATCAACCCGAGCGCCTGGATCCTGCTGGCGATGTACGTCGCCCTGGCCCGGAAGAAGGGCTACGACCTCGACAAGCTGTCCGGGACGATCCAGGCCGACATCCTCAAGGAGTACCAGGCGCAGAAGGAGTGGGTGTTTCCCATCGCGCCGTCGGTGCGCATCGTGCGCGACTGCATCACCTACTGCGCGAAGAACATGAAGCGCTACAACCCGATCAACATCTCGGG
>JBDTWB010000056.1:0-21609 GCA_040006895.1 Casimicrobiaceae bacterium | reverse complement strand
GCCTCCATCCGTGCCGCCCATGCGGCCAGGGCTTGGGTGGGACCTTGCCAGCGCAGCGCGTCGACGTCGTCGAACAGCGTTGCATCCGTGCGCAGGGTGGCGAGGTCCTTGAACAGCAGTGCCAGCGCACGTTGTTCGCCGAGCACGCTGTCCGGAAAATCCTCGAGCGGACCGTGTTTGTTCAACAACCGGGCCGCGGTGACGGCGCCGATCCCGCCGATGCCCGGATAGCCGTCCGCGGCGTCACCGACCAATGCCAGGAAATCGGCGATGAGCGCGGGACCGACGCCGAATTTCTCGACGACGCCGGCTTCGTTGCGGATCTTGTTGCCACGCCGGTCGATCTGCACCACGCGATCGTCGCGCACGCATTGGGAGAGGTCCTTGTCCGGGGTCCAGATGGCGACCTTTTCCACCCGCTCGTCCGCGTCGGCGCGGTGTGCCGCCGACGCCAGTGCATCGTCGGCCTCGAGCTCGACCATCGGCCACACCGCGATTCCCATGGCCGCCAGCGCCTCCTCCAGGGGATGGAACTGAGCCAGCAACGCGGGCTCGATTCCGGCGCCGGTCTTGTAGCCGGCCCACAGGCGGTTACGGAACGACTCGATGACGTGATCGGTCGCCACGCCCACGTGTGACGCACCGCTCTCGAGCATCTGCAGCACCGTCTGGAGCACCCCGACAACCGCGCCGTACGGCGGATCCTTGCTCTTATGAAATCGACGCAGGCCGTAGAAGTGCCGGAACAGCTCATAGGTGCCGTCGACGAGGTGAACGATCATCGGCCGATCCCTCCTCTTCGGACCGCGGGCCGGGTTGCTACATGACCCGGCGCGTCAGGACCGTGCACCTCCGGATACGCGCTTGGTAGATTACAGCTCGTACCGCCCGGGCGTCGATGCGAAGCGTCGTAGCGGCTCCGCACGGACGTTGCGGTCGGGTCGCCGTGCGACCGGCTCGCATCGTACCCCGTTGAAATCACGCGGAGCTCGAAGCGAAGCAGGGCGCGGCGGGCGTGTCGTGCACGAGGGATCACGCCGGATCGAGGCCGTGATCGTCGCACCGTTCGCGCGCGCTTCGCACATGACGATTCGATCGTGGCACGCATTTCGCTGTCGTCCCGAAGACCCACGTAGACAAGGGTCGAATCAATGAGCGCGGTAGTGGAAAACCGATCCGATTTGTACGACCCCGGGCGCAGTACCGGAGGCGTTTCCCTCGACGGGGTACGAGGTGCGCTCGCCGCATTGACCGTGCCCCAGCTGCGCGCCCTGCGCGCGGTGGCGCTGGAGCCGACTGCGGTCGCTCCCGGTCTCATGCTGTGGCTGGAGCATGCGATCGCCTGGGAACTCGACCGCCGCGCAAGCCGCACGTACGACCTGCACGGTCCCATCGATGCGATCGATTCCAATGCGCTGTCGAGCTCGATCCTGGCGCTCGCCGCGCTGTCGCTGCGGTTCGGCCGCGGACATCCCGACGTGGAACGGCTGTTCAGTGCCGTGAGCGCATCGCTCGACCTCGGCCACGTGCTGCACTAACGCGAGTCGGGCGCATTCCCGATCTGCGCATCGGCGAAGGAGGAGGCACGCATGGGCTGGTTCGATCTCCTGCTGATCCTCGCGTGGGTGCTGGTCGTGGTGACACTCTGCGTTGCCGCGATCCTCTTGATGGGCGCCGACTGGCGGGAGCTGTCGGCGTGGGTCGTGCGACGCAGCGCCGGACGACGACGCTTTCACGGCCGGCACCGGCGAACCTGACGATGAGCGCTCCTGCCTGCTTGCCACTGTCATCGCAGCGTACGCCGAACGACAGCCACGATGGTACCGGTTCTCGCTCGTGAAAGGCTCGTCATGCTGAATGGACTCATGCTGCCGGCGGCACCCGCAACAGCCGGTACCCGGCACTCCGCGGAGCCGGACGGCGACGTGGCGCCACGCCATCGGGCCACCGACCTTCTGGCGAATGCGCTGCGTGCCTTGCGGGCGCTCTGCGCGGCTGCGATCCGGGCCCTGCCCCGGCAGCGGCCACGGTCACCCCGGACGTGATATTCGCCTGAGCCGCGGTTCGGCCTGACCTTGGGCGCGCCGCGTGCGAAGCCGCGGGTTCTGGCGCCAGTCGTGCACCGGCGGTGCCCCGCTACGAGGAGTACCGCCGGCGACCGCTCGCGCGCCGAAGCGCTCATGACGGGTCGGACCGGTCGCGCGGTGCGGGGACGCCTGCAGCTTCGCCTGGAACGCCAGCCCCGGCGGCGGTGGCAGCCCGGTCGGGCTCGCGGGTCGCATCACGCGGGATACCGGGATCGCCGGGTCGGCCAAAGGCGCCGGACTCGCCGTTGGCGTCGGGAACATCGGTTTCGCTTTCGTCCTCCCATGAGTACCGTCGTCGTGGCGCAACGTCGTGCCGACGCAGGGCGACGGCGAGAAGGAGACCGATCACCGCTGCCGCGAGGTGCGTCTCCCACGACACGCCGGGTTCGATTGGGAGTACACCCCAGACCAGGGCGCCGTACATGAAACACACCAGCAACGCGGCGCCAATGGCCCGACGGTCGCGCCGCAACAATCCTGCCCCGAAGAGATAGGCCGCGAGACCGTAGACGATGCCGCTCGCGCCGACATGCACCGACCCGCGCGCAAGGAGCCAGACCGCGACGCCCGGTCCGAGGTAGACCGCCGGCAACACGCGCAGCGATGACCGGGGATAGAGGTAGAGCATCGCGGTTCCCAGCACGACCAGCGGTGGAGAGTTGGCGATCAGATGGTCGAAGCCGCCGTGCAAGAGCGGCGCGAACAGGATGCCCAGCAGACCGGACAAGGTGCGCGGTCGCACGCCGAGGGTTTCGGGCCCCAGGTCGAGCATCCAGTTCGACAACTGGATGAACCACGTCAGTGCGGCGAAACCGAGCGATAGCTGGGCAGCAAGGCGAAAATTGTCGCGGGCCCGTTCGGAGCCCGTATAGGCAGGATCGGGAACTTGAATCTGCACGGAAAGAGCATACCAGCGAGCCCGGTTCGCCCGTGGGGCCGTGAGCGGCTGCCTGGGTCGGCGCTCGCACTGGCCAGTGCAATGACCGGGTTCGCGCACCCCCGCGCCTGATTGCGGGACCAAGAACCGGATCGCGTCCGGGCCTCCGGCCGCGAAGCACCAGTGTCGCGTAGAGGGTTAAGGCGCGCGTGCTCGCGGGTTCGCCAGGGCCTGCGCCTGGCATTGGCATAGGCGCGTCGCCGCCGCGCGGTGTGTCACCCGCTGTTGCGCAAGCCGGCGGCGAGGCCGTTGATGGTGAGATGCAGCGCCCGCTTGGTGCGCTCGTCGGTCTGCCCGGAACGCAGGCGCCGCAGCAGCTCCACCTGGATGTGATTGAGCGGATCGAGATACGGAAAGCGATTGCGGATACTGCGGGCCAGCGTGGGATTGTCGGCGAGCAGCGTATCGTGTTCGGTGATGGCCAGCACGTGGCGAAGGGTGCGGGCGTGCTCGCGTGCGATCTCGCCGAAGATCCGGTCGCGCTGCACCCGATCGGGGTGGAGCTCGGCATAGCGTGACGCCACGCCGAGATCGCTCTTCGCCAGCACCATGTCCATGTTCGACAGGAAAGCCCGGAAGAACGGCCAGGTGCGGTGCATCGTCCGCAGGTCTGCCAGGCCGTCGGGATGCTCGTGCAGCCAGGCGTCCACCGCGGTGCCGAAGCCGTACCAGCCGGGCAGCATGAGGCGGCACAATCCCCAGCTGAACACCCAGGGAATGGCGCGGAGGTCCTCGATCTTGCGAGAGCCGGTGCGCGAGGCCGGACGACTGCCGATGTTGAGCTCGGCGATCTCGCTGATCGGCGTGGTGGCGTGGAAATAATCGGCGAAATGCGGATCGTCATAGACGAGGGCGCGGTAGGCGCCGAATGCGTGCTTCGAAAGTGCGCGCATCACCTCGTGGTGACCGGGATCGCCCTGGTCCTCGTCGGCATCGAGGAGGCTTGCTTCGATGACCGCCGAAAGCAGGATCTCGAGGTTGTGGCGGCCCTGCTCGGGATCGGAATACTTGCTGGCGATGATTTCGCCCTGCTCGGTGATCCGCAGCGCGCCCGCGACGCTGCCGGGCGGCTGGGCACGGATGGCGTCGTAGGCGGGCCCGCCGCCGCGGCCGACGGTCCCGCCGCGGCCATGGAACAGGCGCAGGCGGACGCCCTGCACGGCAAAGAGCCGCACCAGCGCCCGCTCGGCCTCGTACAACGACCAGTTGGATGTGACGTAGCCGCCATCCTTGTTGCTGTCCGAATAGCCGAGCATCACTTCCTGCGCATCGCCCCGGCTCGCCACCCACGACCGGTATAGCGGATGCGCGAACGCGGCCTGCATGGTGGTCTCGCTCGCACCGAGGTCGGCGATAGTCTCGAACAGCGGCACGATGTCCACGTGACAGGTGGGTCCGGGCGCGTAGGCGAGCAGCCCGACCTCGCGCAGCAGCACGCCGACTTCGAGAAGATCCGAAACCGACTCGCACTTGGAGATGACGTAAGTGTGCAACGCGTCGGCGCCGAGGGTTCGGTGGATGCCCGCCGCCACGCGCAGGATCGCGATCTCCGAATTGGTCACGTCGCTGTATTCGATGTAGGGTGACAGCAACGGACGCGGACTCGCCAATTCCCGCGTGAGCACGGCGACTCGCTGTGCCTCGTCCGCTCCCGCGTAGTCGTCGAGCACGCCGACACGCGCGAGCAGTTCGCCTACGACCTGCTCGTGCACCATCGCGTTCTGGCGCAGATCGAGGGCGGCAAGATGAAAGCCGAAAATGGCGATGGCATGGCGGAGCGAGCGCAGCCGGCCATCGGCGAGCTTGGCTGAGCCGTGGCTCTCCAGGGAGCCGGCGATCACGGCGAGGTCCTGCGCGAACTCGTCGACATCGTGATAGCGCGGCCGGGCGACCCTGGGCTCGCGTTCCGGGGCGAGGCCGGTGAGGTCGGTGAGCGTGGCCGCGAGCCGTGCATACACGCCGACGAGGGCCTGGCGGTAGGGCTCGTCCTGCCGGAACTGCGACGCGTCGCCCGCCGCGGCTGCCAGCTGCTCGAGCGCGGCGGAAGGCTGCACGATGCGCGTCGAGATCGAAAGCTCGCGGCCGAGGGCGTGTACCTCGTCGAGGTAGTGCCGCAGTGCGACCTCGACCTGCCGCCGGCTCGCGGCCTCGAGCACGTCCGCGGTGACGTACGGATTCCCGTCCCGGTCACTGCCGATCCACGATCCCATTCGCATGATGGCCGGGAGCGCGGCATTGGCGGCGAACCCCGGGTACTCGCGCAGGGCGTCCTCGAGCTCAGCGTGCATGCGGGGAAGCGCCGTTAGAAACGTCGAGCGGTAGAACGTCAGGCCATTGTCGATCTCATCGATCACCCGCAGCCGCGCCAGGCGCAGGGCAGCCGTTTGCCAGAGGGTGAGCACCAGGCGCTCGAGATCAGCGTCGAACCCGTCGACCGGCTCGCCTAGCTGCTGCGCCCGCTCGCGCGCCTGAAGCCGGGACGCGATCGCACCCTGGCATTCCAGGATGCTCTTGCGCTGGACCTCGGTCGGGTGTGCGGTAAGCACCGGACTGACCAGCGCATGCCCCAGCAGCGTTTCGATGTCGTGTGCAGCGACGTGCCGTTCCCGCAGATGCGACAGCGCGCGCGCGACACTGCCGGGGGGCGACGGATCACCGGCGACGCGATGCGCACGCCGGCGGCGGTTCTGGTGGACGTCCTCGGCGATGTTGGCAAGAAGCGAGAAATAGCTGAAGGCGCGTACCACCGTGAGTGTCTCGCGGACATCGAGGGCGTCGAGACGTGCGTGCAATTCCGCCTGGACGGCGACCTCCTCGGCGTCGTCGGTCCTATGCAAGCGAACCGACGTCTGGCGAATCGACTCGACGCGCTCGAAGCCGTCGTCGCCGGTCTGCGCGCGCAATACGGTGCCCAGCAGGTTGCCCAGGAGACGGGTATCGTCCCGCAACGGTTGGTCTTTGGCGTTCGCGGGAGATTCGCCGATCGTCGGCGGGGTGCGGGGGTGTTCGTCGGGCATGGCTTCCGGTGCGTGTCGGTGGGTCCGGGGATAATATGCCTTTGCGTGCCCGACGGCGCGTGCAGGAAGGCGACGGACGCATCGAATGACGAACCAGAACGGAGCATCGGTCCGTGCGGGTGCAAGGCCGGCGTGTGCGCCGGGCCTGCGCCACGGTCGCCTGCATCGGCGGGTAACCGCCGCCACCCGTCCCGCGTTCCCGGTAGTTTTGTGAGACGACCAGATCCCAGGAGCTGCAAGCATGTCAACCGTGATTCCCACCGTGCGCGACGTCCGGTTGCGCGCGGTCAGTGCCCCGATGCCCCTTCCGCTCCAGACCAGCAACGGCGTGCTGAGCACCGCGTCGCTGGTGCTGATCGACGTCGCGACATCGGACGGCGTGACGGGTCACGCCTACGTCGTCGCATTCTCACCGGCGAACCTGCGCCCGATCGCGACGTTGATCGAAGCGATGGGCGCCATGGTGGAAGGTGATGCCCTGTCGCCGTTCGACATCGATCGCAAGATCCGGCAGAAGTACGCGCTGTTCGGCGTGCACAACATGGTGCTGCTGGCGCTGTCGGGATTGGACATGGCGCTCTGGGATGCGCATGCCCAGTACCTCGGCCAGCCGCTGGTCAGGGTGCTGGGCGGCACGCCGCGGCCGGTGCGCGCCTACAACTCCAAGGGGCTCGGCATCATGGCGCCGAACGACCTGGCGCGGGAAGCCGCGGGCCTGTTGAAGGAGGGCTTCAACGCCCTCAAGGTCCGGCTCGGGCGATCGGACGCGCGCGATGACGTCGCCGCGGTGCGCGCCGTCAAAGACGCGATCGGTCCGGACGTGACGCTGATGTGCGATTTCAACCAGGCACTGACCGTCAGCGAGGCGATCCGTCGCGGGCAGATGCTCGACGAGGAAGGCGGGCTCCTCTGGATCGAGGAACCGGTGCGCGCCGACGATCTGCAGGGCTGCGCGCGCGTCGCCGCGGCGGTGGCGACACCCATCCAGATCGGCGAGAACTTCATCGGCCCCGAGCAGATGGCCCAGGCGATTGCCCTGGGAGCGTCCGACTTCGTCATGCCCGACGTGCAGCGCATCGGCGGCGTGACGGGCTGGATGCGCGCCGCCGCGCTCGCCCACGGCGCCGGCATGGAGATGTCATCGCATCTCTTCCCCGAGGTGAGCGCGCACCTGCTCGCGGTGACGCCCACCTGCCATTGGCTGGAATACGTCGACTGGGCGGTGGCGATACTCGCCGAGCCGTTCGCGATCGTCGATAGCCACGTGGTCATCCCGGACCGCCCGGGAAACGGGATCACGTGGAACGAGAAGGCGGTGGGCAGGTACGCGGCTTGAGCGGGCACGAAACGAGGTACCCGTGAGGCCGGCGCCATGGCGGCCGGCTTCTACGCGGATGGCATCGGCGATGCGGATGCGCGGCTGCGTGAACGGGGGGCGTCGAACGAGCGTGGTCCAGTCCAGCTTGGCGATGGTTACACGAAGGGCGTCGGGCGGCCGTTCTCGGGGATCGGGGATGGATACCCGGCGCACGCCGCGGCGCGGCGCAGGTCGGCGACCAAGGCAGCCCGAATTTCTCGTCCCGCGGCGGCATCAGGCCCTCGAAGGACGGCGGCGGGATGGTACGTCGCGATGACCTGGGCGCCGCCATGATGGCGAAGGATGCTCGCGCGGGCCCCGCTGATGGCCAGGCGCTCGCGCACGAGCGCCTGCAGGGCCGTGGCGCCCAGTGCGACGATCACCGCCGGGCGCACCCGCGCGATCTCATCGTCCAACCAACTGCGGCAGGCTTCGATGGCGCGTTGCCCGGGCGTCTTGTGGATGCGCCGCTTGCCGCGCGGCTCCCAGCTGAAGTGTTTCACGGCGTTGGTCACGTACACCTGATCGATGGCGATCTGCGCTTCGGCAAGCGCACGCCGCAGCAGCTTGCCGGCGGGACCGATGAAGGGCGTTCCCTGAAGATCTTCCTCGTCCCCCGGCTGCTCGCCCACCAGCATCAGGCGCGCGTCGGCGGGGCCGGCGCCGCGCACCGCTTGGGTGGCCCGCTCCCATAGCGGACAACGGCGGCAGTCGGCGAGATCCTCGCGACCGGCCTGCACCTTCGATTCCGCCGCTGTCGTCGTGGCTCCCCGCGCTGCGCCAACGCGTGGGGCCGGTGGCGTTATCACGCGGGGCGCACGCTCCACCATCGTTCCCGCCTGCCTCGCGGCACCGGCGATGAGGCCCGGGATGAGCCGCGCCTCGGGAAGATTGCGCCAGTACTTCTGCGGCATCTCCTTCTGCATCGCTCGCACGTTGAGCCGCGCCGGATTGAAGATCGAGCGGTAGTACGCCAGCCACAGGTCCTCGCCGGCGTCCTCGGAAGGTGGCGGATGCGAGGCATCGGTCGGCAGGAAGCGCAGCGTGGCGCGATCCCAGGTCGCGGTGCCGTCGGGAGTCGCGATCGTCCACGCCATCGGGCCAAACCGCTTCACGAAGAACGGTGCCATGCGCCGCAGGATGTGGTGCGAGGGTTCGTACCAGGCAAGCCAGCGCTTTTCCCCATCCGTGTCGCCCCTGACTTCCCGAAAACGCACGAACGCCGTCATCTTGTGACTGTCGCGACGCACATCGCGCTGCATCTGCAGAAACGGCAATACGTCGTCGTCGGTGGTATCGTCGAGCAGCGCCGGCTCGCCGTGCACGGCTCGCCAGAGCACCCGGTACATCAGCGCCAGGCGGCGCTCGCCACGGTGACAGAACACGTCTTCCAGCATCGGCAGCAGCCGTGCAGGAACGCGCGGGCTTCCGCCGCCCTGCACCGGCTGGTGCCCCGTCTCGCGAACGGGCGGGGCGAACAGCGAGACCTGGTGGGAGCCCGCCCAGTGCACGTCGGCGGGCTCGATGCCGGCCGCGAGCAGCGCGCGGGCGGTTGCGCGCCATGCCAAAAATTCCATGATCTACAGCAGCGCGAACTGCTCTGGCGCCCGGGCGCGCCCCGGGCGCAGAGCATCCGACGCAGGCTCGGGCCCACGCGGGACGTAATCGGAGGTCACCACGAAAGCCCTGGCCTTGGCGAGGTCGCAGCGCAACTTGACCAGGTCGGCGTAGCGCAGCGCGCGCTTGCCCCGCAGGGCGAGAATCCGCTTGACGTTGCGCACGCCGATACCGGGGACGCGCAGGAGCATTTCCCGATCGGCCCTGTTGACGTCCACGGGGAAACGGTCCCGATGGGAAAGTGCCCAGGCGAGCTTCGGGTCGATCTCGAGGTCGAGATTCGGCGTTTCAGGGGTCAGGATCTCCGTCGCGTCGAAGCCGTAGAAGCGCATGAGCCAATCGGCCTGGTAGAGGCGGTGCTCGCGCACCAGCGGCGGCGGCTTGGCGGGCAGGCGAGTCGAAGCGTCCGGGATCGGGCTGAACGCGGAGTAGTAGACGCGCTTCAGTCGGTACGACGCGTACAGCGTCTGCGCCGTGTCGAGGATAGCGGCGTCGGTGGACGGATCGGCGCCGACGATTACCTGGGTGCTCTGCCCGGCGGGTGCGAAGCGCGCCGCGCGCTTGTCGGCACCGGCTTCGTCGCGGTGGCTGCGGATGGCGGCCATGGCGAGTTTGATGGTGTGCATGTTCTTTTCCGGCGCGAGCGTGCCGAGGCTCGCGGCCGTGGGCAGCTCGATGTTGACCGAGAGGCGATCGGCATAGCGGCCCGCTTCGGCAATGAGTCGGGCATCGACATCGGGGATGGTCTTGAGGTGGATGTAGCCGCGAAAGTCGTGGACCTCCCGTAAGGTGCGCGCAACCGCGACCAGCTGCTCCATCGTGTACTCGGGGGACTGGATGATCCCCGAGGACAGGAACAACCCTTCGATGGTGTTGCGGCGATAGAAGTCGAGCGTGATGTGCACGACCTCGGCGACCGAGAAACGGGCGCGGCGCACGTTGCTCGAGCGCCGGTTGATGCAGTACTGGCAGTCGTACACGCAGAAATTGGTGAGGAGGATCTTGAGCAGTGAGATGCACCTTCCGTCGGGCGCATAGCTGTGGCAGATCCCCGACCCGGTAACCGATCCGAGGCCGCTGGACGGCGTGGAACTGCGTCGTGCGCCGCCGCTACTGGCGCACGACGCGTCGTACTTGGCAGCATCGGCGAGCAGCGAAAGCTTGGTTGGAAGGTCCATGGCGAATCGAAGAATTCCGGGTGGGAGCACGGCTGGGGGGCCGGGAAGGGCCGGCCAGTACCGCATATGCATGCGGTATTATGGCTCATCGCGGCGTCTGGAAGTTCCGGACGAGCGATCGGAAGGCGTGTGCCTCGCGATTTGTCCAAGCAGGCTCGCCTGGCGTCAGCCCGGCCGGGGGCGATCGCGCTCAACGGCGCAAAGGTGCCGGCTAGGGGGCGTGCGCGTGCGGCGCGGCAGGTCGGCGGCTCGGCGACTTGGCTCTTGCCCCGGCCGGATCGCCGGTGTCCGCCGGCGACGAGTCATAAAAGGAAGGGTGACGAAGGAGGAGAGGAGCGCCACCACTTCAGTAAAGGGGATGTCGGTCGATGTCTCTCATAAGCAATTCGTCGGCCACAGACTCATCTGGGCAGGCAAATTGCTTTGGAGGTATCCCCAGCCCAGCCGGTGCAGCCGACGTGCAGATCGTGTCACTCCCCGCAGCCCCGCGCTCTTCCGAAATGAAGGGTGAATCGGCCGCAATTCCGCGTGCGCGGTCGAACGGGCCCCTATTCGGAAGGACCCGCTGTTGCGGAACGGCCGCCGCCAACGATCGGTGCTTCGCCAAGACCGGTGCGCTGCTGCCGTCGGCACGCCGGATGTGACTCGCCGCGTCAGCCCGATGACCGTCGCCAGCCGCAACCCATGACGTCTCGCACCCTGCAGACCCGCATCGTCGCCCTGTTCCTGGCCTTGCTGCTGGTGACGCAGGTCGGCACGTTTGTAGTCATCAACACGGTCGGGGTGTCGGCCGCGCGAAAGAGCATCGGCGACGAGCTCGTGGCCGGGGACCAGCTGTTCCATCGCCTGCTCGAGCAGGACCGGCAACGTCTGGTGCAAGGCGCCCGGTTGCTCTCGGCGGACTACGCGTTCCGCGACGCGATCGCGACCAACAACAAGGGCATGATCGCGTCCGTGCTTGCAAGCTACGGCAAGCGCATCGATGCCGCCCTGACCATGCTGATCGGGCTCGACGAGCGTGTCATCGCCGATACCATCGACGCCGGGGTCAACGAGCCGTTCCTGTTTCCACGGCTCCTGGCCGATGCGCAGGCGCGCCGCCAGGCGTCGGCGATCGTGGTGATCCGCGGCCAGCTCTACCAGCTCGTGATCGTGCCGGTGCTCGCGGCCCAGCCGATGGCGTGGATCGCCGTCGGCTTCCCGGTCGACAACGCAATCGCCATGCAGATGCGCGCCCTCATGCGGATGGACGTCTCGTTCGTCAGCCACCTCGAGGGCGGCACGTGGAAGCTCCAGGGCACGACCCTCCAGCGCGACGCGCAGTCCGCACTCGTCGACCAGCTCGCCGGCAATCGCTTCGCGTATCCGGACGACAAGGGCAACGCCGCGGTCGGGGAGGACGTCGTGACGCGGGTGATCTCGCTTCCCGCCCATACCGACGATGCCGTGTATGCGGTGCTCCAGCAGCCGGTATCGGCGGCGCTGGAGCCATTCCGCCGATTGCAGGTGCAGTTGGCCGTGGTGTTCGCCGTCGCGGCGATCATCTCCGTCCTGGCGAGCCTGTTCATCGCCCGCGGCATTGCCCGTCCGGTCCGCGAGCTCGCCGTCGTGGCGCGTCGGATCGCGTCGGGCGATTACTCGGCAGCGCCGCCGAAAGCGAAAACGCGGGAGCTCGGCGATCTCGCGGCGGCCTTCA
The DNA here is from genome assembly GCA_040006895.1 of Casimicrobiaceae bacterium. Lineage (GTDB taxonomy): Bacteria > Pseudomonadota > Gammaproteobacteria > Burkholderiales > Casimicrobiaceae > CAIWHR01. The sequence continues at coordinate 9,720 of JBDTWB010000056.1, read as the reverse complement.
GGAGCATGCAGGAACGCATCGCGTCGCGCGAGTCACGCATCATGGACCTGGCCTACCGCGACACGCTGACGGGGCTTCCCAATCGTGCGCTCTACATCGAGCGCCTCGAGGAAGCGCTCGCCGAGGCCGTCGACGCACGCAAGCCGGTCGCAGTGATCCTGATGGACCTCGATCACTTCAAGTACGTGAACGACACCCTGGGCCATTCGATCGGCGACCTCTTGCTGCGCGAGGTCGCCATCCGCCTCACCTACGTCGTCAAGGGTCAGGCGAGCATCGTCGCCCGGCTCGGTGGCGACGAATTCGCCGTGCTGATGCCTGGCGACGGACCCGTGCAGGGCGAGGCGGTGGCGCGCGCGATCTGCCGATCACTGGAAGCGCCGATGACCCTCGACGGGCATCTCGTCGATGTCCGCGCGAGCGTCGGCATCGCCATCTTCCCCGACCATGGCGTCGAGCGCTCCACCCTGCTGCGCCACGCCGACGTGGCGATGTACGCCGCGAAGCGCAACAACACGGGCATCGCCATGTGGGACGTGCGCTACGACGAGCACAGCAGCGAGCGCCTGTCGCTGATGGGCGATCTGCGCAAGGCGGTGGACCAGGATCAGCTCACGCTTGTCTACCAGCCCAAGGTTTCCCTCACCGCCGATGCCCAGCTATGCGTGGAGGCGCTGGTGCGCTGGCAGCATCCGACGCGCGGGCTGGTGCCGCCAGCCGAGTTCATTCCGTTCGCCGAGCAGACCGGTTACATTCGTGCGATCACCCAGTGGGTGCTGACGCGCGCGATCGGCCAGTGCGCCACGTGGCGCGCCGGCGGTTTGGCGATGACCGTGTCGATCAACATCTCCGCGCGCGACCTCATGGACCGCGAGCTGCCTGATCGGTTTGCCGCACTCCTCGAGCAGCACGGGTGCGCCGCCCGATGGATCGCGCTGGAGATCACCGAGAGTGCGATCCTCGACGATCCCGGCCATGCCATCGAGAACCTGCACCGCCTTCACGCGCTGGGGTGCAAGATTGCGATCGACGACTACGGAACCGGATATTCGTCGCTCGCCTACCTGCGCCGCCTGCCGGTGCACGAGCTCAAGATCGACAAGTCGTTCGTCCTGAACATGGTAAGCGACCCCAGCGACGCGGTGATCGTGCGCTCGACGATCGACCTCGCCCACAACATGGGCCTGGCCGTGGTCGCCGAGGGCGTCGAGGACGAGGCGACCCTCGATCGCCTCCGCGTGCTCGGCTGCGACATGGTGCAGGGCTTCCTGCTCAGCCGGCCCATGATGCCGGAGGACGTCGCCGCCTGGATGCGAACCGCGGCATCGCGCGTCGGCGGCAAGGATCCGACGCTGCGGCGGGTGGTCTGATGTCGACCTCAACCGGGCGTCGATGCTGCCGATAAATTAGATGCGCGTGCTGTCATGCGGCGGCAACATCGACGGACTACGATGGCAGCGCAATCGTAGCGGGCGGGTCAGGCTTCAGCCTGGCGGATGTCGGGGTAGAGTGAGGATGTCACTCGCCATGACGGAAGCGTCGGGCTGAAGCCTGACCCGCAGCGTAATGGGGTCAGATCAAGTTATCGTTGCCCAGTGGGCAGGCCGTTTGCGCACTCACGGGATCACCTGATCCGACCCCATTACCCACATTACCGCGCCACGGCCGAGGGGCGCGCGGCCGGCGTGGGCGCGTGCGCAGCATCGCGCTGCGGCGATCCCCCCGCCAGGAGCAGGGCGGCGCCCTTCTCGCCGATCATGATCGCGGCGGCGTTGGTGTTGGTCGAGACGATTTCGGGCATCACCGAGGCATCCATCACCCGTAGCCCATCCACGCCCTGCACCCGCAGGTCCGGGTCCACCACCGCGCGCGAGTCGCGACCCATCCGGCAGGTGCCGACGGGATGGAAAACGGTGCCCCCGTGCTGCCGGGCGAAATCGAGAAGCGACTGCTCGGTGCTGCAGTCCGGACCCGGCAGCATCTCCGCGGCGACCAGGTCGCGGAAGGCGGACTGGGCGTAGATGTCACGCAGCATCTGGATGCCGGCGACGAGGGTGCGCCGGTCGAGCGGGTCGGTGAGATAGCGGGTCTCGATGCGCGGCGCAGTCAGCGGATCGGCCGAGCAGACGTGCAGCCGTCCCTTCGACCGTGGCCGGCATTGCGTCGCCGAGGCGGTGAAGCCGGAATAGCGATGCAGCGGCGCGCCCGGCTTGTCGACCGACAGGGGCATCACGTTGAACAGCACGTCGGCCCGGGCATCGGGGGCATCGGCGGTACGGGCGAGGCCACCGACCTGGCCCGCACCCACGGTCAACGGACCCTCGTCGTGCAACAGCCACGACAGTCCCATCGACGCGAGCTTCACGGGGTTGCGCACGTCGTCGTTCAGCGAGCGTCGCTCCTTCAGACGCACGATGGTGCGTGCCTGGTAATGGTCCTTGAGGTTCTCCCCGACCTCCGGCGCGTCCACGACCACGGGAATGCCGAGCTGGCGCAGCGCGTCGGCCGGACCGATACCCGAAAGCTCCAGGATCTGAGGAGACTGGATCGCCCCCGCGGCGAGGATCACTTCCCGCGCCGCGTGCGCCCGCTGCAGCATGCCGTCCTCGAGCCATTCCACGCCCGTGGCGCGCCGGCCGTCGAGGACGACCCGGGTGACGTGTGCGCCGCTGCGCACGGCAAGATTCTGCCGGCCGCGCACCGGATGCAGGAAAGCCGTGGCAGCACTGCTGCGCCAGCCCTTGCGGATGGTGAGCTGGTAGGCGCCAACGCCGTGGTCCATGGCGCCGTTGAAATCCGGACTGCGCGGCAGGCCGAGTTCCTGCGCGGCGTCGACCCACGCCCAGCAATAGGGGTGGTTGTTGCGGAGGTCCGACACGCCGAGCTCGCCGTCGGCGCCGTGGTACTCGCTCGGCCCGCCGGTGTAGCGCTCGGAGCGCTTGAACACCGGCAGCACCGAGCGATAGTCCCAGCCCGTTGCACCGAGGTCCGCCCATTCGTCGAAGTCGCCGTGCTGCCCACGGATGTAGAGCAGGCCATTGATGGAGCTCGATCCGCCGATGACGCGCCCGCGCGGCCACGGCACATTGCGGCCCGCCGTGCCCTCGCAGGGCTCGGTGTCGAACACCCGCGAGAAGCGCGGGTCGTAGATGCTGCGGAAGTAGCCGACCGGGAGCCGCAACCAGAAATGCCGGTCGTGGCCACCCGCCTCGAGCACGAGCACCCGCACCGTCGGATCGAAGGACAGCCGGTTGGCGAGCACGCAGCCCGCCGAACCGGCACCGACGATGATGTAGTCGTAGGTCGCGTGCACGCGCGCGGACTCAGGCCTTGACCGCTTCGAGATAGAGCTTCTCGTCGAAGTATTGCGAGGCCGGCACCGGGTTCTGGATACTCGCGAACCGCACGAAGAAGTCGGTGACCTGCTGCAGCCACTTGGTCACCGTACCGTCGGCGTAGAGCTTGCGCCATTCCGCCGAGGTGAACATTTTCTGCGCGGCGTACTGCTCCTTGAGGTCGGCCAGCGGCACCTGCTTGTAGTACTCCTTCTGCAGCGTCTCCAGCGCTGCATCGGGATTGGCGATGAAGTAATCGTTCGCGCCGGTCCAGCCCTGGATCACCCGCTTGCAGATGTCGCGGTTCTTCTCGTAGTAGTCGGCGCGGGTCGCCCAGCCGCCGATAATCGCCGCCTGGGGATAGAACGCCGAGGCGTCGACCAGTTTCTTCGCCCCGGGCACCTTGTCGCGGACGGTGATGTTGAAGGGCACCCACAGGGCGACCGCGGGCACGGCGCCGGAGATGAACGATGTCACCGCCTCGGCCATGCGCTGGTTGACCACCTCCACGTCCTTCGGATCGACGCCGTTGGCGCGCAGCGCGGTGTCCAGGAAGACGTGGGCGGTCGTGCCGGTGGTGGTCGAGATTTTCTTGCCCTTGAGGTCGGCGAAGGTCTTGATGCCCTGATCCTCGCGCACCCACAGTTGGGCGGTCGCGATCTCGATGTCGTTCATCAGGAACACCTTGCCCTGGCCGCGAGCCGGGAAGTTCGACAGCACGGCGCCGGTCGCCAGCATGTCGATGCTGCCGCCGATCATCGCCTGGAAGATCTCGAGACCGGTGGTGAACTGGACGAGCTCGAGGTCGAGCCCCGCCTTGGCGAAATCACCGCGATGCATGCCGAGCCAGATCTGCCCGTCGACGGCGAGGGTGTGCAGATAGCCCACCTTCACCTTGCTGCGCGCCTGGGCGATTGCCGGTGCCCCCGGCCATGCCGCCGCGGCCGCGGTCGCGCTCACGCCTTGCAGGAATTTTCTGCGGTCGATGCTCATTGTGATCCTCCGTTAGTTGAAGTTGCCGGTGCCCTGCCGCTCCTGGGCTGCGTACTCCTGCATCACCCGGTCCCGGATGTACGAACGCAGTTCGTTGAACGCCGCGGTTTCGTGCAGGGCCTCTTCCCGTGGATAGGGAAAGGGCACCTGGATGACCTCGCGCACCCGCGCCGGGCGCGCGGTGGCGATGACGATGGTGGACGAGAGATAGATCGCCTCCTCGACGGAATGGGTGATCAGCATCACGGTCTTGCCTTCGGCCGCGAGCACCTGCAGGAGCAGGTCCTGCATGCGGGTGCGGGTCTGGGCATCGAGCGCGCCGAACGGCTCGTCCATCAGCAGGAACTCGGGCTTGACCGCGTAAGCCCGGGCGATGGCGAGGCGCTGGCGCATCCCGCCCGACAGGGTCTTGGGATAGGCCGCCGCGAAATCCTCGAGCCCCATGAGGCGCATGTAGCGCTTGCATATCTCGCGGCGCTCCGCCGCGGGTACGCGATTGGCGGCGAGCTTCAGGCCGAAGGCTATGTTCTGCTCGACCGTGAGCCAGGGAAACACGCCGTATTCCTGGAAGATGACCCCGCGCTCGGGCCCAGGGCCGCTGATGTCGTGGTCGTCGAGCAACACCCGGCCACGGGTCGGCTTTACGAATCCCGCCACCAGATTCATCATGGTCGTCTTGCCGCAGCCCGAGGGGCCGATGATCGAGAGAAACTCGCCGTTGCGGATGACGAACGACACGTCGTCGACCACGTTGATCGGCCCGCTGGCGGTGGCGAAATCGACGGCCACGTTCTCGAAGCGGATCCGCACGGCCGCCTCGGCGAGCGCCGCGTCTGCGGCAGTGCTCGCGAGTCCCGCGGTCTTGTCAGCACCTGCGGCGTCGCCAGTGCCAGGGGTCTCGGCAGCACCGGCGGCGGCGGCAGCAACGGCGGTGTCGGCACGCGCGGGATGGGCGTTGCCGGGATACGGGCTTGCGCTCACGCGATGCGCTCCTGCCACGACAGCAGCCTTCGGGTGACCGCGCGCAGCGCGAGGTCCATGGCGAGCGCGATCAGGCCGATGCAGATGATGCCGACGTAGATGATGTCGAGCTGGAAGAACGCCGACGCATTCTGGATCAGCGCGCCGAGCCCCTGCTGGGCTGCGATCAGCTCCGAGGCCACCAGGGTCGCCCAGGCGACGCCCAGGGCCACCCGCAGCGCTGTCAGCATGTGCGGCACGGTGAGGGGCACGATCACCTTGCGGAAGATCTCGAAATCGGTCGCCCCGAGGGTGCGCGACACCCGCACGTAGATCGGACTGATCTGGGCGATGCCCTCGTACATCACGATCACTCCGGCGAAAAAGGACGCGTAGAAAAGAATCACGATCTTGGCGGATTCGCCGATTCCGAAGTACACGATCACCAGGGGGATGAGGGCGATCGGCGGCAGCGCTCGAAAGAAGTTGATGACCGGGTCGATGAACGTGCGCACGTGCTTGTACCAGCCCAGCAGGAAGCCGGCGGGCACCGCGAACAGGATCCCCAGGGTCACGCCGATGAACACCCGCTGGGTCGACATCCAGATGTCCATGGGCAGCCGCTCCTGGGTGAGCAGTTGCCAGAAGCGGGCGAGCACGTGGTGCGGCGTCGGCAGCAGCGCCTCGTTGACCAGCCCGCTGGCGTCGAGGGCGTACCACAGGCCGATCAGCAGCATCCACGGGGCGGCGACGAGCAGGATGGTATGGAGCGAACGGATCACACGCGACCGTGGTCGCGGTGGCGTGGCCGCCTGAGCAGGACGGGAGGTCGCCATCGTCATCGGGGGGGAGGTGCCGTGCTGCCGCGCGGGACCAGCTCGAAGGGCAACTCGGAAAACAGGATGGCAGGCTCCCCTTCGAGCCGGGCGACCAGCTGCAGGGCCGCCGCCCGGCCGATCTCGACGATGGGCGTGCGCACGCTGGTGAGTGGCGGAGTCTGGGTGGCGCCGAGATCGGTGCTGTCCACACCGGTGATCGAGATGTCGCCGGGAATCGCCACGCCGGCCTCGCGGCACGCCATCATGGCCCCCACGGCGAACACGTCGTTGGTCGCGACCACGGCCGTCGGCCGCGGATTCGTGGCCAGCAGCTTGTGCATGCCTTCGGTCCCGGAGGCGAGCGCGACCGGGCCGTAGTACGTGTGCGCGTCATCGAGGCCGAGTCCGCGCGTCGCGAGCGCTGCCCGCACGCCGGCGCCGCGTTCGCGGGCGCGGTCGTTGCCTTCGACCGAGGCGCTGATCAACCCGAAGCGGCGATGCCCGAGCTCGAGCAGGTACTGGGTCATGGCATACGTGGCCGCGCGATTCTCGAAGCCGACGCAAGGGTGCATGCGCGAGCCGTCGACGCCCCAGGTCAGCACGTAGGGCCGCTGCAGGTGTTCGAGCATCGCAAAAAGACCCGGGTCGTGGTCGATCCCGACAAAGGCGAACGCGTCGACGCCGTGCTGGATCAGTTGCTCCGTGACCCGAACCTCGGTCGCGAGGTCGTAGTAGTGGGTCGCGAGCACCAGGGAATAGCCGTGCGCGTCGAGCACCTGCTGCAACGCGCTGGTCATGCGCGCATAGAGCGCGTAGTCGAACGATGGCACGACCGCGCCGATCATGCGACTGCGGTGGCTGCGCAACGCCCGCGCGGCACCGTGGGGCACATAGCGCAGCTTGTCGATGGCCGCCCGAACCCGCTCCCGCGTCTCCGGATCGACCTGCTCCGGGAAATTGAGCGCCCGCGAGACCGTCGCTGTCGAGACGCCGGCAAGACGCGCGACATCCTTGGCGCTGGAGCGCGCCGGCAGTTCCAGCGGCTTGGCCTTGACCGGGGTCGGACACATGCCGGCTAGGATACCCCGCCTGCAATCGATTTCAAAACTTGCGCAGGCGAGCGCTGGCGGCTCGACGTGCGTGAACGCCGGCGGCTGCCGACGCGGGGCAAGTACCGGTTCGGTCGACTGCTTCTGCGGGGCGTAGGCGGCCCCGTCAGGGCGGTCCGGTGCGTCGGTGGCCGCTTGCCAACGCGTGCACCGGAATGAGACCAGCGGCCGCGAGGCGTTGACAATCCGGCCCCACGTCGGCCACCATATGTAATCGAATACATGACGCGGCGCAGCATCGTCCGAATCCCACCGCCGCGCTCGAAGGAGCGAGTGATGAGCGCATTCCCGGCGCCGATCAAGCACGTCGTGCTGGTCATTTTCGATACCCTGCGGCGCGACGCGGTCGGCTGTTACGGCACCCCGCCGTCTTGGGGTGCGATCAGCACCCCGCATCTCGATGCGTTCGCCAAGGAATCGGTGCGCTTCGACCGGGCCTATCCCGAAGCGCTGCCGACCCTCTGCGCGCGCCGCACGATCTACACAGGGCTGCGCACCTATCCTTTTCACAACGGCGATTTCCGCCACATCAAGGGCGACTTCGTCGGCATCGCGCCGGGATGGGGACCGATTCCCGAGGACCAGACCACGCTGGCCGAAACCTTCGAGCAGTCGGGGTTTCGCACGGGCCTCGTGTCCGACCTCTATCACGAGTTCAAGCCGTCCAAGAATTTCTGGCGCGGCTTCCACCAGTGGTCGTTCATCCGAGGCCAGGAGGCCGACGCCGCGCGCAGCGGCCCTTGGCCCTCGCAGGACGAGATCGACTACTGGGTGCCGCGCGAGTTGCAGGAACTCCGCGGCAAGGCTACCGGCCTCGAGCAGCCGGGGTTCGGTGCGGCCTGGTTTTCCAGCCGCATCCTGCTCAACATGCGCGACCGGGTGCGCGAGGAACAATGGTTCAACGCCCAGGTCATGCAGGAGTCGGCCCGCTGGATCGAGCAGAACCTCGATGCCAAGCGCCTTTTCCTGACCGTGGAGTCGTTCGATCCGCACGAGCCGTGGTTCGTGCCGGAGCATTACCGCAAGCGTTATGACGACAGCGACAGCCGCGAGCAGGTCATCTCGCCCTACGCGGAGATGCCGTGGCTCCCGAAGGAACTGGTCGACCGCACCCGGGCCAACTACGCGGGTCTGGTCGAGATGTGCGATCGCTGGTTCGGGCACCTGGTCGAGACCCTGCGGGTCACCGGCGTGCTCGACGAGGCCCTCGTGATCGTGACCTCGGATCATGGTCACTCGATGTGGGAGCGCCGCGGCTACATCGGCAAGCGCGGCTATCCGTCGGACCCGGAAAGCTACGAACTGCCGATGCTGGTGCGTCATCCGCAGCAGCGCGCGGCCGGCACCGTGTGCAACGGCTTCGTGCAGCACCACGACATCACCGCGACGGTGCTCGAGGCCACCGGCGTGAAATCCGCGGCGCCCATCGACGGCATCTCGTTCTACGACATGGCGTTCAATGGCGGCAAACCGATTCGCGACCACGTCACCGTCGGCTGGGGCAGCGCCTTGACCGTGATCGACGACCACTACTGGTTCAATGCCAAGATCAATGGTCGCGGCGCATTCCTGCACGATTCGCCGCGTCCGGCACCGGACGCCGAGAACCTGGCGGAGAAGCACCCGGACGTGGTGGACCGCCTGTTCGAGATCGGCAAGAAGGATGCGGGCGGCTCGTTTCCCGAGTACCTCATGGCCCAGGCTGAGGGGGCCGGAGACGCCCCGGGCTGCAGTCCCTTCGCGGCGATCCGCGAGCGCGGCATCGAGGAGCCCCACGATCCGGTCCACCGGGAGAAAACCCGATGACCGCGGCCTGATGCAAGGACCGCGGTGAGCCGCACCGGCAGGTCCATCGTTCCGGCGCGCATGCGCAGGCCGATCGTCCGGCGGTCCCTGCGCGCGTATCCGGCGCGTATCCGGCGACTGGCAAGTCGGTCATCGGCCGATAGAGGAGCTGCAACTTGGTCACCACCAGGAGGAGAGCGATGAGCAAGCTATCGAAACGAGGCCCCGCGCAACCGGCGCGCCGGCGAGTGATTCAGCAGGGCGCGCTGCTCGGTGCCGCGGCCATCGCGGCACCTTGGGTGCTCCGCCCGGCGCATGCCCAGTCCAACGCCGATATCGCGCCGTACACCCAGTCCAAGGTGAACTGGCGGCAGGCCGAAGGCGCCGAGATCACCGTCGCCGTGATTCCGGCGAGTTACTTCGACAACCTGATCGCCCTGGCGCCGCAGTTCGAGGCGCTGACCGGGGTGAAGGTGCGCTTCGACAAGGTGCCGCCCGGCCAGATCCGGCAGAAGGCCATGCTCGACCTGTCGTCGAAGACGGGGACGTACGCGACCCATGCTGCCGACCCGATGTACTACCCGCTGTATGTCGCCAACAAGTGGGTCGATCCCCTCGACCGCTACCTGGGCGATGCGGCGCTGACCGACAATGCCTGGTTCAATTACGACGACATCCACAAGGCGTGGCGCGGCGCCGATTCGGTCGACGGCAAGCCCT
>JBDTWB010000055.1:0-21641 GCA_040006895.1 Casimicrobiaceae bacterium | reverse complement strand
CGCCCACCCCCTCCCGAGGAGGGGGCGAGCGCCTTGGGACGGCCCGGCGGCGCTCATCGGTTCTAGCTTTGCATGCCCCAGCGGCGGACCGTGCGTGCCTCGATCGAGCGAAACACCACGTTCTCGACCGCGAGGCCGATCAGGATGACGGTGAACAGGCCCGCGAACACGGCGGGTATCTCGAGTTGGTTCTTGTTCTCGTAGATGAACCACCCCAGGCCACCGCTGCCCGACGACACCCCGAACACCAGTTCGGCCGCGATCAACGTCCGCCAGGCGAACGCCCAGCCGATCTTGAGCCCGGTCAGGATGCTCGGGAACGCCGCAGGGATGAGGATCTGCGCGACGTAGCGCAACCCGGACAGGCCATAGTTCCGGCCGACCATGCGCATGGTGGTCGAGACCGAGAGGAAGCCCGAATGGGTGTTGAGCGCGACTGCCCACAGCACCGAGTGAATGAGTACGAACACCAGGCTGCCGTTGCCGAGACCGAACCAGATCAGCGCCAACGGCAGCAGCGCGATGGCCGGCAGCGGATTGAACATCGACGTGAGGAGCTCGAGCAGATCGGTGCCCAGCCGGGTGGTGATCGCGAGGATGGTGAGCAGGGCCGCGCACAGAATGCCTGCCGCGTAGCCCATCAGCAGCACCTTGATGGATACCATCGCCCGCGCGGGCAGCACGCCGGAGGCGATCGCCTCGAAAAAGGCCGCGAGCATCGCCGAAAAAGCCGGAAAGAGCAGCGGGTTGTTGAGCCAGCGCGCATAGACTTCCCAGACGAGTGCGAGGCCGACCAGCAACAGCGCCTTGCGCACCGATCCCTGGTTGAAGATGCGCTCCCACGGCGAAAGCGGCTTCTCGACCACTCCGTAGGCGGTGTCGGTCCGTTCCTGCACATGGCGCTCGGGCCGTGCGGCGATCTCATTCATGGCCGGTCTCCTGCGCCTGCTCCTCGACCGCATCGGTGAACAGCATCGCGTGAATGCGCGTCTCGAGCGCCTGCGACGCTTCGGCATCACCCGCCGCCTGCTCGCGGGAAAGGCTGTTGATCTCCGCCTTTACCTCTCCGGGATGCGGCGTGAGCAACAGGATGCGACTGCCGATCTTGATCGCCTCGGGGATCGAGTGCGTGACGAACAGGACGGTGAAGTGGGTATCGTCCCAAAGCGCGAGCAGCTCGTCCTGCATTTTGCGGCGGGTCAGCGCGTCGAGGGCGGCGAACGGTTCGTCCATCAGCAGCACGTCGGGCTCCATCGCCATGCCCCGGGCGATAGCCACGCGCTGCTTCATGCCGCCCGACAGCGTATGCGGCAGGCTGCCGGCGAACTTGGTGAGATTCACCTTGGCGATGTAGTCCAGTGCCTTCTCCTCGGCCGCCTTGCGCGAGAGCCGGCCGGTCGCGCACAGCGGAAACATCACGTTCTCCTTCACCGTCTTCCACGGCAGGAGCTGGTCGAACTCCTGGAACACCATCATGCGATCCGGGCCGGGCCGATCGACCACCTCGCCCTTGAGGCGGATCTCGCCTTCGACGGGATTGAGGTAGCCGCCGACGGCCTTCAGCAGAGTCGACTTCCCGCAGCCCGACGGACCGAGCAGGATGAAGCGCTCCGAGCGGAACACCTGGAAATCGACGCGGAAGGTCGCGGTGACGAGATGCTCCTTGGTTTTGTACTGCAGCGTGACGCCGCGTACATCGAGCAGAGGAACGACCGCCTCGGGATGGGCGGCGGGGCGCGGCTCGGCCAGTGCCTGGGTGCGGGTGGCGGCTTGGGTCATTGTCATCGGCTCAGGCTTGCCAGGGCAGGTGATCGAGGTCGACGTTGCCGCCGCTGAGGATCACCCCCACCCTCTTACCGGTGAGATCGAGGGTTCCCTCGAGGAGGCACGCGAGTGGTACCGCCGACGAGGGCTCGACGATGACCCGCAGCGACTCCCATGCGAGGCGCATGGCCTGCACGATCGCCGCTTCGCTGGCAGTTGCGATCCCTGCCACCTCCCGCCGCAGGACGCCGAACGTGCGCTCGGCAAGCGACGTGCGCAGCCCATCGGCGATGGTGCGGGGATCCTCCTGGGGCAGCAGACGCCCCGCCGCCAGCGAGCGCTGGGCATCGTCGGCGCCCTTGGGCTCGGCACCATGCACCGCGATCCCGGGATGGGTGCCGTGCGCCGCAATCGCCGTACCCGAGAGCAGTCCACCCCCGCCGCACGGCGCGACGATCGCGTCGAGGTCGGGTACGTCCTCGATGAGTTCCAGCGCCGCGGTGCCCTGCCCCGCGATCACCTGGGCGTCATCGAAGGGATGCACTAGCGTCGCGCCCGTCTCGGCCTCGACTTCGGCACAGGCGGCTACCCGCGCGGCGACGTTCGGCGCGCAAAAGCGAATCTGGCCGCCGTGTGCGCGGACGTTCGCCTGCTTGGCCGCCGGCGCGTTCTCCGGCATGACGATCCAGGCCGGAATTCCGCGCAGACGGGCGGCGAACGCCAAGGCCGCACCATGGTTGCCCGACGAGTGCGTGACCACGCCACGGCGGGCCCGATCATCGTCCAGCGCCATCACGGCATTGGTGGCGCCGCGCGCCTTGAATGCGCCGACGTGCTGCAGGTTCTCGCACTTGAAATGCAATGCGGCCCCGGTCGCCGCATCCAGCGCAGCGCTGGTAAGCACCGGCGTACGCCGAAGGTACGGCGCGATGCGCCCGCGCGCCTCGAGCACGTCCGCGAAGGACGGTGCCGCATTGCCCATCTCAGCTGCCCTGCAGGGAATGGACGTTCGGGAAGAACAGGTCCTTCCAGGAATCCGGCTTGGTTTTGATCGAGCCGATCTTCAACATGAAGTTGACGTACTTCATGACGTTGTTCGGCGTGGTGGTATAGACGACCAAGGGATCGCTCAGCATCTTGGTGATGTCCTCGACGCTATCCTTGTCCTTGGAGATCCGCAGGTAGGCCTCCGCAGCCGCCCGCTTGTCGCGGTTGATCATGGCGATGGCCTCGTCGAGCGCCTTGACGAACGCATCGTAGAGTTTCGGGTTCTCGCTCTTGAACTTCGCCGTGGTCCAGACCACGTTGAAGGTCGCCGGGCCACCCAGCACGTCATACGAGTTGAGGACGGTGTGGATCCCTGGCTTCTCGAGCTCCTGGTACTGGAATGGCGGGGAGGTGAAATGCCCCGTGACCTCCGACGCGCCGGACATCAGCGCCGTCAGACCGTCGGGGTGCGACATGGACACCGTGAGGGGGTCGAGCTTGTTCTGCTGCCCCTCACCGAACGCCTTTTCCGCCGCCATCTGCAGCGTGACCGCCTGGATCGAGACCTTGACCGCGGGCAGCGCGATCTTGTCCTTGGCCGTGAAGTCGGCAATCGTCTTGACCGCCGGGTTCCGGGTATTGAGCAGGAGCGGCATCGAGTTGATCGCCGCCACCGCCTTGACGTCGAGGTTGCCCTTGGTGCGCGCCCAGAGCGTGACCAGCGGACCGACACCGCCCGAAGCAAACTGCAGGCTGTTCGACAGCAGCGCATCGTTCATTACATTGCCACCCGCGAACTTTGCCCAGCCAACCTTCACGTCAACGCCCGCGGCCTTGGCGTGCTTCTCGATGAGCTTCTGCTCTTCCATCACCATCAGCGGCAGGTAGCTGATGCCGTACTGCTGCGCGACCTTGATTTCGCCGAGCTCGGCATGCGCCATGCCAGCGCAGAGGAGCATGCCTGCCGCAGCGGCCAACCAACGTGTTCCAACCATCGCAAACCTCCTGAAAGTGAACGGTGGCCCCCGCAGGGCCCCGGCTGCGGCCCTTGTTCGACAGGCCGTCTCGTCGCGCGCATCGGGACGGCGCCGTCGACGCGGCGGCGCTGCCCGAAGACTACAGGTTACGCGCTCTCGTACAGGCGCGTCAGCACGAACTCGCGATGACCGAGCGCCTCGGCGGCCGTCCAGCGGCCGTTGGCGGTGCGGAACATCATGTCGATCAGCTTGTCGCCGGCCTGGTCCATCGTGATCTCGCGCTGCAACAACCCCGAGGTGTCGACATCGACATGCTCGCTCATGGTCCGCACGGTACGCGGGTTGGCGCAGATCTTGATCACCGGCAGGATCGGGTTGCCGATCACATTGCCCTGGCCGGTCGGAAAGAAGTGCACCACGAAGCCCGCGGCCGCGCACAGCGTCACCATCTCGGCCGCCGCGGAGGACGAGTCCATGAACCACAGACCCTTGCCGCCCGGCTCCTCGGCCTTGTCGAGCACGCCGTCGATCACGCAGGTCTTGCCGATCTTCTGGATGTTGCCCAGCGCCTTTTCCTCGATGGTGGTTAGGCCGCCGGCAATGTTGCCTTTGGTCGGCTGCGAATCGGAAAGGTCCGACGTCTTGTGCCGGTTGATCATCTCCTGGTAGCGATCGAACATGAACATGAACTGCTTCCAGACCGCGGGGCTGCGGCAGCGCGACTCGAGCAACGCCTCGCCGCCGGTGATCTCGGAGGTCTCGCCAAACACCAGCGTGCAGCCGGCTTCGTAGAGCTTGTCGAAAGCATTGCCGACCGTCGGATTCGCGCCACAACCGGAGGTGGTGTCCGACTCGCCACACTTGGTCGACACCCACAACTCCTCGAGGCGGCATTCCTCGCGCTGCTTCTCGCTCGCGGCCTGCACGAACTCGCGGGCCGCGCGCGACGCCCGCATGATCGTGTCGTGGTCGCCGTGCAGCTCGATGCCGAAGCCAGCCACCGGCTTGCCCGTCGCGGCAATGCCGTCGACGACCTTCTTGGTCCACTGCTCCTCGATGCCGATCACCACCACGGCCGCGACGTTCGGGTTGCTGCCCGTGCCGATCAGCGTCCGGAAGTGCAGGTCGAGGTCGGGGCCGAACTGCAGCCGCCCGTAGGGATGGGGAATTGCCATCGTGCCCTTGACGTTATGGGCGACGGCCTCGCACGCGGCGTTGGACAGGTCGTCGACCGGCAGGATGATGACGTAGTTGCGAACGCCGACGCGACCATTTTCGCGACGGTAGCCAAGGAAGGTTTTTTGCATGGTGAACTCTCGAGTCAATTGGGCGCGTTCAGCCCGGGATCGCAGCCTTCAGGGGCGTCAGAATGGCCTGCAGCGACCGAGCAGACCGGCGCCAGGCGAGCGGACGCACGCCGAGGAGCGGAATGTAGGCGGAACCTACATGAGCACCGCAGGCGCGTGGCCAACGACGCATGGCGGCGGTATGCGACGGTCGATGCATCACCAGCGCTTGGTTTTGATGTTGTGGACGTGGGCGTGTTCCCCCTTGCGGATCGGCGCCACGACCTTGCCGATGTCGACGCCATACTTGATCACGGTGTCGCCCGGCTTCATATCCTTCAAAGCGACCTTGTGGCCGATCGGGATGTCCTGCCGGCATTCGAGGTTGATGGTGCGGTCCTCATCGAGGATGAGGCCGTTCAGGGCCGTGCCGGCCTGGACGCCTTCGACGACGACCACGGCCACGGAATCGTTCGGGTCGTGCAGCACACAATGGATCATGTTGAACTCCGTTCAGTGGGGCGCGCGTGCCGCGCACCCGGCGCTAGAAATCGAAGGCGGACTGCAGCACCGGGGCGAAGCTTCTCCGGTGCGCGGGGCACGGCCCGTTGCGGTTGAGCGCGGCGATGTGATCGGGCGTCCCGTAGCCTTTGTTATCGGCGAAGCCGTAGCCCGGGAAGCGGGCGTCCAGCACCACCAGCATGGCGTCGCGCGTCGTCTTGGCGATGATCGACGCCGCGGCGATGACCGCCACGTCGCGATCACCCTTCACGATCGGGTACGCCGGACACGACAGGGCGGGGCAACGATCGCCGTCGACCAGCGCCTCGTTCGGCTCGATGCCAAGCGCCTCCACCGCGCGGCGCATGGCGAGCATCGTCGCCTGGAGGATGTTGATCCGATCGATTTCGTCGACCTCCGCGACGCCCACGCTCCAGGCGATCGCATGGCGGCGGATGAGGTCGGCGAGCCGTTCCCGGGCCGACGCCGCGAGAATCTTGGAATCGCGCAGGCCCTTGATCCTGCGGCCCGGATCGAGTACCACCGCCCCCGCGACGACCGGCCCCGCCAGCGGCCCGCGCCCCGCCTCGTCGACGCCGACGATCAGCATCGTACGCCTGCGCGCCCCAGCTCCTCGACGACGGCGTCAGCGGCGAGAGCGCCCGTGTCGGCGGCGAGGGTCGCCGCAAGGTCGGCAAAGAGCGCTTCGAGACGGGCGCGTATCAGCATGTCGTCGTAGAGGTTCAGCACGGCTTGGGCGAGGTTCGGAGCATTCGCATTTTCCTGCAGAAGCTCCGGAACGACAAATTTTCCGGCAAGCACGTTGGGCAGCCCCACCCACGGCACCAGCAGGCGCCGCCCGACCAGGCGTGCAGTGAGGGCGTTCACCCGGTAATAGATGACGTGTGGACAGCGCGCCAGCGCCGCCTCGAGGGTCGCGGTGCCGGACGCGACGAGCGCCACGTCGGCCGCCTGCAGGGCGTCGGTCGCATGGCCATAGAGCACCGTGATCGGCACCCCCGGGTCGGTGCGCCGCCGCAAAGCAAGCTCGAAGCGGTCGCGCGTGGCGCGCGTGCCCAGCGGCACGACGAAGCGCAGGTCCGCGCGCTCGGCATGCAGCAGCGTAGCGGTGTCGAGCAGGAGGTCGGCATGCATGTCGAGCTCCCCCACGCGACTGCCCGGCAACAAGGCGACAATGCCGGGCGCCTGGCCGAGCTGCAGTCGCTCCCGCGCCGTGCGCCGCGACGCATCGTCCGCCGATTGCTGCGCGAGGGGATGACCCACGAAGGTAACGGCGAGGCCCGAGTCCCTGTACAGCGGCGGCTCGAACGGAAACAGCGCCAGCAGGCGGTCGACGCTCTTGGCGATCGTGGCGATGCGCTCGCGCCGCCACGCCCATACCGATGGGCTCACGAGATGCACGGTGCGCACCCCGCGTCTCTTCAGCATGCGCGCCAGTCCCAGGTTGAAGTCAGGCGCATCGACGCCGATGAACATCCGGGCGCCTTCCTGCCGCAGCCGCCGCGCCAGCGACCGGCGCATCGCCGCGAGCTCGCGCAGCCGGCCCAGCACCTCGATCAACCCGCGCACGGAGAGCATCTCGATGGGATACCAGCTGTCGCATCCCTCCCGCTCCATTCGCGGGCCGCCGATACCCACGAACCGCGCCTGCGGAATGCGCGCCCGCACGGCGGCGATGAGCAGCGCCCCCAGCGTGTCGCCGGAGGCTTCGCCGGCGACGATCCCGATCGTGATCACGCGCGGATCGACCGCGCCGCTCATCGACGACACCCCGTCAAAGCCGGCGACACCGGCGTCAACGGATAATTCCTCGGACGCTGTTTTCCAGGAACGTGACCAGCGGGCCGATCACCGGCGCTTCCGCCACGCGCTGACGCAGCGCTTCCCGGGCGTCCTCGAGGGATCGGCTTTCACGATACAGCGTGCGATACGCGCGGCGTACCGCGGCGATTTCCGGGGCCCCGAAGCCGCGCCGACGCAGGCCCTCGTTGTTGGTGCCGTGGGGCTTGGCGGGATAGCCGGCCGCGGTCACGAAGGGTGGCACGTCCTGGAGGACGATGGCCCCCGCCGCGATCATCGCGTGCGCCCCGACCCGGCAGAACTGGTGCACGCCGGTGAAGCCGCCCAGGGTGACCCAGTCCTCGATCACCACGTGGCCGGCGAGCTGAGCATTGTTCGAGAAGGTCGTGTGGCTGCCGACGACACAGTCGTGCGCGATGTGCACGTAGGCGAGCAGCCAGTTGCCGCTGCCGACGCTCGTGACGCCGCGGTCCTGGGCGGTGCCGGCGTGAATCGTAACGAACTCCCGGATCACGTTGTCATCGCCGATCGCGAGCCGCGTGGGCTCGCCGCCGTACTTGCGGTCCTGGGGAATCTCACCGATCGAGGTGAACTGGAAGATGCGGTTGCGCGCCCCGATCGTGGTCCGCCCGACGACCATTGCATGGGGACCGATGCGGGTACCTGCCCCGACTTCGACCTCCGGTCCGACGATGGCATAGGGCCCGACCTCCACATCGTCGGCGAGCCTCGCACCCGCCTCGACCAGCGCGGTGGGATGAACCCGCGCCATCACGCCGTGGTGCGGATGGCTGCCATCAGCTCGCCCTCTGCCGCGAGCTCGCCGTCGACCAGTGCCCGGGTACTGAACTTGCCGATCCCGCGAACGATACGCACCACCTCGGCCTCGAGCACCAGCTGGTCGCCGGGCACCACCTGGCGTCGGAACCGGGCGTTGTCGATGCCGGCGAAGAAGATCAGGGCCTTCGGGTCCGACTTGGTTCCAAGCGTTAGGTGCGACAGGATCGCCGCCGCCTGGGCGAGCGCCTCGATGATCAGCACGCCCGGCATCACCGGGAACCCGGGGAAATGGCCATCGAAGAAAGGTTCGTTGCGGGTAACGTTCTTCACGGCGCGGATGAACCGGCCAGGCTCACTGGTCAGCACGCGATCCACGAGCAGGAACGGGTACCGGTGCGGCAGGTACTCCATGATGGCCTGAATGTTCATTGCACCCGCTTGCTCGGTCGTCATCGCTCCCCCTCCTCTGGCGCGGCCGTCGTATCCGGCGCTGTCTTGTTCGTGGCGCGCTGCGTGGCCTCGACCGCCGCGAGCCGCGCGTCGAGGGTGGACAGACGCCGCAGTGCCGAGGCCATTCGCATCCAGTCGCGGTGCGGCAAGGGCGGGAACGTCCCGGTGTAGATGCCGGGCTTGTCGATCGAATGGAATATCGGGGTCGCGCCCGAGATGGTCACGCCGTCGGCGATCTCGAGATGACCGCCGATCATGGCCGCCCCGCCGATGCGACAGTTGCGGCCGATCCGGGTGCTGCCCGCCACACCGACGCAGCCGGCGATGGCGGTGTGGGCGCCGATCCGGCAGTTGTGGCCGATCTGGATCTGGTTGTCGAGCTTCACGTCATCCTCGATCACGGTGTCATCGAGGGCGCCGCGATCGACGGTGGTGTTGGCGCCGATCTCGACGTCGTCCCCGATCACAACCCGGCCGGTCTGCGGAATCTTGAGCCACCGGCCGTCTTCCTCGGCCATCCCGAAGCCATCCGCGCCGATGACGGCGCCGCTGTGGACGATCGCGCGCTGCCCCACCACGCATCGCGGGTAGAGCGTGACCCGCGGGTGCAGCCACGAGTCGTCGCCGATGATCGTTTCCTCGCCGACGACCGTGCTACTGCCGATCACCGCCCTCGCCCCGATGCGCGCCCCCGGTCCAATCACGGCGTGCGCACCGACGCTGGCATCCGCGGCGACCACCGCACCGGGCATGATCACGGCCGTCGCATGCACCCCGGGAGGCGGCCGGCGATCCGGATTGAGGAGCGTCGCGACCTTGGCGAACACGGCATACGGGTTGGCATGCACCAGCTTCGGCAGCCGGGTGTCACCCGCGATGCCGGGGGCGACAATGACCGCACCGGCGTGGGTCGCACCGAGCTGGGCGCGATAGCGCGGATTCGCGAGGAACGCGATCGCGTCCCCGCCCGCGGACTCGAGCGTAGCGACGCGGGCGATGAGGACATCGCCGTCGCCCTGCAGCTCGGCGCCGACGCGCTCGGCAAGCTCTGCAAGCGGGATAGCCAAGGAAACCCTTGCGTGCGCGATGGGGAATGCCCGCGGCTCGCGCGGGCGTGGGAGTTACTTGTCGGCGAGCGCCTTGATCACCTTGTCGGTGATATCGATGCGCGGGCTTGCGTAGATCACCGGCTCCTGCACGATCAGGTCGAACTTCTCGGCCTCGGCGATCTGCTGGATGACCTTGTTGGCGCGTTCCTGGACGCTGGCCAGCTCCTCGTTGCGGCGGAGATTCAGGTCCTCGCGGAACTCGCGCTGCGACCGCTGCATGTCGCGTGTCAGGTTGGCGAGGTCACGCTCCTTGTTGCGTCGCTCGGACTCGGACATGGTGACGCCGTCCTTCTCGAGCGATACCTGGAGATCACGCGCCTGCCGCGTCAACTTCTGGATCTCGGCATCGCGCTGCGCAAACTCCTTCTCCAGCTTCTGCTGCGCGCGCTTCGCCGGCGCGGCTTCGCGAAACAGCCGCTCCGAGTTGACGAAGCCGAGCTTGTACTCGATGGCCTGGGCGGCCTCTCCCGCGCCGGCGAGCGCGAGGGTCGCCGTGAGCAGCAGTGCCTGGAGATGGATGCGGCGGTTCAAAGTGCTCTCCCCGGGTTCAGAACACAGTACCGATCTGGAACTGGAAGCGCTGCAGGCGATCGCCGACCTCCTTCTTGAGCGGCACGCCGTAGCTGAACTTGAGCGGCCCGATGGGCGAATTCCACGCGAGCCCGACGCCAGCGGAATAGCGGAAGGACTCGAACTGCGGCTGCCTGCCATCGGCGTGGATCTGGCCCGCATCGGCAAACGCGCTGAGCCGCACCGACTTGTCGCCACGGATGATCGGATAGTACATCTCCACGTTGCCGACGATCTTGCGGCGGCCGCCGATCGCGTTGCCGAAGATGTCCTGCGGACCGAGCGAGCTCGTCTCGTAGCCCCGTACCGACCCGACGCCACCGCCGAAGAATGCCTTGAAGAACGGCAGGGGCCGTCCCGAGTAGCCGCCACCATAGCCGAAGTCGCCGCGCACCATCAGCACCAGGCCGCCGTACACCGGCGTGAACCACTGGTGGAGGTAGTTGAGCTTGTAATAGTGCAGGTCACCCGGGGGCAAGCCGACCTCGAGGAGCACGCTCTGGAGCCGGCCCTTCGAAGGATAGAGGATGTCGTCACGGGTATCACGGGCCCAGCCGATCGTGCCGATGATGCTGTCGGTGACCAGCCCGAACCTGTTCGCAAAATCGAGATAGACCGGGGGGCTCTCGTCGAGCAACGTCAGCTTGGTGTGCTCGTAGCGACCCCCGAAGTTTACCGTGTCCGTCTCGGTGATCGGCACCCCAAACGTGGCGGCAGTACCGATGGTCGACGAGGAATACTGCGATACCACCAGTCGACTCGTCGGGTCGATGTTCTTCTGGTACAGCTCCAGGGTCCGGCTGATGCCATCGACCGTCCAGTACGGCTCCGTGAACGCCAGGGAGATCGTCCGGTTGATCTTGCTGGTATTGAGCGACGCGGTCAGTGCGTTGCCGCTGCCGAAGATGTTCTGCTGCGAGACCGACGCGTTGAACACGATTCCGTCGGAACTCGAGTATCCGACGCCGGCGAGCAGGTTGCCGGTCGCCTTCTCGACCACGGTGACGTCGACATCGGACTGGTCGGTCGCGCCCGCGACCGGCGGTGTCTCGATGTTCACGTCCTCGAAGAACCCAAGGCGGCGGATGCGAACCTTCGAGCGCTCGATGCGGGAGCTGTCGAACCATGCACCTTCCAGCTGGCGCATCTCCCGACGGACGACTTCGTCGCGGGTCTTGGTATTGCCGCTGATGTTGATTCGACGCACGTAGACCCGGCGACCCGAATCGATGAAGATCGTGAACGCCGCGGTGCGCCGCTCCCGATCCAGCTCGGGCACGGCATTGACGTTGGCGAATGCGTAGCCATCCTGCCCGAGCCGGTCGCTGATGTCCTTGGCGGTCTGCTGCAGCCGGGCGCGGGAATACACGTCGCCCGGACGGACCCTGACCAGCGCCCGCAACTCCGGCTCCGGAACCGTCAACTCACCGGCAAGCTTCACATCCGAGATGGTGTAGCGCGGTCCCTCGGTGATGTTGACGGTGATGTAGATGTCGCGCTTGTCCGGCGAGATCGAAACCTGGGTCGAGTCGATCGCGAACTCGAGGTAGCCGCGATCCTGATAGAAGCTGCGCAGCGCCTCGAGATCGGCCTGCAGCTTCTGCTTGGAGTACTGGTCGTTCTTGGTGTACCAGGTCATCCAGCCCGGCGTGGTGAGCTGCATTTCGCGCAGCAGGTCGCGCTCGCTGAACGCCTTGGCGCCGATGATGTTGATGTTCTCGATCTTGGCGGCGTCGCCCTCCTCGAGCGTGAACAGCACCGAGACCCGGTTGCGCTCCTGCGGCGTCACCGTGGTGGTCACCCGCGCGCCGTAAAGGCCACGGGTGATGTACTGCCGCTTCATCTCCTGCTCGGCGCGGTCGAGTGCGGAACGATCGAAGATCCGCGCCTCGGAGATGCCGATCTCGCGCAACGCCTTGCGCAGCGTTTCGGTGTCGAATTCCTTGTTGCCGGAGAACTCGAGCCGGCTGATGGTGGGCCGCTCCTGGACGACCACCACCAGCACGTCGCCTTCCTTCTCCAGCCGCACGTCGCGGAAAAAGCCCGTGGCGAACAGGGCCTTAACCGCCTGCGCGGCGCGGTCGTCGTCGACGCTGTCGCCGACCTTGATCGGCAGGTAGGAGAAGACGGTTCCGGCATCGGTACGTTGCACGCCTTCGACCCGGATGTCCTTGACCACGAACGGATCGAAGGCAAGCGCCGTAGCGGCGGCGACCGAGGCGAGCAGCGCCGCGACGAGCGACGGCAGGCGCCGCAGTGCGGGGTGCACACGACGCATCGCCGGTCGGCGACGGCCGGTTTCAGAACAAGCGGGAAAAGTCATTGAAGAGTGCGAGCGCCATCAGTACCGCCAGCACTGCCATCCCGATGCGCTGGCCGATATCGAAGGCGCGGTCGGAGAGAGGACTGCCCTTGACGATTTCGGCCAGATAATACAGCAAATGCCCCCCATCCAGTAGCGGCACGGGCAACAGGTTCAGCACGCCGAGGCTGATGCTGATGAGCGCGAGGTAGCTCACGAACGCAAGCGCACCGGCCTGGGCCGACTGCCCCGCGTAGTCGGCCATCGTGATCGGCCCGCTGATGTTCTTGAGCGAGGCGTCGCCCGTCAGGATGCGGCCCAGCATCTTCAGGGTGAAGACCGACAGCTCCCACGTCTTGCGCATCCCCTGGGCGAGCGCGTCGACGACCCCGTAGCGCGTCGTGGTCGCGAGTGCCGCGGCGGTCGCGGGGTCCACCTTGAGACGGATTCCGGCGAGCCCGGTGCGTCGCCCGTTGATCTCCGTGGCCTCGGGCACGACCGGCACGTCGCGCACGGCACCCTCGCGCTCGACGCGGAACATCACCGTCGCGCCGGCGTGCGCGTTGGTATGCACGGCGACATCGGACGGCGAGCGCACCGACTCGCCGTCGATGGCGACGATGCGGTCTCCGGAACGCAGGCCGGCACGCGCGGCAGGCTTGTCCGGGAGCACCTGGTCGATGACCGGCGGCCCGAGATCGGCCTTCAGACCGAGCACCGTCATGAAGTTGCTTTCCCAGTCCTGGCCCGACAGCGCGTCGAGCGCCAGGCTGCGCGCGACACGACTGCCATCCGGGCGCTCGACGACGATCGGTACTGAGGACTCGCCCGACGCGGCCAGCAAGCGCCAGCGCAGGTCCTGCCAACTTTGCACCGGCATGTCGTCGACCGCGACGACCAGGTCGCCGTCGCGAACGCCCACCGCGGCAGCGGATGTACCGGCCGGCGCTTCGGCGAGTACCGCACGCTGACCCGGAACACCAGCCATGAACGTGCCGGCGAACAGCACGACTGCCAGGAGTAGGTTGGCCACGGGTCCGGCGGCAACGATGGCTATGCGCTTCCACACCGACTGGCGGTTGAAGGCGTACGGGAGGTCGCGCGCGAGTACGTTGCCCTCGCGCTCGTCGGCCATCTTGACGTAGCCACCCATCGGTATCGCCGAGAGGGCCCATTCGGTCCCCCCCGGATGGAACCGGCGCGACCACAGAACCCGGCCGAAGCCGACCGAGAAGCGCAGGACCTTCACGCCGGCGAGGCGGGCGATGCCGTAATGGCCAAGCTCGTGAATGACGATGAGCAGGCCCAGCGTCAGCAGGAAATAAAGAACCTTCTGGAGGATGTCCATTCAGCCTGTTGCTCCGGGTGCGGGACGGTCGGCGCCGCGCAACCCCGTTCGGCGAACCCGCGACGGCCACGTGCTCGCGAGGCGTCGCCGCATCATGACCCAAAAGGACCGCGCGTGC
Source organism: Casimicrobiaceae bacterium (assembly GCA_040006895.1). Taxonomy (GTDB): domain Bacteria; phylum Pseudomonadota; class Gammaproteobacteria; order Burkholderiales; family Casimicrobiaceae; genus CAIWHR01. The sequence continues at coordinate 7,628 of JBDTWB010000055.1, read as the reverse complement.
ACGGCGTCACGCCGGGTGCGTCGCGGCTCGTGCACGGCCGATCCAGGTACGGGTGGCCGACCGGGCGAGCGCATCGGCCTCGAGTGCGTCGGCCAGTGCTTCGACCGCGCGCACGGCGACGCGTTCGAGCGCCTCCTCGCAGGCACGGCCGATGTCGACGTAGCGCAACTCGCCCTCGAGGAAGGCAGCGACCGCGACCTCGTTGGCGGCATTGAGGATGGCGGGCGCCGTACCTCCAGCCTCCAGGGCCCGATACGCCAGGGCGAGGCAGGGAAATCGGCGCGGATCGGGTGCCTCGAAGGTCAGGCGGCCCAGCGCCACGAGGTCGAGCGGCCGTACCCCGCTGGCGACACGCTGGGGATACGCGAGGGCATGGGCGATCGGCGTGCGCATGTCGGGATGACCAAGCTGGGCCAGCATCGAGCCGTCGACGTAATGGACGAGGGAATGGATCACACTCTCGGGGTGAATGACCACCTCGATGGCAGCTCGCGGAACGCCGAATAGCCAGTGCGCCTCGATCACTTCGAGGCCCTTGTTCATCATCGTCGCCGAATCGACGCTGATCTTGCGTCCCATGACCCAGTTGGGATGCGCACAGGCTTCGTCGGGGGTCACCGCCTGCAGCGCCTCCACCGGTCGCTCGCGAAACGGACCACCCGACGCCGTGAGGATGATGCGCGCGACACCGGCCGCCGCGGGATCGCCAGCGTAGTCCGGTGGCAGGCACTGGAAGATCGCGTTGTGCTCGCTGTCGATCGGCAGCAGGGTGGCACCGCCTTCGCGCACCGCTGCCATGAACGCCGCGCCGCCGATCACCAGCGCCTCCTTGTTGGCCAGCAGGATGGTCTTGCCAGCACGCGCGGCGGCCAGCGTCGGTTCGAGGCCGGCGGCACCCACGATGGCGGCGAGCACGATGTCGCTATCGGGCAGTCTCGCAGCGGTGGTGAGACCGTGCGGACCAGCGAGCACCTCGGTCGCGCAACCTTCCGCCGCGAGCCGATCCGCCAGCGCCCGGGCGGCGTCGACATCGAGCAGCGCCGCCACCGGCGGACGAAAGCGCAGGCAGAGCTCGGCGAGCTTCTGCCACTGGTTGCGGGCGGTGAGGGCCACGACGCGATAACGTTGCGGGTGCCGGGCGACGACATCGAGGGTCGAGTCGCCGATCGACCCCGTCGCACCCAGCAGCGTGATGCCGCGCCGCGTCGTGGTCATGCCAGCAGCACCGCCGCGACCGCGAACGGCGGCATCGCGGCGAGCAGCGCGTCGATGCGATCGAGCACGCCGCCGTGGCCGGGCAGGATCCGGCCGCTGTCCTTAACGCCGGCCTGCCGCTTCATGAGGGATTCGAACAGGTCGCCGCACACCGAGATCCCTGCCACGGCGACTGCCAGCAGCACCCAGCCGGCGACGGGCAATGCCGTCGCGAGCGCGCCGGGCGACCACGCGACCAGCAGCGTAGCGTACAGCGCCACCGCGGCCAGCGCGCCGGCGACGCCCTCCCATGTCTTACCCGGGCTGATGGCCGGCGCGAGCTTGTGCCGCCCGAAGGTCCGACCGGAGAAATATGCAGCGGTGTCGGCGATCCAGACCACGGCCATGGCCGCAAGCACCCGCCACGGCGACTGCGCCTGCATCGCGACGATCGCGACCCACGTGGCGACGAGCACCAGCCATCCCACCGCCGCGGCCGCGAATGCCGAGCGCATGTGCCACTGGCCGCGCAGCCAGAACGGCACCACGGCGAGCCAGAACGCCGTCGCGGCACCGCACACCACCACGACGACCGGGGTCGGCCAGCCGGCATCGAAACGGAAGGCCGGCAGCCAGAGCAGTGCCAGTGCGGTCGCCACCGTGACCACGACGAAGCCAGCGCGCAGCATGCCGCGCAGCGCCGTGAGCGTCGCCCACTCCCAGGCTCCGATGGCGATCACCAGCGTCGCGGCGAGGCCCCAGCTACGCGGCGGCAGCAGGAAAAGTCCGGCGAGGACGAGCGGCACGAGCGCCGCGGCCGTGAGGATGCGAGTCGTCAGCATGTCTAGGGGCGGGCCTGCATGGAGACGCGGGACATCGCGCGAATCGCGTCCCGGCGGCCGCCGCTCAGCGCCCGGACTCCACGGCAGCCTTCACCTGCTCGCTGGTGCGTCCGAATCGCCGCTCGCGCTGGCGATACCAGCCAACGGCGGAATCGAGCGCCGTCGCGTCGAAGTCCGGCCACAGGAGGTCGGTGAAGTAGAGCTCGGTGTAGGCGAGCTGCCAGAGCAGGAAGTTGGATACGCGCTGCTCGCCGCCGGTCCGGATGAAGAGGTCGGGCTCGGGAGCGTGGGCCATCGCCAGGTACGGCTCGATGGCTTCGGGAGCGACCGGCGCCGATGCCTCCAGCGCTTCCGGATGCTGGGCGAAATAACGCTGGGCAGCCTGGGCGACGTCCCAGCGGCCGCCGTAATTGGCCGCGACGGTGAGAGTCAGCCCCCGATGGTCGGCAGTGAGTTGTTGCGCTGCCTCGATCAGGTCGCAGATCCGCTTGTCGAAGCGGGACAGATCGCCGACGACGCGAAAGCGGATGCCATTGCGATGCAGGTTGGCAACTTCCTGCTCGAGCGCGCGCATGAAGAGCTCCATGAGGATGGAGACCTCGTCCTCCGGCCGCCGCCAGTTCTCGCTCGAAAAGGCAAACAGGGTCAGGAATCCGATGCCGCGCTCGCCGCAGGCCTTGACGATCGCCCGGACTGCCTCCACCCCGCGACGATGCCCGGCGACGCGCGGCAGATGGCGCTGCTTCGCCCAGCGACCGTTGCCGTCCATGATGATGGCGACGTGCCGCGGCACCGCGGCGCGTTCGGGAATGTCGCGCGTGGAGCTCTTGAACACCGGGCGATGCCGTCGACGCAGTTCCGGGAGTCTGACGCGGCGAGCGTCAGATCGCCATGAGATCGGCTTCCTTGCCGGCAAGCTGCTTGTCGATCTCGGCGATGTAGCGGTCGGTGAGCTTCTGGACTTCGTCCTGCGCCCGGCGCTCGTCGTCTTCGGAAACGTCCTTGTCCTTGAGCAGCTTCTTGAGATGCTCGTTGGCATCGCGGCGGACGTTGCGCACCGCGACCCGCGCGTTCTCGGCTTCGTGGCGGACGACCTTGATGAGATCGCGCCGGCGCTCCTCGGTGAGGGGCGGCATCGGGATGCGGATCACCTCGCCCGCCGTCGCCGGGTTGACCCCGAGGTCGGAATCGCGGATCGCTTTCTCGACCACCGGCACCATTTTTTTGTCGAACGGCTGGACGGTGATGGTCCGGGCATCGGCCAGGGTGATGTTCGCGACTTGGTTGATGGGCATGGAGGAGCCGTAATAGTCGACGTGCAGGTGATCGAGAATGCCCACGTGCGCCCGTCCGGTCCGCACCTTGCCGAAGTCGTGCTTCAGCGTTTCCACGGACTTGCCCATCTTCTGCTCGGCGGTTTTCTTGACGTCAGCGATCATGACCTCTCCTCCTGATGCACCATGTCCTGCAATCCTGTGGGAAGCCGCGACATGCGGCGCCACGGCGGATCGCTACTAGCAATGTACCAAGGTGCCCTCGTCAGCACCGAGCACCACGCGCTTGAGCGACCCTGGCGAGAAGATCGAGAACACCTTGAGCAGCATCTTCTGGTCGCGACACAGCGCCAGCGCCGTCGCGTCCATCACCCGCAGATTCTTGACGATCGCCTCGTCGAAGGTGAGATCCGAATAGCGCTTCGCGGTCGCGTCGGTCTTGGGGTCAGCGGTGTATACGCCGTCGACCTTGGTCGCCTTGAGCACGATGTCCACGCCCATCTCCCGACCGCGCAGCGCCGCGGCGGTATCGGTGGTGAAGAACGGGTTGCCCGTGCCGGCGGCGAAGATCACCACCTTGTTTTCCTCGAGATGCCGCAGTGCCCGGCCGCGGATGTACGGCTCGGCGACCTGGTCGATGCGCAGCGCCGATTGCACGCGGGATTGCACGCCGGCACGGCGCAACGCGTCCTGCAGCGCGAGGGCGTTCATCAAGGTGGCAAGCATGCCCATGTAATCGGCCGTGGCGCGGTCCATCCCGGCGGCGCCGGGCGCGACACCGCGGAAGATGTTGCCACCCCCGATCACGATCGCGACCTGCACCGGCAAACGCACGACCTCGGCGATCTCCGCCACGATCCGGTCGATCACTTCGCGGTTGATTCCATAGGGATCGTCGCCCATCAGCGCTTCCCCGGACAGCTTGAGCAGGATTCGTCGATAGGCGGGCACCGGCGCAGCCGGCTCCACCACGGCGGACGCCGCAGCAGCGGGTACTACGGAAGCTAGCGGGGTCACGGTGGTCGTCATGAATGTGCTCCCCTTCGGGCAGGTAGTACGGATGGAGCGGTGGCGATCAAGCCTTGGTCATCGCGGCGACTTCAGCGGCGAAATCGTCCTTGCGCTTCTCGATGCCCTCGCCGACGACGTACAGCGCGAACCGCTTCACCGACGCCCCGTTCGCCTTGAGGTACTTCTCCACGGTCTCGTCGGGATTCTTGACGAATGGCTGGCCGAGGAGCGTGACCTCGGCAAGGTACTTGTTGATCCGGCCCTCCACCATCTTGGCCACGATTTCCGGCGGCTTGCCGCTCTCCGCCGCCTGGGCGGTAAAGATGTCGCGCTCGCGCGCGAGCAGATCCGCCGGCACCTCGTCCTTCGACACGCACACCGGCCGCGTCGCGCCGGGGGCCGCCCCGGCGGCGATGTGCATCGCGACGTCCTTGCCCACCGCATCCGTTCCGGCCACGAGATCCACCAGCACGCCGATGCGCCCGCCACCATGCAGGTACTGCGCCAGCCTCCCTTGGCCTTCCATGCGGACGAAGCGGCGGATCGAGACGTTCTCACCGAGCTTTTGCACGAGCGCCTGGCGTACGGTCTCTACCGTGCCGCCGTCCAGCTTGGCGTCGTTCAGCGCCGCGACGTCGGCGGGATCGAACTCGGCCGCCGCTTGCGCGAGACGCCGCGCGAAGGCGACGAAATCGTCGTTACGCGACACGAAATCGGTTTCGCAGTTGACCTCGACCAGCGCCCCCGACCTGGCGTCGGCGGCAAGGTACGCGCCGATGATGCCTTCCGCCGTGACCCGGCCCGCCGCCTTGGAGGCCTTGGCGCCGCTCTTGATCCGCAGGAGCTCCTCGGCCTTCGCCAGGTCACCCCCGGTCTCGACCAGTGCCTTCTTGCATTCCATCATGCCCAGCCCGGTGCGCTGGCGCAGATCCATCACCATGCTCGCGGAAACGTCCGCCATGTCCTGTGTGCTCCTGTTACTCGATTCGTCGGGAGGCGTGCGTCAACCCTTGCAGCGCGCACGCTCCATGGACCCGCAGTCCTCGTGATGGGCTGCGGCGACCGCGAGAGTCGCCGCCCTTTGGACCTTTGTCAGGCCTTTCCTTCGGCCTGCACTTCCACGAACTCGTCGCCGCCCTTCACGATTTCCTGGATGACCTGGCTGCGGCCTTCGAGGACGGCATCGGCCGCGCCCCGCGCGTACAGGCGGATCGCCCGGCTGGAGTCGTCGTTGCCGGGAATGATGTGGGCGATACCTTCCGGCGAATGGTTGGTGTCCACCACCGCGACGATCGGAATGCCAAGCTTCTTCGCTTCGGTGATCGCGATCTTGTGATAGCCGACGTCGATCACGAACAATGCGTCCGGCAGGCCATTGAGGTCCTTGATGCCGCCGAGGCTCTTGTTCAGCTTGTCGAGCTCGCGCTGCAGCGTGAGCGCCTCGCGCTTGTTCATCTTTTCCAAGGTGCCATCCAGGTGCATCTGATCGAGGTCCTTGAGACGCTTGATCGACGCCTTCACGGTCTTGAAGTTGGTCAGCATGCCGCCCAGCCAGCGCGAGTCGACGAAGGGCATGCTGCAGCGACGCGCTTCCTCGGCGAGGATGTCGCGCGCCTGGCGCTTGGTGCCGACGAACAGGATGGTGCCCTTGTTGGCGGCGAGCTGGCGGACGTACTGCATCGCCTCCTGGTAGAGCTGCATCGTCTTCTCGAGGTTGACGATGTGGATCTTGTTGCGCTGGCCGAAGATATAGTCGGCCATCTTCGGATTCCAGTACCGGGTCTGGTGTCCGAAATGGACCCCGGCTTCCAGCATTTGACGCATGGTGACAGACATCGAGCACTCCATATATCAGGGTTGGTCCACGGCCCGCATGTCGGCTCGGGGATCAGCCGCGTCTCGACTTCTGACGCGACGATTCCCCGGGCACCCTGACGTGCGCGGGCCTGCGAATTCGCCCGGACCCTCCGGATGCGACGAGTCCCCCTGCCCCCGAATCAAGGGACACGCGAATCGCCGCTCGAAGAGCAGCCGAGCTAACATATGATTTTAGCATTTTTGCCGGCTCACCGTACGGGTCCACTCCATGCGGCCCCCTCTGAAGGACCCGGCTTCCCCCGACTGCGCTGCTACCCATGACGCCCATCCCATCCCCATCCCTGCCATCGACCTCATCGGGCTCTATGCCAGTGGCTTCCGCCGACTTCCTCTGCGATCTGACGCCATTGGGCGTCATCCGCTTCGAAGGTGCAGATGCACTCGCCTTCCTCCAGGGCCAACTCTCCAACGACGTGCGGCGTCTGTCGACGGGCGGCTGGCAGCACACCGCTTACAACTCGCCCAAGGGCCGGATGCTCGCCAACCTCGTGCTGTGGCGGGACGGCGACGCTTATCGCGCGCTCCTGCCCGCGGAGTTGCTGGAGCCGATACGCAAGCGGCTCGCAATGTTCGTGCTGCGCTCGAAGGTCACGCTCGCGGATGACACAGCCGTTTTCCGGCGCTGGGGACGCGCCGGTCCGGGGGCGACCGATGCGGTCCGCGACGCGCTGGGCGACGCACCCGCCGCCGGCGGGGTGTTGCGGACGCCGCGCGGCCAAGCCCTGTGCCTGGCGCCGGATCGGTATGTCGTCCTGGGACAGGAGGACGCGGCCGACGCGCTGGAGCAGGCCCTTGCCAGGGACGCGCGGCGCAGCAGCTTCGATACCTGGACATGGCTGCAGATTCGCGCTGGCGTGCCCTCGATCACGGCGGCGACCCAGGACCAATTCATCCTGCAGAACGCCAATCTGGATGTGTTGGGCGGGGTGAGCTTCGACAAGGGGTGCTACACCGGGCAGGAAATCGTCGCCCGCATGCAGTACCTTGGTCGAATGAAGGAGCGGCTGTACGCCTGGCACGCCGACGTCGCGGTTGCGGCCGGGGATCGCCTGTTCAGCCCGGTGTTCGGCGACCAGGCATGCGGCACGGTGGTCAACGTGGCGCCGGACCCGCAAGGGGGGCACGACCTGCTGGCGGTGGTGCAGGTGGCCGCCGCCGAAGCGGGCGCGGTGCGGGTGGGAGGCCTCGATGGCCCGCCACTCGCGCCCGTGCCGTTGCCCTACGCGCTTCCGGTCGCGGTGGCGCCGCCGCGACGCCTCGCGTGAGCCGGTTGGAGCAGTCCGACGCCGCCACCGTCTACGTGTATTACCGCGTGATCGAGGGCGACGGATCTGCCACGACCGCGGGCTTGGCCGCTGCCACGGACGTCGCCACCGTCGCCACCGTCGCCACCGTCGCCACCGTCGCCACCGTCGCCACCGTCGCCACC
>JBDTWB010000054.1:0-21903 GCA_040006895.1 Casimicrobiaceae bacterium | reverse complement strand
GCCAAGAGCGTCATCACTTCTCCATCAGGCGGCCAGGTGGTGCTCGATCGCGGTTACCACGAGATCAAGGGTCTCGCCTGGTCGGGGCGTGGCCGGGTGAAACGCGTCGATGTCTCGACCGATGGGGGTCGTAACTGGCGCCCAGCAACCCTGCAGGAACCGATCCTGCCGAAGGCGCTCACCCGGTTCCGGCTCGACTGGAAATGGGATGGCAGCCGGGCGCTGCTGCAGTCGCGGGTGATGGACGACACTGGTTACGTGCAACCCACCATCCGCCAGTTGCGCGAGGTGCGTGGCACGCGGTCGATCTATCACAACAACATGATCCAGACGTGGCGCCTCGAGCCTTCCGGGGAAGTGAGCAATGTCCAGGTTCTTTGACGCGGTCCGTGCCGCGGCCAAGGCTGCATGCCTGCTCCTGCTCGCGGTCGGCGTGGCGAGCGCCGCACCGCGTGCGGCTCCCGGCGCCTACGGATTCGGCAAGTCCCTTACGCCTCGCGAAATCGCCGGCTGGGACATCGACGTGCGACCCGACGGCAAGGGTCTTCCACCCGGCCATGGCACCGTCGCACAGGGGCAGGTGATCTACGACGCGAAATGCGCGAGCTGCCACGGCACCTTCGGCGAGAGCACCGACTACATTCCCATCGCAGGCGGCGTGGGCACGCTCTCTACGGGCCAGCCCGTGCGCACCACCGGCAGCAAGTTGAACTATGCGACCACGCTCTTCGACTACATCCGCCGGGCGATGCCGTTTCCCAATCCCAAGACCCTCACCGACGACGAGGTCTATGCGCTCACGGCCTACGTCCTCAACCTGAACGATATCCTGCCGGCGGATGGCGCACTTGATCGCGAATCGCTGCCGAAGCTGCGCATGCCCAATCGCGATGGATTCACCACCGAGCACGGTTTCATGCGCCGCGATGGCAAGCCCGACACCCGCAACGTGGCGTGCATGCGCGATTGCGTGCAGAGCGTGCGGCTCTCCTCGGAGATTCCCGAATATGCCCGCGACTCGCATGGCAATCTTGCCGAGCAGACCCGCACCATCGGGCCGGTCGATGGCGTCGGTGTGGTGGCGGCCAAGGACACGCCGGCAGCCAAGCATGCCGTAGCGTCGTCGGCGGCCAAACCTGCCGTGGCGGCATCGGCGGCGCCCGATCTCGCACGCAAATCCGGGTGCCTCGCGTGCCATGCGGTTGCGACCAAGATCGTCGGCCCGGCGTTCAAGGATATCGCCGCGCGCCATGCGGGCAAGTCCGGCGCGGCGGCCGGACTCGTCGACAAGGTCCGCAAGGGTGGTAGCGGTGCGTGGGGCCAGATTCCGATGCCGCCGCAGGCTGTCAGCGATCTGGAGGCAAGGCAGCTCGTCGACTGGATTCTGGGTGGTGCGAAGTGAGCCTGTGGCAGAGCAGCCGAAGGCATTAGCCAATCCGCTGCTATCGGTTTAAAATTAAGCTTTTACAGGAGGAGCATCCGTGGACACGAAACGCAGGGATTTGCTCAAGACGGGCAGCGGTCTCTCGATGCTCGCGCTGGTCGCAGCGGCCGGGTGGCTGAAGCCCGACGATGCCTTTGCGGCGGACTGGAACAAGGCTGCGTTCGACACCAAGACGGTCGACGACACGGTGAAGGCGCTCGGCGGTAACTCGGCGGTGCAGAGCAAGGACATCAGCTTCGTGTCGACTCCGGACATCGCCGAGAATGGCGCGGTGGTGCCGATCGGGGTCTCGAGTTCGATTCCCAAGACCGAGTCGATTGCCATCCTGGTCGAGAAGAACCCCAACACCCTCGCCGCGTCATTCGACATTCCGGCGGGCACGGAGCCGGCCATCACCACCCGGATCAAGATGGGCCAGACCTCCAATGTCTACGCACTCGTGAAGGCCGACGGCAAGTACTACATGACGTCGAAGGAAATCAAGGTCACGCTCGGCGGTTGCGGGGGCTAAGGAGAACACCATGGCAGATCCGATGAAAATCCGGGCGAACGTCGTCGGCGACTCGACCGAAGTCAAAGTGTTGATGAGCCACGAGATGGAGACGGGACAGCGCAAGGACTCGCAGGGCAAGACCATCCCGGCGTGGCACATCACCACGGTCACCGCGACCCACAACGGCAAGGAGGTGCTTGCTGCACAGTGGGGTCCGGCGGTGGCGAAAAATCCGTTCCTGTCCTTTAAGTTCAAGGGTGGTGCCAAGGGCGAGAAGGTCCAGATCACCTGGGTCGACAACAAGGGCGACAAGCGCACCGACGAGGCGACCATCGCCTGACGGTCGTACGACCGGCGCATGCCGGCCCGGTCGTACGATGCGATTGGCCGGTGTGCCGGATGTGTCGGAGCGCCGGACCGTCGTCCGAAAGCGCCGGCCCGATGCCGGACAGCCGCACGCAACAGTTGGGAAGCACCAGACCGAGCTCACTCGGCACCGACGCAACTGCAGTCCGCCGCGTCTGCGGCGCAACCTGGAGGAGTCAGCATGCGAATCACTCGCCGGAGCGCGGCACTCGCGGCCGCGCTGGCCGCGGTCGTGGCCACGCCGCTCGCCGTAGGCCAGAGCAGCACCGAAGAAGGCATCGCCAAGTATCGCGAGGCGTTGCAGGATGGCAACCCCGCGGAGCTCTGGGAACTGCGCGGCGAGGGCCTCTGGACCACCCCCGCAGGACCGAAGAAAGTGTCCCTCGAGCGCTGTGACCTGGGGCTTGGCCCGGGCGTGGTCAAGGGCGCCTACGCCCAGCTACCCCGGTATTTCGCGGATGCCGGGAAGGTCATGGACCTCGAGACCCGGCTGGTGTACTGCCGCACCACCATGCAGGGGCTAACCCATGCGGAAGCCACTGCGAATCACTTCGGCGGGCCGGGCAAGCGCTCGGATAACGAGGCCCTGGTGGCCTATGTCACGTCCCAGTCGAAGGGCGTGCCGATGAACGTGTCGCTGAATAACCCGAAGGTCAAGGAAATGTACGACGTCGGCGAGAAGATGTTCTTCTTCCGCGGCGGCACGCACGACTTCGCCTGCAGCACCTGCCACGGCTCCGACGACAAGCGTATCCGCCTCCAGGATCTGCCGAACCTCACCACCAAGGAGGGCGCGCAGAAGGCCTACACGACGTGGCCGGCCTATCGCGTGTCGCAAGGCGAACTGCGCACATTCCAATGGCGGCTCAACGACTGCTTCCGCCAGCAGCGCTTCCCGGACCTGGCGTTTACGTCGGACGCCTCCATTGCGCTGACCACCTTCCTGGCGCACAACGCCAACGGCGCCGCGTATGACGCGCCGGCCATCAAGCGCTGACGGAGACTGCCATGCGACATAAGATGCTCTTCACTGCAATGGCTGCCGCCACCGTGGTCGGCGGCATTCTGGTCGGTTGCGCTTCGTACCCCGGGGGTGCCTCGGGCAAGTCGGCCGGCGGGGCCGACGTCGAGGCGAAGGCGGTTGCCATGATGAAGACCTCGTTCCTGCCCCACGGCCAGGCCAAACTCGACCGTCTCGACCAGGACGAAACGCAGAAGCTGTGCAGCGAAGCGATGGAAAAGGCTCCCCCGCCCGCCGTCGCCGAGAAGGTCCAGAACGTCAATCTCGCCATGATCAAGTGGCCCGCCGACGGCAAGTATCTCGGCGACTGGAAGTCCGGCGAGAAGATCGCCCAGCTGGGTCAGGGCATGCAGTATTCGGACGACCCCGCGAAGCCGGCCGGGGCGAACTGCTACGCGTGCCACCAGCTCACGAAGGAAGAGGTGTCGTACGGGACGATCGGCCCGACGCTGTACCACTTCGCCAAGCTGCGCGGCTACGGTCCGGACATCCAGAAGTACGCGTATGGCAAGGTCTACAACGCGGAGGCGTACGCTGCCTGCACCAACATGCCCCGCTTCGGCCACAAGAACATCCTGACCGAAGCGCAGATCAAGGACGTGGTGGCGTTGCTGATGGACCCGCAGTCGCCGGTCAACAAGTAGCGACGTAGCCACCGCGGCACGCCCCCTCCGGAGCGCGCCGTCTCTCCTTGATCCGTCGCGCCGGGAGTGGCGCGGCGTGTCCACCTCCGGGACCGCAATGAACCGCCGCGATTTCCTGCAGCTCCTCGCCGCCGCGGCGGCGGCCGGCCTGCCGTTGGACAGTCGAGCCGCCCTCGACGGCGCAATGGGCGAGAAGCTCTACGATGCCGTGACCCCGTTCGGCAACGTGAGCCTGCTGCACTTCACCGACTGCCACGCGCAACTCCTGCCGGTGTATTTCCGCGAGCCGAGTGTCAACATCGGTGTTGGCGAGGCCGTGGGCCGCCCCCCGCATTTGGTAGGCGAGGCCTTCCTCAAGCATTTCGGGATCAAGCCCGGGACGCCCGAAGCCTACGCATTCACCTATCTCGATTTCGAGCGCGCTGCGCGGACCTACGGACAGGTCGGTGGATTCGCGCATCTCGCCACTCTGGTCAAGAAGCTGCGCGCGTCCCGACCGGGTGCGTTGCTTCTCGATGGCGGCGACACGTGGCAAGGATCCGCCACGGCGCTGTGGACCAAGGGCCAGGACATGATCGACGCCCAGAAGCTGCTGGGGGTAGACATCATGACCGGCCATTGGGAGTTCACCCTCGGCGCCGACCGCGTCAAGGAGGTCGTCGACAAGGATTTCGCCGGCAAGATCGAGTTCATCGCCCAGAACGTCAAAACGGCAGACTTCGGGGACCAGGTCTTTCCGCCGCACGTGATGCGCACGATCAACGGCGTGCCGGTCGCGATCATCGGCCAGGCGTTTCCGTACACGCCGATCGCCAATCCGCGCTATTTCGTCGCGGAATGGACGTTCGGCATCCAGGACGAGACCCTGCAGACGGTGATCGACGCGGTGCGCGAGAAGGGCGCCCAGGTCGTCGTCCTGTTATCCCACAACGGCATGGACGTCGACCTGAAGCTCGCGGGCCGGGTACGCGGCCTCGACGTGATCCTCGGCGGTCATACCCACGACGGGGTACCGCAGCCGGTCCCGGTGAAGAATGGCGGTGGCACCACGCTCGTCACCAACGCCGGCAGCAACGGCAAGTTCCTCGCAGTGCTCGACCTCGACGTCAAGGGTGGCCGGGTTGCGGATGTCCGTTATCGGCTGCTCCCGGTGTTTTCGCGTTTCCTGCCGGCCGATCCCGCAATGGCGGCGCACGTGACCAAGGTGCGTGCGCCGTATCGCGCCAGGCTGGACGAGAAGCTCGCCGTGACCGAGGCCCTGCTGTACCGCCGCGGCAACTTCAACGGCACCTTCGATCAGGTGATCCTGGACGCCCTGATGGCCGAGAAGAACGCGGAGATCGCCTTCTCGCCCGGTTTTCGCTGGGGCACGTCCCTGTTGCCCGGCCAGGCGATCACGTTCGATCACCTCATGGACCAGACCGCGATCACCTATCCGTACGTCACCCTGTCCGAGATCAGCGGCGCGATGGTCAAGACGATCCTCGAGGACGTCGCGGACAACCTGTTCAATCCCGATCCGTATTACCAGCAGGGCGGCGACATGGTGCGCGTCGGCGGGCTGCAATACACCATCGATCCGCGTGCCGACATGGGCGGGCGGATCACGGCCATGACCCTCGGGGGCAAGCCGATCGATCCGTCGAAGACGTACAAGGTGGCGGGCTGGGCACCGGTATCCGAAGAAGCCCGGGCCACCGGCGGCGAGCCGGTGTGGGACGTCGTCGCGCGCTACCTGCGCGCCCAGAAGACCATCCGCCCGCGACCGCTCAACCTGCCGGTCATCATCGGCATGGAAGGCAACCCCGGCATCGGCGGATGAAGCCACGCGAGGCCGACCGCTCCTGTCCGGGCTCGCCAAACCGCGATGATGGCGCGCCGGTCAGGGGGCCGGCCGCGGAAGCCGGGCTGGCGCGGCGCCTACTCTCCTAACGAACGCTGACCCGGGCGAACTTGCGCTTGCCGGCCTGCACGACTACGGTGGTGCCGGCCTTGAGCAGGCGCCCCTTGTCCGCCACCACGTCGCCGTCGACGCGCAGCCCCCGCTGGGCGATGAGACGCAGCGCCTCGGAAGTCGACTCCACCAGGCCGGCCTGCTTCGCCGCCTGGGCGATGGGCACGCCGGCGCCGGCGGAGTCCAGGGTGACCTCCGGCATGTTCTCCGGCAGCGCCCCCTCGCGGAACCGGGCGTTGAACTCGGCCAGGGCGTGCTCTGCGGCTGCCGCCGAATGGAAGCGCGCCACCATCTCCTGAGCCAGCATCACCTTCGCCTCGCGCGGGTTGCGGCCTTCGGCACACGCTGCGCGCAGGGTCGTAATCTCGTTCATCGGCCGGAACGACAGCAGCTCGAAGTAGCGCCACATCAGGATGTCGGAAATCGACATCAGCTTGCCGAACATCTCGCCCGGCGCCTCGGTGATCCCGATGTAGTTGTCGAGCGATTTCGACATCTTGTTGACACCGTCGGTACCTTCGAGCAGCGGCAGGGTGAGGATGCATTGCGGCTCCTGCCCGTAATGCCGCTGCAGCTCCCGGCCGACCAGGAGATTGAACTTCTGGTCGGTGCCTCCCAGTTCGACGTCCGCCTTCAGCGCCACCGAGTCGTAGCCCTGCGCCAGGGGATACAGGAATTCGTGGATGGCGATCGGCGCTCCGCCGGCGTAGCGCTTGGCGAAGTCGTCGCGCTCGAGCATCCGCGCGACGGTGTAGCGGGCGGCGAGCCGGATCATGCCGTCGGCTCCGAGGGCCGAAAGCCACTTCGAGTTGAAGGCGACCTCGGTCTTGTCGCGGTCGAGGATGAGGAATGCCTGGTCGGTGTAGGTCTTGGCGTTGGCGGCGATCTCCTCGGGAGAGAGGGGCGGCCGGGTGACGTTCCGGCCGGTGGGATCGCCGATCAGTCCGGTGAAGTCGCCGATCAGAAAAATGATGTGGTGGCCCAGATCCTGGAGCTGGCGCAGCTTGTTGAACTGCACCGTGTGGCCGAGATGCAGGTCGGGCCGAGTCGGGTCGAAGCCCTCCTTGATCCGCAACGGCACGCCCCGGGCGAGCTTGGTGGCCAGCTCGGCCTCGACCAGGAGCTCGGCGGCCCCCCGTTTGAAGACCGCAAGATGGTGGGCGACGTCGGTGCTCATGAGGCAGCGGGGCTGGAAAGGAAGGAGAGGGGAACGGGAGCGAACGGTAGGACGGTGCCGCCCCGGTTTGTAGGACAAACACCCAACCGCGCCTGGCTTTGATAGACTTCGACGCCTTGCCCGCTTTTCGAGCATGGACCAGTGCACGAAGCCCTCATTCTAGCCCAACGACTGCACGCGACCGCCCGTCGCGCGCTCACCTTCCTCTCCCGCACGCAGTGGCTCTCCGTGGCGGTGCTCGCCGGTTCCGGCATGGCGGCGTTCGGCATCGCGCCGGACTCGGCCCTGGAGATCCCGCCGCCGGAAGCGCTCGTGATTCGCGCTCTCGTGCAGCCGGAGATCACGCCACTGGCCGCGGACTCCGATCGCGGCTACTGGCGCGAAGAGCGCGTCCAGCGTGGCGACACCCTCGGGCGGCTGCTGGCGCGGATGGGAGTGGACGATCCCGAGGCGCTGCAGTTTGTGCACAGCGACCCGCTCGCGCGCAACCTCTACCAGTTGCGTCCGGGTAAGGCGTTGCGGCTCGAGACCGACGCCGACGGCCGCTTGCTCGCGCTGCGTTTCATGGCCAGCGGCGGCCAGCTTCTCTCGATCAGCCGGGATGCCGGCAGCCTGTCGGCGAGCCTCGGCCCGCCCCCGGCCGAGGTCCGGCTGAAGATGGGGTCCGGCGAGATCCGCTCGTCGCTCTTCGCCGCCGCGGATGCCGCCGATGTGCCTGACGGGGTGACCCGCCAGCTGGCCGACGTCTTTGCCGGTGACATCGACTTCTATCACGACCTGCGCCGCGGCGACCGGTTCGCCGTGGTCTACGAAGAGCGCTTCGTCGACGGCGAACCTATCGGCACCGGCAAGATCATTGCGGCGGAGTTCGTCAACGCGGGGACCACCTACCGTGCCTTCCTGTGGCGTGGAGCGGACGGCTACGAAGCCTACTATGCCGAGGACGGCACCGCCCTGCGCAAGACCTTCCTGCGCTCGCCGATGGATTTCTCCCGGGTGACGTCCGGATTCACCCAGGCGCGCTTCCATCCCATCCTGCAGGAGTGGCGGGCGCACAAGGGCGTGGACTACGCCGCCCCACTTGGCACGCCGGTACGGGCCACCGCCGATGGCAAGGTGCTTTTCTCCGGCGTTCAGAACGGCTACGGCAACGTCGTGCACCTCAAGCACGAAGGCGTATACAGCACGCTCTACGCCCACCTGTCCACGTTTGCGCCGGGGCTCCACCCCGGTGATAGGGTTCGGCAGGGCGATGTGATTGGCTTCGTCGGGCAGACAGGCTGGGCGACCGGTCCCCATCTCCACTACGAATTCCGGGTCAACAACGACCAGCGGGATCCGGAGACCCTGGCGTTCCCGCGCGGCGATGCGCTGACACCCGAGCAGAAGCCGATGTTCGTCGCCCGCGTCGCCCCGGCCCTTGCGCAACTCTCCGTCGCCGCCTCGCTGCCCGACCGGGTGGCGTCGGCCGGCGGCGACTGATCCCCGACGGTCCGCGGCCGCCAGGCCCTTGCCGGCATGCGCCGTGAGCTCTATGTCGGCGTGATGTCGGGCACCAGCCTCGACGGCATCGACGCCGTCCTGGTCGACTTCGCCCCCATGCGCCAGGGCCGGTCCTGCCTGATCGTCGCCCACGCCACCACCCCCCTCGCGGGGCCGCTGCGCGACGAGCTCCTCGCCCTGCAGCAACCCAGTCCGGACGAGCTCGCACGTGCCGCCCGGGCCGCCAATGCGCTGGCCGATGCGTACGCGGACGCGATCCTGCAGGTACTGGGGAGTGCCGCCGTGACGGCCGACGACGTCGAAGCGGCGGGCGTGCATGGCCAGACGGTCCGGCATCGCCCCGAGGAAAGCTGGACGCTGCAGCTCAACAACGCGGCGCGTACGGCGGAGCGGTGCGGGGTGACGGTGGTCGCCGATTTCCGCAGTCGGGACCTCGCCGCGGGCGGCCAGGGCGCACCGCTGGTACCGGCCTTCCACGCGGCGCTTTTCGGCGGCGACACGCACCGGGTGGTGGTCAATATCGGCGGTATCGCCAACCTCACCGATCTCCCGCCGGACGGACCGGTCCGCGGCTTCGACACCGGCCCCGGCAACCTCCTGCTCGATCTGTGGCATGCCCGGCACCGGGACGGGCCGTTCGACCGCGACGGGGCGTGGGCGCGTACCGGGCGGGTGGACGCCAGACTCCTGCGGGTGCTGCGTGCCGAACCTTTCTTCGCCCGTACGCCACCCAAGAGCACCGGCCGCGACCTGTTCAATGCGAGGTGGCTCGACGCGCGCCTCGCCGAAGCAGGGGCGGACGGCGTGGAGCGCGCCCCGCAGGACGTGCAGGCCACTCTCGTGGCGTTGACCGCGGGCACCCTCGCCGATGCGATTCGAACCGACTGCGGGGCAGCAACCGAGGTGGTGGTGTGCGGCGGCGGGGCCTATAACAAGGCCGTGCTCGAAGCATTGTCCGCCGAGCTCGCCCCCCGCCACGTGGGAACCACCGAATCGTTCGGCATCGCCGCCGAGCACGTCGAAGCGATGGCCTTCGCCTGGCTGGCGCGCGAGTCGCTGGCCGGTCGCGAAACCAGTCTTCCCGAGGTCACGGGGGCCAAGGCTGCGCGCGTGCTCGGCGCCGTCTATCACCGCTAGCGCGTGCCGCCCGCGTCTGGATCCAAGGAGTATTCCGTGGCAGATCACCGCACGCCGGCAGCCACCGCGGTCGGCGAAGCCGAGTTCCAGGGTGTGCCCGCAATGCGTTCCGGGCCTGCGCCCGGGACTGCCCTCGTGACCGGTGCCACCAGCGGCATCGGCCTCGGGATTGCCGAAGCCTTGGCGCAGCGCGGCTACAACCTCGTCATCAACGGCTTCGGGGCGCCGGCGGAGATCGAGCGGATCAAGACGCGGCTCGCGGCCCATGGCAAGGCGGTGCGCTACGACCCGGCCGACATGGCGCGGCCGGACGAGATCGCGACGATGATGGCCGGGGCCCTCGACGCGTTCGGGGGCATCGATGTGCTGGTCAACAATGCCGGGATCCAGCACGTCGCCGCAGTCGACGAATTTCCCCCGGAGAAGTGGGACATGATTCTCGCGGTCAATCTGTCGGCCGCCTTTCATACCACCCGGCTGGCGTTACCCGGGATGAAAGCACGGCGATGGGGGCGGATTGTGAACATCGCATCGGCCCACGCCCTGATCGCGTCGCCTTTCAAGTCGGCCTACGTGGCCGCCAAGCACGGTCTCGGTGGTTTCACCAAGAGTGTCGCGCTCGAGGTCGCGCAACAGGGCATCACCGTCAACGCCATCTGCCCGGGGTACGTGCTGACACCGTTGGTGGAACGCCAGATTCCCGACCAGGCGCGCACCCGCGGGTTGAGCGAGCAGGAGGTCGTTCAGAACATCATGCTTGCGCCGCAGGCGACCAAGCGTTTCGTAGGTATCGACGAGGTGGCGGAACTCGCCTGTTATCTCGCTTCCGATGCCGCCAAGTCGATCACCGGCACCCTGCTTCCCATCGACGGCGGCTGGACGGCACAGTAGCGGAAGGCGAGCCGCGGAATGACGCCCGATGCGGACCGGGGCACCGACTTGCCGGTGCCACGAAGTCGGGGCGATGGTGCAACCGGAGCGCAGTGCCGTGCCCGCGCCGAGCTGATTCCGCAGCGGCGCGCCGGGACGATTCCGCAGCGGCGCGCCGTCGCGGATCCCTCGACGAACTGACGCTCCTCAAATCGGCCAATAAAAACGGCGCCCGCGGGCGCCGTTGTCCGCGCTATGGCGGCGCTCAGGCGGAGAATGACGAGCCGCAACCGCACGTGGTGGTGGCGTTCGGATTCTTGATCACGAATTGCGCACCCTCCAGCCCTTCCTGGTAGTCGATCTCGGCCCCGGCGAGATACTGGTAACTCATGGGGTCGATAAGCAGCGTCACACCATTCTTTTCCATGGCGGTGTCATCGTCGTTGGTGGCTTCGTCGAAGGTGAAGCCGTACTGGAAGCCCGAGCAGCCGCCGCCGCTCACGAACACCCGAAGCTTCAGTTCCGGGTTGCCTTCTTCTTCGATCAGGGACTTCACCTTGGCCGCCGCGTTGTCGGTGAAGACGAGCGGGGCGGGCATGTCGGTCATTGCATTCATGGGGTGCTCCTTAGGGCGTTCCGCAGGGATTATCAAGGTTCCCGGGAGGCGCGGCAACCCTGGCGAACGCCAGGCCTTGGCCGGGTGCAGATTTGTGGATGGAAGGTTGGACCACCCCGGATCAGCGGGGTTCGGCCGGTGCCGGCTGCGCCTTCCAGCTGGGGGCGTCCACCCCCTGTTCAAGACCGGCGCGCACAGCCCGGGGGGGCCGGCACGGCGCTGCCGCGGTGCCGGTGCCACGGAGCGACGCCGGGTCGATCATCGCCACCGCGGTTGCTTTCCGGCCCCGGCACCCGTCCTGTCAAACCCGGCCCCCGGCCAGCCGCGGGTGCGGCCAGCCGCCGTGGCGCCAATGGCAGCCAGGCGCTCAGGGAAGGACCGGCAGCGCGGTGAGGCCGGTGGTCTCGGCCAGGCCGAACATGAGGTTCATATTCTGGATCGCCTGACCAGCGGCACCCTTGACCAGGTTGTCCTCCACGGCCAGAACGACGGCCATATCGCCGTCTTGCGGCCGATGGACGGCAATGCGGCACATGTTCCCGGCGCGTACCGAGCGCGTGTCCGGCATGCTGCCGGCCGGCATCACGTCCACGAAGGGCTCGTCCGCATAGCGGCGTTCGTAGAGCGATTGCAGGTCGACCCCTGGCTGGGTGATGCGCGCATAGAGGGTCGCGTGAATGCCGCGGATCATCGGCGTGAGATGCGGCGTGAACACCATCCGCACTGGAGACGTGCACGCGCCGTTCAGCCCCTGGACGATCTCCGGCAGGTGGCGGTGGCCCTTGAGGCTGTAGGCCCGGAAGTTGTCCGAGGCTTCGGCGAAGAGCAAGCCGACCTCGGCCTTGCGGCCCGCCCCCGACACGCCGGACTTGCAATCGGCGATGAGGTGCTCGGCGTCGACCACGCCCGCTTCGAGGAGCGGCAGGAAGCCGAGCTGGACCGCCGTTGGATAGCAGCCCGGGTTGCCGACGATGCGCGCCGCCCGGATCGCCTCGCGGTTCATTTCCGGCAGCCCGTAGACCGATTCGGCGAGCAGGTCCGGACAGGTATGCGCCATCCCGTACCACTGCTCGAACACTGCGGGATCCTTCAGCCGGAAATCGGCCGCAAGGTCGATGATGCGCACCCCGGCATCGACCAGCTCGCGGGCCTGGGCCATTGCTACCCCATGCGGCGTGGCGAAGAACACCACGTGGCAAGCCTTGAGATCGGCTTTCGTCGGATCGGAGAACGCCAGCTCGTAGCGCCCGCGCAGGCTGGTGAACATCTCGGCCACGGCGGTGCCGGCGTCCTTGCGCGAGGTGATGACGCGCACGTCGGCCTCGGGATGCTGAGCGAGGAGACGCAGGAGCTCGACGCCCGTGTAGCCCGTGCCGCCGACGATGCCGATGCGAATCATGGATCGACCTTTCCTGGCTGGATGGTACCGATTCTAGCGAACCGTGCGCGCGCCGCCATCGGTCCCTCACCGACGCGCGTCCCGCCTCGCCTGGATAAAACAAAAGGCCGCCCGGGGGCGGCCTTCGGGTGCAGCGAGCGCCGCTTAGCGCTTCGAGAATTGCTTGCGACGACGCGCCTTGTGGAAACCGACCTTCTTGCGCTCGACCTCGCGGGCGTCCCGCGTGACGAGCCCGGCCTTGGACAGCATCGGCTTCAGCGCCGCGTCGTAATCGATCAGGGCGCGGGTGATGCCGTGACGCACGGCGCCGGCCTGGCCGGATTCGCCGCCACCTGCAACGTTCACCATGATGTCGAAGGTGGTGTCGTGGCTGGTCATCTTGAGCGGCTGGCGCACGACCATGCGGCCGGTTTCGCGGGCGAAGAACTCGTCGACCGGCTTGTCGTTGACGATGAAATTGCCGGTGCCCTTTTTCAGGAACACGCGCGCGACCGCGCTCTTGCGACGGCCGGTGCCATAGTAGTAGTTGCCGATCATGGGGTCAGATATCCAGGGTCTTGGGTTGCTGGGCCGAATGCGGGTGGGCGTCGCCAGCGTAGCACTTGAGCTTCTTGATCATCTTGTAGCCGAGCGGGCCCTTCGGCAGCATGCCTCGCACCGCCTTCTCGAGGGCGCGCCCCGGGAAACGCTGCTGCATCTTGGCGAAAGTCGTGGTCGAGATGCCGCCCGGATAACCGCTATGGCGATGATAGAGCTTGTCGTCTGCCTTGTTGCCGGTCACGCGGAGCTTCTCGACGTTGGTGACGACGATGAAGTCGCCGGTGTCGACGTGCGGGGTGAAGATGGGCTTGTGCTTGCCGCGCAGACGCAACGCGATCTGGCTGGCAAGCCGGCCCAGCACCTTGTCGGTACCATCCACCACGTACCACTCCCGCTGGATCGCCTCGGCCTTGGCGGAGAAGGTTTTCATCGGTATTCCTGTCGATCGGTGCGCTCCGCGCCAGGTGATGCAGCGGGAGGCTGGAGCTGGGTTTCGGGAGGCCTGAGGAGCTGGCAGGGCCCGATCAGCAAAGTCTTGCATAATAATACGTTAGCGCCGGGCATGTCAATTGAAGCGGCAATCCAACATAAGCTGGTCCGGGCGCCGTGCCGCAAAAAGAAAACGCGCGACCCGAAGAGCCGAGCCGCGCGTCTGGCCCGCGCCCCGGAGGAGGGAGGGCGGGGAGTCGCGACGGAGCCTAGGGGGAAGCGCCGCGCGACGCCATGATGATGTCATGGCGTCGCGGGTCGCGGCAAGTGCTTCGGGCGCCGTCGGGGCGGCGCGGGCGACCGTTTGGCGGGATCGCGAGCGCCTGCTCCCGAACTCCGGACAGGCTGGGCCCGACGGGATGCCCCGGCGCAGGCGGGTCGATAATCCGTATCGTCATCGTGCGTGGCCTCCCGTGGTGGGTACCACGACACACGTACGCACCATTGAGTCAGCGAACCGGGGACACGGCATGAAAGTCAGGATCAAGTGGGTGGAAGGCGTGAGTTTCGTCGCCGAGTCCGGTAGCGGCCACGGCGTAGTCGTCGACGGGGCGCCGGAGCATGGCGGCCGCAATCTCGGCATGCGGCCAATGGAACTCCTGCTTGCGGGAGCGGCGGCGTGCACTGCTTTCGATGTGGTGCACATACTCCGCAAGGCGCGCCAGCCGGTCGTCGACTGTACGGTCGACGCCGAGGCGGAGCGCGCGCCCGCGGAGCCGAAGGTCTTTACCCGCATCCATCTCCGCTATGCGGTCGCGGGTCGGCAGCTCGACCCGCATCAGGTCGAGCGGGCGGTGAAGCTTTCCAAGGAAAAATACTGCTCGGCGACCATCATGCTGGCGAAGAGCGCCGAGATCACCCACGAGATCTCGATCGTCGACGCACTGCCGGCCCTGTCGGGGGATAACACCGCGGGCTAGCGATTTCCGAGCGAACGCTCCCGGCGCGAAGGCCGTGTCAGGCCTTGCGGGTGAGCAACCTGACGAGGCTGGAGGTATCCCAGCGGCCGCCGCCGGCCTGCTGGATGCGCGCATAGAACTGGTCCACGAGTGCCGTCACCGGCAGGGTCGAGCCGTTGGCCTTCGCCTCGGTGAGGCAGATGGCGAGATCCTTGCGCATCCAGTCGACGGCGAAGCCGAAGTCGAACGTGTCGGCGAGCATGGTCTTGCCACGGTTGTCCATCTGCCAGGACTGTGCGGCACCCTTGCCGATCACCTCGAGCACGCGCTCCACGTCGAGCCCGGCACGGCTCGCGAAATGGATGCCTTCCGCGAGTGCCTGGACCATGCCGGCGATCGAGATCTGGTTGACCATCTTGGTGAGCTGGCCGCTGCCGCATGGACCCATCAGGGTCACGGCGCGCCCGTAGTGCGCGAGCACGGACTCGGCCCGCGCGAACGGCGCGTCCGCCCCCCCGACCATGATGGTGAGCTTGCCGTTCTCCGCCCCGGCCTGGCCGCCCGAGACGGGGGCATCCAGGAATTCGACGTCACGCAGTCTCGCCGCGGCGGCGACCTCGCGCGCGACGATGGCCGAGGCCGTGGTGTGATCGATCAGGATCGAGCCCTTGCTCATCCGGGCGAGCGCGCCATCCTGGCCGCACGCCACCGCTCGCACGTCGTCGTCGTTGCCGACGCACATCATGACCAGCGCGGCGCCGGCCGCCGCCTCGGCCGGCGTGGCCGCACTGCGGCCGCCGTGCTGCTCGACCCACTGCCGAGCCTTGGCCGGCGTGCGGTTATAAACGGTGACCTCGAGACCGGCCCGTGCGAGATGACCCGCCATGGGATAGCCCATGACCCCGAGTCCGAGGAAGGCGACCTGCTGCTTGTCCATCGATGATCCTTGTTGAGTTTGCAACGACTGGGTCGTCGGAATGGGTTGTCTAAGCTGGGTCGTCATTTTCCGCGCCGTCGCCGGCATCGCAACGGTCGTGGGCGGCCATGCATGGGATTGCGATTATTACTCGCGCTTACTCGCGCGCGAGGGCTGTGCGCGCCGCAGCGATGGCGGCCGTGACCCGTACGGGGGCGGTGCCGCCGGGAATGTCACGACTCGCCACCGACCCGTCCAGGGTCAGCACATCGAACACGTCGGCGTCGACGGGGGCGAAGCGGCGCAGGGTCTCGAGTGGCAGCAGGGCGAGGTCCAGGCGTTGCTGCTCGGCCTCGCGCACTGCGCGGGCGACGGCTTCGTGGGCGTCGCGGAACGGCATGCCGCGCTTGACGAGGTAGTCGGCGAGATCGGTTGCGGTCGCGTAGCCTTCGCCCGCGGCGGCGCGCATCCTTGCCTTGTCGACCGTGATGCCGGTCTGCACCAGGTCGGCCATGATGGCCAGGGTGTCGTCGAGGGTGTCGGCGGTGTCGAAGAGCGGCTCCTTGTCCTCCTGGTTGTCCTTGTTGTACGCGAGAGGCTGCGCCTTCATGAGCATCAGGAGGCCGACCAGTCCGCCCACGACCCGACCGGTCTTGCCGCGCACGAGCTCGGGCACATCGGGATTCTTCTTCTGCGGCATGATCGAGCTGCCGGTGCAGAAGCGGTCGGCGAGGG
The DNA here is from genome assembly GCA_040006895.1 of Casimicrobiaceae bacterium. Classification (GTDB taxonomy): domain Bacteria; phylum Pseudomonadota; class Gammaproteobacteria; order Burkholderiales; family Casimicrobiaceae; genus CAIWHR01. The sequence continues at coordinate 5,700 of JBDTWB010000054.1, read as the reverse complement.
TCACGAACCCCCAGCGCGGGCTCATCCACAGCACGAGCTCCTCCGCCATGCGCGACAGGTGCACCATGCAGAGCGAGGCCGCGGCGCAGAACTCGATGACGAAGTCGCGATCGGACACGGCATCCAGCGAATTGGTGGTGATGCCGTCGAAGCCGAGCTCGCGGGCGACCTGCTCGCGGTCGATCGGGTAGCTCGTGCCGGCCAGCGCCGCACTGCCCAGCGGCAGGCGATTGACCCGCCGCCGGCAGTCGCGCAGGCGCTCGCTGTCGCGGCTGAACATGGCCTCGTACGCCAGCAGGTGATGGCCGAAGGTGATCGGCTGGGCGACCTGCAAATGGGTGAAGCCCGGCATCACGGTATCGGCGTGCGGGGTCGCGAGATCGAGCAGCGCCGCCCGCAGGTCGCCGAGATGCGCGAGGATCGCGTCGATCGCACCGCGTAGCCACAGGCGCACGTCGGTCGCGACCTGGTCGTTGCGCGAGCGCGCCGTGTGCAGGCGTTTGCCGGCATCCCCCACCAGGGCCGTCAGGCGCTTCTCGATATTGAGGTGCACGTCCTCGAGCGCGACGCTCCAGGCGAATGCGCCGCTGGCGACTTCCTGCCGGATGGTCTCCATGCCACGTTCGATCTCCGCCAGATCCGCGGCCGCGATCACCCCCGTCGCGGCGAGCATCCGGGCGTGGGCGAGTGAGGCGATGATATCGACGTCAGCCAGGCGACGGTCGAACCCGATCGACGCCGTATAGCGCTGCACGCGCTCGGCCACTGGCTCGCTGAAGCGGCCGGACCAGGCGGCGGGTCGATCGGCAGGTGGGGAGAGCGGTTCGGCCACGGCGCAGTCGAGTGGGCTGGATGGTCGAAAAAGGTTCGAAAGCGACGCAGAAGAGACATTGTCGCCGTGGTTCGGAAGGCGGTCACGGGGCGCGCTTGCCTCGCGCTCGCCGCCTTGCCGACAATAGTCGCCTGGGAATGCGTGAGCGGCTGTGCAACGTGTGCGACCGGCATGAAGCTTGCGTCGAGCCGTTCCGATGCGACCGATTATAAATCAAAACGCGATACCGCCCGGGGAGGGCCTGCCGGATTTCCGCAATCTCGGCACGGTTCTGCGCATCCTGCTTGCCGTGAATGCCGTCGCGGCCGTGGCGGCGCTCCTGGTCGAGCCGCGGTGGCAGCTGTGGTCGGCGACCTGGCTCGACATGGTGGCCATCGTCCAGCCGTGCCTGCTCACCGAGCTCATGCTGCTCTATGCGCTGCAGCCGGTGTTCGCACGCCATTCCCTCGCGACCGGCGCGCTCGCGATCCTCGTCATCACCGCCGGCATCGTGGCCGCGGTCGACATGTTGGTCTTCCGCGTACTGCCGAGCGGTCTCGAGACCGTCGTGCGGCACGTCATCTTCGGGATGCTGCTCGCCGCAGTCCTGCTGGGCTACTTCCGCCTGCGCGGCAAGGCGCTCTCGCCGGCCATCGCCGAGGCGCGCCTGCAAGCCCTGCAGGCTCGCATCCGGCCGCACTTCCTGTTCAACAGCATCAACGCGGTGCTGTCGCTGGTGCGCACCGAGCCGCGGCGGGCCGAGGTGGCGCTCGAGGACATGGCCGACCTTTTCCGGGTGCTGATGCGCGACAACCGGGACCTCGCGCCGCTGTCCGACGAGATCGAGCTATGCCAGCAATATCTGGCCCTGGAGAAGCTGCGGCTCGGCGAGCGACTCACCGTCGAGTGGCACCTCAACAGCATGCCGGGCGACGCGCTGGTCCCGCCGCTCGTACTGCAGCCCATTCTCGAGAACGCCGTTTACCACGGCATCGAGCCCTCCAGCGCGCCCGGTGTGGTCACGATCAACGTGTTCTACAAGGGAGGGGACGTGCATGCGATCGTCTGCAACCCCTACCGTGTCGATGGCGGTCGCCATCACGGCGGTAACAAGATGGCACTCGGCAACGTCCGCGAGCGCCTGGCCCTGCACTTCGATGCCGAGGCTAGCCTCACCTCGCGGGTGAAGTCGGATGCCTACGAGGTGCACATCCGGATGCCCTATCGCCCGGCGGCGAGCCGCACCCATGCGGTGGATGGTGCCGCTGGAGCAACCGACGCCGGACGCACCGACAAAGGTCCGGCGTCACCCCCCCAACGAACACGCAGCCGTGTGCTGCCCATCACCGCTCGCGTGGAGGTATCCCGTGGCTGACAGTCCCCTTCGCATCCTCATCGTCGATGACGAGACGCCGGCGCGTCGCCGTCTGCGCGAGCTCCTCGACGACTGCGCAGCCGCACTGCCGGTGATCGTGGTGGGCGAAGCCGCGAACGGGCGCGAGGCGATGAATCTCCTGCATACCGTCAGCGCCGACCTGGTGCTGTCGGACATTCGCATGCCCGACATGGACGGCCTGGAGCTCGCCCGGCATTTGCTGAAGCTTTCCCAGCCGCCGGTGGTCATCTTCACCACGGCGTACCACGAGCATGCGCTCCAGGCCTTCGAAGTGAACGCTGTCGACTACCTGGTCAAGCCGGTGCGCATGCAACGGCTGCTGGCTGCGCTGCAGAAGGTGCCGCGCCTGAAGCCGCTGCCCATGACCAAGCTCGAGCAGCTGCCGGCATCGGCGCGGCGCTTCCTGTCGGTAACCGAGCGGTCGCGGGTCGTGCTCGTGCCGATCGAGGACATCGTCTATCTCAAGGCCGAACTCAAGTACATCACCATCCGTACCCTCCAGCGCGAGCACCTGCTGGAGGAATCGCTGACCCGCCTCGAGGAGGAATTCGGTGCGCGGTTCGTGCGGGTCCACCGCAACTGCCTCGTGGCGCGCGAGTACATCCGCGGGTTCGAGCGCCGCGCGACCGACGACGGCGATGCGCACTGGGAAGTCCTCCTCAAGGACGTGACCGAAACGCTGCCAGTGTCGCGCCGGCAGCAGTCGGTGGTGCGCGAGATCGGGCGCGAAACCGCGGTCGGCACGTAGCGCCGGCTCCTGGGTCCCGTTGCCGCTCCGGCCGAGCGCCGCGGCGCGCAGTCGTGGTAAGGTGCGGCGCGTTCGCGCCATGCGCCAGGACGGTCCCGGCCATCGAATTCCCGCCCGCATCCTGCAACGCCGCGCTTTACCGCCATGCCGGCAACGCCGGTCTCGTCCCCTTGCAGAGTTCGTCCGACCTATGACCGACAGCCAACGTCAACGCATTCTGGTGTGCGGCTCGCTCGCCTTCGACACCATCATGGTGTTTCCCGATCGGTTCGCGAGGCACATCCTCCCCGACCAGGTGCACATGCTCTCCGTGTCCTTCCAGATCGGCGACATGCGCCGCGAGTACGGAGGTTGTGCGGGGAACATCGCCTACAACCTCCAGGGCATCGGTGGCGCGCCGGTGGTCATGGCCACGCTCGGCGAGGATGGCGGGCCATACCTGGAACGGCTCGCGGCGATGGGTGTGGCCAGGGACGGCGTTCGGACCATCGCCGGCAGCTTTACCGCGCAGGCCTTCATCATCACCGATCACGACGACAACCAAATCACCGCGTTCCATCCGGGCGCGATGAACCATTCCCATGCCAACGCGGTGGGTGACGTGGCCGGCGTCGGCCTCGGCATCGTCGCGCCAGATGGTCGCGACGGCATGTGGGCGCACGTGCGGCAGTTCGCCGACGCCGGTATTCCGTTCATCTTCGATCCCGGCCAGGGCCTGCCACTCTTCAGCGGCGAGGAACTCCTGGCGATGGTCGATGCGGCGACCTACGTCGCCGTCAACGACTACGAGGCGCGGCTGCTGGCGGATCGCACGGGGCTCACCCGCGAAGCGCTCGCCCGGCGCGTCGATGCCCTGGTGGTCACGCGCGGCAGCGAGGGATCCGAGATCCATTCCGACGGTCAGTGCATCGCCATCCCTTGCGCCAACGCGGCTGCGCTCGTCGATCCGACCGGCTGCGGCGACGCCTATCGTGCCGGACTGCTGTACGGCGTGGCCCAGCGATGGGACTGGGAACGCACCGGCCGACTGGCGGCCACGCTCGGAGCGCTCAAGATAGGGTCGCGGGGCGGGCAGAACCATGTCGTCACCCGCGACACCGTCGCGGCCCTTTACGCAAAGAGCTTCCACGCCGAGGTGTGGTGACGGGTCGCGAGACCACGGCAGCGGACCGCAATCGGCCACCGCGGCGCTTGCGCACGGCACTGCCAGTCCGGGTGCTGCGGATTGCGCGCGCCGGCGTGCACCTCGTTCAGGGCCTCGCCACGATCGCCATTGTCTTTCCGCGGGTTGCGGCGGCGACGCGGCAGCGGCTCGTGCAGGCGTGGTCGGCGCGGCTGCTGGACATCTTCAGCCTCGACCTGCGGGTCGCGGGCGAGCTGACGTCGCGACGCGAGCGCGGCCTGATGATCGCTGCGAACCACGTGTCCTGGCTCGACATCTTCGTGATCAATGCCGTGGCGCCGGCGCGATTCATCGCCAAGCACGAGCTCGCGCATTGGCCCGTCGCGGGTCGGCTGATCAGCGGCGTGGGCACGCTCTACATCGACCGGATGTCGCGACGGCACCTGCACGAAGCCAATGCCGTGGTCGGTGCCAGCCTGGCAGCGGGCGACACGGTCGCGATGTTTCCGGAAGGTCGCATCGGTGACGGCAGCGACGTGCTGCATTTCCATGGGTCGCTGCTGCAGCCGGTCGTCGCGCAGGGCGCTCCCTTGCAGCCCATGGCGATCTGCTACCGCAGCCGCGACGGTCGAGGGACGTCGGCCCCGGTGTGGCTTGACGGACTGAGCTTCTTGGGATCGGTATGGCGGGTGACCAGCCTGCAGACGACACGGGTGGACGTTACGATCCTCGCTGCGCTGGCCGGCGAAGGAGGACAGCGGCGCGCACTCGCGCAGGCGGCCGAGACGTCTATTCGCCAGGCTGTGTCGGCGCTTCCTGGCGGCTCCGGACCTGGTCCACGCGACGATCGGGGAGCCGCATCGCCGTGAGGGTCCCGCCCCACACGCAACCCGTATCCAGCATCGAGACGTCGGGCTCGAGCATGAGGCCGAGCGTCGACCAGTGTCCGCAGACAACGTGCGTTCCCGCCCACGCGCGACGAGGTTGATCGAACCACGCGAGCATGCCGTCCGGAGCGTGCTCCCGGCCGCGCTTCTCCTTGAAGTCCATCGTGCCGTCGGCACTGCAGAAGCGCAGCCGGGTGCAGGCATTGACGATCACCCGCAGCCGGTCGACGCCTTCCAGGTCGTCCCGCCAGGCGCGGGGCGCATCGCCGTACATGGTCGCCAGGAACGCATTCGCCTCGTCCCCGGCGAGCGCGGCCGCGACCTCGCCCGCGAGTGCGACGGCCTCCGCCGCACGCCATTGCGGCAGCACGCCGGCGTGTACCAGGATGCGGTCCTCCTCCATGACCATCAGCGGCCGGCTCTGCAGCCAGGCGAGGAGATCGTCGCGGTCGGGGGCGGCGAGAATGTCGTCTACCGTATCGTTGCGATGCAGGCGACGATGGCCGCGGGCGACGGTCAGGAGATGCAGATCGTGATTGCCCAGCACCGTGATCGCCGCATCGCCGAGCGCCTTCACCTCGCGCAGCACCGCCAGTGACTCGGGGCCGCGGTTGACGAGGTCACCCACCAGCCACAGACGGTCGCGCGCCGGCGCGAAGTCGATGCGCTCGAGGAGTTCGCAGAACTCCGTGTGGCAGCCCTGCAGGTCGCCGATGGCGTAGAGACTCATGGGGA
>JBDTWB010000053.1:0-21934 GCA_040006895.1 Casimicrobiaceae bacterium | reverse complement strand
CGCGAGTAGATGTCGTACGCGCGCTCGCCGCGTCCGCTCTGCTCGATGACCATCGGGATGAGGCCTAGGCCCCGGGGTTCGTCCATGGTTTTCCTCGTCATTGGGTCAGGTGGTCGGGGGGAAAGCGGTCCAGCATCAGCGATCGGCATCATCGGTGCTCGATCATGGGCGATTAACCCGATCGGGGGTCGACCGGAATGACCATCGGCGTCGCTGCGCCGACCGGTAGCCAGGAAGCCGGACACACCGGTGGTCTGATGCCAACCCCTATGTGGTGCGCCACGTTCGATTCGCAAGTGGCGTGCCAGCTTCGGATCCGGAGGGGCCCATCAAGGTCGCGACGCCGTCTGGACCGGCGCCTCGACCCCGCGGTTTGCGCATTGGAGGGCATGCGGCAGCCGACGGCCGTGTCCTCGTCTCGCCTCTTGCCGCACGTACCGCAGCGTCGATTCAGACGCTCAGGTGCGCGCTGGCCCCATCAATTCCCGGAAAGATGCCGGCTTTTCGTGCACCCGTGCTCGCGCCAGAACCCAGTCGATCACGTTCCGTTCGACCGCCAGCGCCTCGAATTCGTTCAGGCGCTCGGGCTTCTCGTAATGCCAGCGGACCACCGCTTCCGGATGCTCGAACGTCTGGGCGGTTTCCTGCACCAGCGCCTTGACCTGGTCGGGCTTGGCCTGGAGACCATGCTCCCGCACGAGCTCGGCGAGGATGAGCCCCAGCGCCACGCGCTCCTCGGCGTTGGTCCGGAACATGTCGGAACTGAGCTTGATGTCCTCGGCTTTCATGCCCTGCTGCTGCAGGTTGGCGGCCATCTGCCGCGCCATGTTTTCCGACTCCTGCTCGACCAGGACCTTGGGCACCGCGAATTGCGCACACTGGCGAAGCGCCGCGAGTGCCTGCTCCTTCAACCTCGACTCGATCTTGCGTCGGAGCTCGAGCTTGAGGTTCGCCGTGACTTCAGCCTTGAGGTCGTCGATCTGCCCGCTCTCGATGCCGAAACCCTTCACGAATCCTTCGTCGATGGACGGCAACACAGGTTCGGCGACTGACTTGACCTGGAGCGCAAATCCCGCGGTCTTGCCCGCGACCTCCTGGCCGTGATAATCCGCGGGAAAGGTGAGGTCGAACGTTTTCTCCTCGCCGGGGCGCATGCCTCGTAGCGCCGTCTCGAACTCCGGGAGCATCCGGCCGTCGCCGAGCGTGATGGGAAAGTCCTTGGCCTGGCCGCCCCCGAATTCCACGCCGTCGATCGTTCCCCTGAAGTCCACCACGACCTGATCGCCATCCGCCGCGGCCTGGTCGACGGGGTTGAACGACACACGCTGCTTGCGCAACACCTCGAGCGTCTCGTCGACATCGGCCGAAGTCACCTCGGCGACCGGGCGCTCGATCTCGGCCGCGGATAAATCGCCAACCATGACGTCCGGATAGACCTCGAAGACCGCCGAGAACGCGATCTCGCCGTCACTCGGCGCGGCCGCGGCTGGCTCGATGCGCGGAAAACCCGCGACCCGCAGGTTCTGGGTCCGTATGGCATCCGTGAGGCTTTCCTGGACACGATCGGAAATGACGTCCGAACGGACCTGCCGCCCGTACTGCTGCACCACCATCTTGAGCGGGACCTTGCCGGGCCGGAAGCCGGCCACTTTGACGGTGCGGGCGAGGCGCGCCAGGCGCTTCTCGACCTCCGTATCGATCTCCGCGATCGGCAGGGCGACGTTCAGCCGCCGCTCGAGCTGGCCGGTGGATTCCAGGTTGGTTTGCATGCGCTTCGAATCCTTGCTATTTTGATCTTGGTGCGAAAGGGGGGACTCGAACCCCCACGGGCTGCCCCGCTGGAACCTAAATCCAGTGCGTCTACCAATTCCGCCACTTTCGCAGCCGCTTTCGCCGAACGCGCAAGTATAGCCGGTTTCAGGTACCCCCGCCACTGGCGGAAGCCAACGGGACGGTCGTACCCGGTCCCTCTAAATGTAACTTTAGGCGCGTTTTGCGCCTGTTTGCGTGTCCGTCGCTCATTACGAAAACTTTCCGGTTGCATCCCTGCTCGTGCCGGCGCGACTGCGGCCTGCGGTGGTGGCGATCTACCGCTTCGCCCGCGGGGCCGACGACATCGCCGACGAAGGCGAGGCCTCGCCGGCCGACCGGCTGGCCGGTCTCGACGCCTTCGGGGCGGCGCTGGATGCGATCGGACGCGGGGATACGCCCGTCGCGCCGCCTTTCCCGGAACTCGCCTCGGCTATCCGTGCCCACGACCTGCCACTGGCACCGTTCCACGATCTGCTCTCCGCGTTCCGCCAGGACGTTACCGTGCCGCGTTATGACACGGCTGCCGCGCTCGGCGACTACTGCCGACGCTCCGCGAATCCGGTGGGCCGGCTGCTCCTCCACCTGTACGATGCCGCGACGCCGGTTCATGTCGGGTGGTCGGATGCGATCTGTACGGCACTCCAGCTCACCAATTTCTGGCAGGACATTGCCGGCGATTGGACCCGTGGTCGGGTGTATCTCCCGCAGGAGGATCTCGCGCGATTCGAGGTCCTCGAGGCTGCCATCGCCACCCAACGTGTCGACGACGCCTGGCGGGCGCTGATGCGCTTCGAAACGTCGCGCACCCGCACCACGCTCGAATCGGGCAGGCCCCTGGTCGCAGCCCTCCCCTGGCGCCTCGGCCTCGAGCTCTCCGGTGTTCTCGCCGGTGCGCACTGGGTGCTCGACGCCATCGATGCCGTGGACGGCGACATCTTCCGCCGGCGCCCCGCGCTCGCGCGCGGCGACTGGCTACTGGTCGGTTGGCGTGCGCTGTTCCCGTCGCGTCGGCACCGTGCCCTCGCCACAGAGAGGACGGTATGAACGGCGCCGGACCGTCCCAAACCGCTCGCCCCTTCCTTGGGAGGGGGTGGGCGCAGCCCGCGAAGTGGCAAGCCTTGGGGAGGTTATCCAATTGAGCGCTGGAGGAACCCGGCGGTGACCCCTGACGAGTACTGTCAGCAGAAGACGGCGCGGAGCGGATCGAGCTTCTACTACAGCTTCCTGTTTCTGCCGCCGGCGCGGCGGCGCGCCATTACCGCGCTCTACGCGTTCTGCCGCGAGGTCGATGACGTCGTCGACGAAGCGACGGATCCCACCGTGGCACGCGCCAAGCTGGCCTGGTGGCGCACCGAGGTTTCGGCAATGTACGCGGGAGCGCCGAACCACCCGGTCACGCGGGCGCTGCAGCCGTGCGCTGCGGTCCATGGGCTCGACCAGGCGGAATTGCAGGCGGTGATCGACGGCATGGCGATGGATCTCGATCGAAACCGCTACCTCGATTTCGCCGAGCTGGAGCGCTACTGCCACCTGGCCGCGGGCGTGGTGGGTATCCTGTCGGCGCGCATATTCGGCCACACCCATCCGGCCACGCTCGCGTACGCGCGTGACCTCGGGATCGCGTTCCAGCTCACCAACATCGTGCGCGACGTCGGCGAGGACGTTCGTCGCGGGCGAATCTACCTGCCACAGGAGGACCTGCAGCACTTCGGCGTGACCAGCGCCGCCCTGCTACGCCGCGAGGGCGGTCCGCAGTTCGAGGCGCTCATGGCTTACCAGGTGGCCCGAGCGCGAACCTGGTACGCGCGAGCGCTGGCCGCACTGCCGGCCGAGGATCGCACGATGCAAAAGCCCGGGCTGATCATGGCGGCGATCTATCGCACGCTCCTCGACGAGATCGAGCGCGACCACTACGCGGTGCTCGACCAGCGCATCGCCCTTACGCCGCTGCGCAAGTTCTGGATCGCCTGGAAGACGGCCCGCGCGGGATGACGCTCGACACGATTCGTGCAGGTGACGACCGGGCGCACGTGGCGGTTGTCGGCGCCGGCTGGGCAGGATGCGCCGCGGCCGTCCAGATGGCAGCGCGCGGTGTCGCGGTGACGCTGTACGAGCACGCGCCGATGCTCGGCGGCCGGGCGCGAACCATCGCTGTCGATGGGCTACATCTCGACAACGGCCAACACCTGCTGGTGGGCGCCTATCACCACACTCTCGCCGCACTAGAGCGCGTGCATGGACAGGACCGCGCCGCGGCGCTGTTGCAGCGCATCCCGCTCACCATTGCGCCATGGGGAAGCCTCGCGCAAAGCATGCCCGCCTTTGCGGCTGCACGCTGGCCGGCCCCCTGGCATCTCGCCAGCGCTGTTCTCCTGGCGCGGGGCCTCGCCTGGGGCGAGCGGCTGGCGCTGCTGCGGCACTTTCGCGGGCTCCAGGCCACGAACTTCGAGCGGCCGGACGCCGAGACGGTCGAGGCCTGCTTCGCGCGCGTCCCCCGCCGGAGCTACGCAGCGCTGTGGGCGCCGCTTTGCGTGGCCGCGCTCAATACGCCGCCGAGCCGCGCATCGGCGCGTATCTTCGGCAACGTCCTGCGCGCGGCGCTCGCCGGCAGCGCTGGCGACAGCGAATTCATTCTGCCGCGCGAGCACCTCGGGGCGTTGCTGCCAGAGCCTGCGGGGGCATTCGTGACGCGGCACGGAGGCACGGTCCGTGTCTCGACCCGGGTACGGGCTATCCTCGACGACGCGACCGCGATCACCGTTGCCGCGGATGGCGACGCGCAGCGATTCGATGCCGTCGTGCTCGCCGCGGGCCCGCACCAGGTGCGCGGCGTCGATGTGCACGACGCGAGCGGGGCCTGGTTTCGCGTTCAGACGCAGATCGCGGCGTTCCAGTACGAATCCATCAATACCGTGTATCTGGGCTACCCGCAGGCGACGATGGCGACGCCACTGGCACGCCTCGACGACACTCCCGGTCAGTGGCTGTTCGATCGCGGCCTGATCGAATACCGCGGCGAATTGCTGCGCCTGCTCGCGCTCGTGGTAAGCGCCAATGGCCCGCATGACGCGCTCGCGCAGGACAGCCTGGTCGCGGCCGCCGACGCCCAGCTGCGTCGCCTCGATCCGACGCTGCCCGCGCGCCGCTATGGCCGGGTCATTGCCGAGCGCCGCGCAACCTACGCCTGCACGCCGGGGCTGGAGCGGCCGGCCGCGGGCGGGATCACCGCCCGGCTCCACCTCGCCGGCGATTACACCCACCTCCACTTCCCCGCAACCCTCGAGGCGGCCGTCGTGTCCGGCACCACCGCAGCCGATTCGGCGCTCGCGGCGATCGCGTCGCGCAGGCGGCAAGCGCGACCCCAACGCTAGTCTTTCGTCCCCGCCACGTCCCACGACCAGAAGTCGTCGCGCTCGTCGACCAGGAAGCGGGCGAGCACCATCTTGTGCACCTCGGATGCACCGTCGACGAGACGCGCCTGCCGCGCGTACCGGTAGATCCATTCCAGCACCGTGTCCTTGGAATAACCGCGCGCACCGTTGAGCTGCAGTGCGGTATCGACGGCTTGGTGCAGCACGTCGGCGACGACGAGCTTGGCCATGGATATCTCCTTGCGGGCAAACTCGCCGCGGTCGAGCTTCCAGGCGGCGCGCATCGTGAGCAGCCGGCCGACGTCGATTTGCAGCGCCGCGTCGCCGAGCAAGGTGCGCACGCTCTCCCGCTCCGCAAGGACCTGTCCCTGCGCCTGGCGGGTCGTGACGTAGTCGAGCGCGATCGAGAGGGACCGCTTGGCGAGGCCGAGCCAACGCATGCAATGGGTTAGGCGGGCGGTGCCGAGACGGATCTGGGTCACCTTGAGCCCATCGCCGACGCCCAGCAACCGGTTCTCGTCGGCGATCTCCAGGCCATCGAACGCAATCTCGCAATGCCCGCCGTGCTCCTCCGGACCCATGATCGGGATGCGGCGCACGATGTGCCAGCCTGGCTGGTCACGATCGAACAGGAACGCGGTGAGGCCCCGCCGCGGATCGTCGGAGGTCTTCGCCAGCAGGATGAAATGCTGCGCGACCCCGGCACCGGTGATGAACCACTTGCGACCACGCACGATCCAGCGATCGCCGTGGCGCTCGGCGGCGGTGAGCATCATCGACGGGTCGGAGCCGCTCCCCGGGTTGGGCTCGGTCATCGCGAACGAGGAGCGCACGCGCCCATCGACAATCGGCCGGAGCCAGCGCTCCTTCTGCGCCTCGGTCCCCACCTTGGCGAGCAGGATCATGTTGCCGTCGTCGGGGGCCGCGCTGTTGAACACCACCGGCCCGAAGATCGACGCGTTCATCTCCTCGTAGCACGCCGCCATGGCGACGACCGGAAGCCCCTGTCCGCCCCAAGCTTTTGGCACCTGCAGCGCCCAGAGCCCGGCGGCCTTCGCTTCATCGCGCAGGGTGTCGAGGAGCTCCGGACGGATGTTCTCGTGCGCGTCATAGCTCGCCGGCTCGCTTTCCAGTGGGATGAGTCGCTCGCGGACGAACGCCGCGATGCGGGCTCGGTAGGCCTCGTGCTCGCGGGAAAGCGTGAAGTCCATGGAGTCTCCGAAACTGATGAAGCTACAGCCACGCGAGACTGTGGCCGCCATCGACGGTGATAGTCGATCCGGTCATGTAGCGGCCGGCGTCGGATACAAGCAGCAGCAGCGCTCCATCGAGGTCTTCGACGGCGCCAAAGCGGCGCATGGGCACGCGCCGCCCGAGTGCCTCCCCATCCGGGGAATTCAGGAATTCGCGATTGAGATCGGTCTCGACGTATCCCGGTGCGATGGCGTTGACACGGATGCCAAGCGGGGCCAATTCCAACGCCAACGTCTGAGTGAGACTGATCAGCGCCGCCTTCGACGCGGCGTACGCAGCGATCTGCTTGGCCACCCGCACGCCCAGGATCGAGGCGATGTTGACGATGACGCCCGGGCGCTTGGACTCCGCGAGCATTGCCGCGACCGCGCGGCTCACCCTGAAGGCGCCCGAAAGATTGGTATCGAGCACCCGCTGCCATTCCTCCTCGCTGGTGCGCAGCACGGGCCGGGTGATGGCCACCCCGGAGTTGTTGACGAGGATCTCGGGCGGCCCGAGCCGGGTTGCGGCCTCGGTTATCGCAGCCTCGACGCTGGCCGGGTCACGCACATCGAGCACGACGCCCTGCGCTTCGCCGCCGGTCGCTGCAATCGCCGCGACTGTTCGGTCGAGCTCGGCACGGCGCCGCGCCGCGACGATCACCCGCGCCCCGTGAGCGGCGAGAATGTGCGCGAAGTGGCGACCGAGACCGCTCGAGGCCCCGGTCACGAAGGCGACTTTGCCGCACAGCAGGTCGGACTCGAACATGACGATTGTCAGTGCAACGGAGGGTCGGGCCGCGCGTCTGCCGAGGTCACGCGGCGGGGGTCGCGAGGATCCGCGGGTTGGAGATGGCGACCCGCGCGCGGGTCCAGCGGGCGAGCGCGTCGCCGAGCTGGCGGCTCAATTCCGGTGCCTCGTCGAATGTGCCGGAACGGATGCGCTCCACGAGGTGCACGGCCCACGCCGAGGCCGGCGCCGCGGCATCACCGCCCGCCAGGATCACCAGGGTCGCGAACGCATCCGCGTCCGCACAGACCGCCGTTGCGGCCTGCTCGCGGCGTGCGATGGCGAGTGCATTCGCGACCATGCGGGCGGTGTAGTGCGCGGACTTCGGCAAGAGCGGTAGCAACTCGACGAGTACGCTGTCGCGGGCGATGCCCAGAAGGTCGTCGGCAGTCGGTCGATCGCTCATGATGCGCCTCCTCGGGCGCGCATTGTCTCCCACCGGGCGAGGAGCGCGAGCAGATCGTGCTCGAGCTCGGGCACCAAGCGTCCGGTGAGCGCGAGCTCGAGCGAGCGTTCGCCCCCGCCCAGGTAGCGCTCGGCCTGCTGCAGCGCGATGATCGCCCAACGAATTTGCGCGAGTGCCTGCCAGGGGACGAGGTCCTGCTCGCGCCAGCGCGTCCCCCGCACGGCGTTGTAACCGGCGAGGAGATCGGCGGCGGCACCGATGCCACCCGCCACGCGCTGCCGGGCATTGAACCGCCAGCATGGCGCGCACAACCACCCCAGGTCCTCGAGCGGATTCGCCCAGCCGGCGAACTCCCAGTCGAAGATGGCCCGGAGCCGGCTGCCTGCGACGAGGAGATTGCCGATGCGAAAGTCGCGATGGGCGAGCACCACGTCCTCGGCGTCGGGCGCGCGGGCGAGCCACCCGTGGATGCCCCATTCGAGAGCCGGATACACGTCCCCGAATCGGCTGCGCCAGTGGTCGAGATAGGCGCGCGCCCCGGCCAGATAGTCGCGGGTCGGCGTGCCTGTCGCCGGCCCTAGGAACGCGAATCCGTGCGTCGGCACGGCGATGGCGTGAATGCGCGCGAGGTTTGCGCCCACGTCGCGCAGCAGTCCTGCGGGATCGGCGATCGCGCCGTCCTTGGTGAGGAGATGCCCCGCCGCGACGCCCTCGCAGTACTCCATCACGAAAAACGCCGGCAGACCCGCGCCAGGAGCGTGGAGGAAGCATGGCGTGGGAACGGCGACCCCGGCCGCATGCGCGAGCCCCAGCAGGGCGAACTCCTCGGCGCGGGAGCCGCTGGTCGCCACTGCCGACGGCGCGTCGGTACGAAGCACCCATTGCCGGTTACCGGCATGCTTCCCCTCCACCACCACGCATTCGACGAGCAGGTTCTCCTGGATCGCACCGCCGGTGAGCTTCGTCCAGCACTCGACCCGCACGGCTCGCGCCGCCGCCGCGGCGGCGAGGAATGCCTCGACTGCGGCGCGCGTCCCGGGGTCGTCCAGATTCATGGTCGCGCGGTATCCGGATCGAGCCTGCGCGCGGCTTCGCGCAGTACGAATTTCTGGATCTTGCCCGTCGACGTCTTGGGCAGGGCGCCGAACACCACCGTGCGTGGAACCTTGAATCGCGCAAGATGCGCGCGGCACCAGGCGATGATCTCGGCCTCGTCGACGGCGCCGGCCGCCGGCTTGAGGGTGATGAAGGCGCAAGGCGTCTCGCCCCAGTGCGCGTCGGGGCGGGCGACGACCGCGGCCTCCAGCACCTGCGGATGGCGATACAGGCATTCCTCCACTTCGAGGGAACTGATGTTCTCCCCGCCGGAGATGATGATGTCCTTGGCGCGGTCCTTGATCTCGATGTAGTCGTCGGCGTGCCAGGCAGCGAGATCGCCGGTGTGGTACCAGCCGTCGGCGAATGCCGCAGCGGTCGCGCTCGGATTCTTGAGGTAGCCCTTCATGACGGTGTTGCCGCGCAGCAGCACCTCGCCGATCGTGGTGCCATCGCGGGGCACGTCCGCGCCGGTCTCATCGGCGACCCGCACCGCTTCCAGCGTAGGCATCGCCACGCCCTGGCGCGCCATCAGGCGCGAACGCGGCTCGAGATCCAGGTCCGCCCACCCGTCCTGCCACGCACACAGGGTCGCCGGACCATAGGATTCCGTGAGGCCATAGAGATGCGTGACCCGGAAGCCCATCCGCTCCATCGCCTCGATCACCGCCGAAGGCGGCGCTGCTCCGCCAGTCGCCACCTCGACCGTATGATCGAAGCGTTGCTGCACCTCCGCCGGCGCGTGCACCAGCATGTTGAGCACGATCGGCGCGCCGCACAGGTGGGTCACGCGGTGGGTGCGGATGGTGGGAAAGATCAGCGCCGGGTCGACGCGCCGCAGGCAGACATGGGTTGCCCCGACCGCGGTGACCGCCCACGTGTACGACCACCCGTTGCAGTGGAACATCGGCAACGTCCAGAGGTAGACACTCTGCGGGTCGAGCCCGAACGCAAGCGCGTTTCCCAGCGCATTGAGGTAGGCGCCGCGATGATGGTAGACCACGCCCTTGGGATCTCCGGTCGTGCCGGAGGTATAGAGCAGGGCCAGCGAATCCCACTCGTCGGCGACGCCAGGAAACGCAAAGCGCGGATCCCCGCTCGCCACGAAGGACTCGTAGTCGATGCGTCCCAGCCGCTGGCCCGCATGGCCACCCGCTTCGAGGTCGTCGATGTCGACGACCACCATGTCGGCAGGCGCACCGGCCAGCGCCGCCGCGACGGTAGGCGCGAACTCGGTATCGGTGAGGAGCACGCGGGCTCCGCCATGACGCAGGCAAAAGCCGATCGTCGCGGCGTCGAGGCGATAGTTGAGCGCATTTAGTATCGCGCCGAGGCCCGCGACGGCGTAATGCGCCTCGAGCATGGCCGGGATGTTGGGGGCCATCACGGCCACGGTGTCGCCGCGGCGAACGCCGAGCGCAGCCAGCGCCGAGGCAAGGCGGCGGCAGCGCGCTCCGAAATCGGCATAGGTCCAGGCTCGTGCCCCGTGCAGCACCGCGTTCTTGGTGGGATAGACGCGCTCGGCGCGCTCCAAAAACGACACAGGTGAGAGCGGCACATGGTTCGCCGGATTGCGCGCCAGGTCGCGCACGAACGGATGGTCGGCGGCCAGCTCGCGATCAGTCATGGCCCGTCGACCCATTGCTCATCGACCCGTTGCCCGTTACCGTTGCTCGTCGACCCACGGCCCGTCACCCATTTCCCATCCACCTCATTGGGCCCGCGGCGCGCGCGAACCACCAGTCGGATTGCGCAGGAGGCGCTGCTTCTCGCGGTTCCAGTCGCGCTCCTTTTCGGCCTCGCGCTTGTCGTGCTGCTTCTTGCCTTTTGCAAGACCGACGTCCAGCTTCACGCGTCCCTTGCTGTAATGAAGGTTCAGGGGTACGAGCGTGTAGCCCGCGCGCTCGACCTTGCCGACCAGGCGATTGATCTCCTCGCGGTGCATCAGCAGCTTGCGGGTACGCGTGGGATCGGCATGGACGTGGGTCGATGCCGTGGTCAGCGGCGTGATATGCGCGCCCAGCAGCACGATCTCGCCGCTCTTCACGACCACATAGGACTCCTTCAGCTGGGCGCGGCCGGCGCGAATGGACTTCACTTCCCAGCCCTCCAGGGCGACACCGGCCTCGAACCGCTCCTCGATGAAGTAATCGTGATAGGCTTTTTTGTTCTCGACAATACTCATCGGGTCAGGTCCTGCCATCGGTTTTTGCAGCGCGGAGCCGGCGGGGGCCAGCGGCCGGCGGACTCGCGCCGGGCGGTCCACCGCCGGAGCAACAGTCCATCGCGCCGTGCATCACGCATTCTAACAATCCTCCATGCAACGCATCCGCAAATCGGTCCTCGTCCCGTACAGCAACGCCGAGATGTTTCGCCTGGTCGACGCCGTCGAGCGTTACCCGGAGTTCCTGCCGTGGTGCGGGGGTGCGGAGGTATTGGAGCGACGTTCCGACGGCACGACCGCGCGCGTGGACATCGCGTATCGCGGCGTGCGGGCACACTTCACCACGGACAACCGCAACGAACCCCCGGAATCGATCGTAATCACCTTGCGCGACGGCCCTTTCCGACACCTCCACGGCGAATGGCGGTTTAGCGCCCTCGACCCGACCGCGTGCAAGGTCGAGTTCGAGCTTGCCTACGAGTTCGCCACCCAGCTCCTCGACCGGGTGATCGGCCCGGTGTTCGGCCACATCGCCAACACCTTCATCGAGGCCTTCGTCCAGCGCGCCCATTCGCTGTACGGTGCGCGACCTTGACCCGCGATACGCTCGACGTAACCGTGGCCTGGGTGACTCCGGCCATCCAGGACGTCGTTACGGTCAGCGTCCCGGCAGGCGCCACGATCGCCGCGGCGATCGCCCGGTCAGGTCTTGTGGCCGTTCGCAGCCTCGATCTATCGCAACTCACGGTCGCGGTATTCGGCAAGCGCCGGTCGCTCGACGCGCCAGTGCAAGCCGGCGACCGCATCGAGCTCCTGCGCCCCTTGCAGGCGGACCCCAAGGCAGCCCGCCGCCACCGTGCCGCCGGGCACCCCTTACCCCAGCGACCCCGCCGCAAGAACCCTGGCGGGCGCCGATGATGGCCCGCTCATTGCGCGATCGTCGCATTTCACCGACAATCCGCGCCGTGCGTGTGAAGAGCCCCCACCTCCAACACGTCGCCACCGCATGCTGCCTCCTGTCGCTGGTCACGATCGCTCCACCGGTCGCGGCCCAGGCGCGGGACGACACGACGTTCGCGGTGGCGGCCACGGCGACCGTCAAGGCGGCCGCCGTCAATGCCATGGCTACCGCCGAGCATCTCTCGCGCTTCGCCATGCGCCTGCTCGGGGTGAACTACCGTTGGGGGGGAACCTCACCCGAGACCGGCCTCGATTGCAGTGGTCTGGTGCGCTACGTCTTCCAGCAAGTCACCGGGGTGAACCTGCCGCACAGCAGCAAGGAAATGAGCCGCGTCGGCAAGCGCATCACCGTCGACGAGCTCGCTCCTGGCGATCTGGTGTTTTTCAATACCCGTCGCTACGCGTTCTCCCATGTCGGCATCTATCTCGGCAACAATCGATTCCTGCACGCGCCCGCCGCCGGGCGTGACGTGGAAATCGCAACCCTCGACGGCAGCTACTGGCAGAAGCGATTCAATGGGGCGCGACGCCTGATCGGCGTGCTGCCGACGATCATGCCGGCCCTGGTCGCCGAAGCCATGGCTGCGCCGCTGGACGCCTCGACCGCATCACCGCCGCCGGTCGACAGCGCACCCTCGGGCGCCGAGCCCTGACCGCGTCGCCGCCGCCGACTGTCGCCTGCAGGCAGAAGCTGGCCTAAACCCAGCGAATCGCGGGCGGCGCTGAGGACTTCGCGGAACGGGGCAGGAATGGCTAGCGGGCTCCCGCTCGCCGCAGGCGCCGCACCAGCTCGTCGTCCTCCTTCTTCTGGGCCCACGCGAGGGCCGTGGCACCGGCGTGATTGCGCTGGTTGACGTCGGCACCGCTGGCCAGCAGCAGGTCGATCGTCGCGGCACGCGCTTCGTGCACCGCCATCATCAGCGCAGTCGTGCCATTCGGTGACTGGGCATTCACGTTGGCACCCTGCCCGATGAGGTAGCGCACGACTTCGTCGCGCCCGCCCGCCGCGGCGTACATGAGCGGCGTCCAGCCGGGTCGATCGAGCGCGGCACCGCGCAACCGCAGCGCCTTGACCACCTCGAGGTGTCCGTTGATCGCAGCCACCATGAGCGGGGTGTCGCCGAACGCATTGGTGCGGTCGACCTGGGCACGGGCGGCCAGAAGCGCCTGCACGGTCGCGCCGTATCCCGCCCGCGCGGCGGTGAGCAGGACGGGGTCGCCGTTGGGATCGACGGTGTTGGGATCCATCCCCCGCGCAAGCAGCGCACGCACCTCGCCGTCACGGTCGTTCGCCACCGCCAGCACGAAGTCGTCGTAGAGACGCTGGGCGTTGACCGCGGGCACTCCGGTGACGAGCAGGACGAGCGCGAGCAGCGCCGCACGCACGGCGCGGCAGTCAGTGGGGCTGGTTTTCATGCGGCACTGGGATCCTGAAGAGTTCGAAGAAGTTGTGGGTCGTCGTGGTCGCGACCTCCTCGACCGCGATCCCGCGCAAGCGGGCAATCTCCGCTGCGACGTGGGGGACGTAGGAGGGTTCGTTGCGCTTGCCGCGGTGGGGGACGGGGGCCAGATACGGGGCGTCGGTCTCGATCAGCAGACGACCGAGCGGAACGCGCTGGGCGACGTCCTTCACGATGGCCGCGTTCTTGAAGGTGACGATCCCGGAGAGCGAGATGTGGAAGCCGAGATCGAGCGCCGCCGCGGCAACTTCCCAGGTCTCCGTGAAGCAATGCATGACTCCGCCGACTTCGCCCGCTTGCTCCTCGCGCATGAGCCGCAGGGTGTCGTCGGCCGCGGCGCGGGTATGGATCACGAGCGGCTTTCCCGCCGCGCGCGCGGCGCGGATGTGGGTGCGAAACCGCTCCCTCTGCCATTCGAGATCGCCGGTGAGCCGGTAATAGTCGAGGCCCGTCTCGCCGAGCGCCACGATCTTCGGGCGGCGCGCGAGGTCGGCCAATCCGTCGATATCGGGTACCGCCGTGTGTTCGTAATCGGGGTGGACGCCCACCGTGGCATACAGATTCGGGTGCTCGAGTGCAAGAGCGTGCACCTGTGGCCAGGCGCTCATCTCCACCGAGATGCACAGGGCATGCGTGACGTCAGCCGCCGCCATGCGGGCGAGAACACCGGGAAGATCGGCACTAAGTTCGGGAAAATCCAGATGGCAATGGGAGTCAACGTACATGAATGTCAACGTACATGGGTTTCAACTTACATGGGTGGCTACGTACATGCGAGTCAACGTACCTGCGGAGTCTGCGGACATGCGCGGACATGCAGACGTCCAGGCGGCACACGGGTTCGTGCCGCCAGGAACGGGGTGACCACCGCGATGGCGGTGGGAGGCATCATGCCGGCGCCAAGACGGCGATGGCCCGCGCCACCACCGGAACCTACATGGTGTGGGTGGGACGGGACGATGCGAGGGTCTCGCCGAGCAGCTTCTCGATCGTGGCCCGCGCGGCCGCCCCGGTCTCGTCCTGGGTGAACTGGACACCGATTCCTTGCGTGCGGTTCCCCTGGACGCCCTCGGGAGTGATCCAGACGACTTTACCCTGCACGGCGATCCGGTTCGGATCGTCCATGAGCGAAAGCAGCATGAACACGTCCTCGCCCAGCTGGTATTGGCGGGACGTTGGAATGAAAATGCCTCCGCCTTTCAGGAACGGCATGTAGGCCGCATACAACGCCGCCTTCTCGCGAATGTTGAGCGACAGCACCCCGGGCCGCGCGCCGCTCGGCGGCAGGGTAGCGCCATTGCCGGCTTTATCCTTCATCACGCGGATCCAGAGGCCTCGAACAATTCGCGATAATCGACGAGCAGCGCTTCGGCCACGAGCCGGGGCTGCAAAGGATGGGCGAGCAACGCCCGCTGTTCCAGAAGTACCCGATGATAGCGAAAGAGGGCCAGCCGCGCCACACGCGGGCCCAGCGCTGCCAGCGCCGGACCGAAGTCGGGATTCTTGAGCGGCGGTGCGCCGACGACGGCGCGGGCGAGGTCCTCGGTCCACCCGATCAGCCAGTCGACATAGAGCGCGAGGCGGCGCTTGCGCTCGTCGCGCCCCCCCGATTCGACGCGCGAGGCAGCGTGGACCACCGAAAGCGTGCCCGGAGCCGCGAGAGCTGCAAGCCACAGCCGGCGCTCCTGCTGGATGGCGGGCTCGGCAAGCGCCAGCGCCGCCAGGGGTGCGCCGCCCGCCTGAGCGAGCACCGGATCCGGCGCAGCGACACCTTGGGCGTGCAGCCAGCCCCGGGCACTGCCGAGGGAGGGGGGCCTCAGTGGAAAACGCCGGCAGCGGCTGACCACGGTGGCGGGCAACCGGCCAGGTTGATGACTGACCAAAATGAGGTGCGTTCCGGGCGGTGGCTCCTCCAGCGTCTTCAGCAGCGCATTCGCAGCCGCGAGATTCATCCGCTCCGCCGGCGCGATCACCGCCACCTTCGCACCTCCTCGATGGCTGGTGAGTTGCACGAAGGCGATCAGGGCACGGATGCGCTCGATGGCGATCCCTTCGACCATTTCGAGCTCGCCGGTCTCGTCATTCAGGGTCGCGAGTTCGAGGCGCATGAGGTCGGGGTGTTGTCCGACCACGACGTACCGGCAGCCGAGGCACGCTCCGCAGGCCTCGCCCGTCGGGAGGCGCGCCTCGCACAGTAGCGCCTGCGCGAGGTGCAAGGCGAACACGTGCTTGCCGATGCCGGGCAGTCCGTGCACCAGCAGTGCATGAGGCATGGCGCCGCCAAGACCTGTAACCGCGCGGAGCGGTTCGGCGTGCCACGGCAACTGCGGCCACCACGGCAGCGCGGGCGTGCGATCGATACCGTCCTCGCTCACGACGACCCCTGCCGGGACTCGACGTCGAGTTCGCCAACGAGCGCGTCGAGCTCGACACGTACCGCTTCGATGGAACGGCCGCTGTCGACCACCCGGAAACGCTGCGGCTCGGCCCGCGCGCGGGCAAGGTAGGTGTCGCGCACCCGGGTGAAGAACCCCGCGTCCTCGCGCTCGAACTTGTCGGCTTGGCGCGCCTCGCCCTGGGCGAGCGCGAGGCGCGCTTGGGATATCGCCGGTGCGACATCGAAGAGCAAGGTGCGGTCGGGCCGCGTCCCGGCTTCGACCCACTCGGCCAGGGCGGCGATCCGCTCGAGCCGGACGCCGTGCCCACCGCCCTGATACGCGAACGTCGCGTCGGTGAACCGGTCGCAGAGCACCCAGTCGCCGCGCTCGAGCGCCGGCCTGACGACGAGCGCCAGGTGGTCACGGCGCGCGGCGAACATGAGCAGCGCCTCGCTGTCGTGGGTCATCGGCTGGTGCAAAAGGAGCTTCCGGAGGTGCTCGCCGAGCGGCGTCCCACCGGGCTCGCGGGTCGTCACGACGCGATGCCCGCAGGCCGCGATGCGCGCGGCGAGCCACGCCACGTGGGTGCTCTTCCCGGCCCCGTCGATGCCTTCGAGGGTGATGAAGTAGCCACGCGATGGACTCATGGTGGTGCTCCGCATCCTACGGACCATCGGTCGAGTTTGCCGCGCGGCTTCACCAACGTCCCTTCTGGTAGCGCGCGACGGCACGTGCGTGGTCGGCGAGATTGGTGGAGAACTGCGAGCTGCCGTCGCCGCGGGAGACGAAATAGAGGTAGTCGGTGCGCGGCGGATTGAGCACCGCCTCGAGAGCGCCCTGCCCCGGCAGCGCAATCGGGGTCGGCGGCAGTCCCTCCCGGGTGTACGTGTTGAATGGGTGATCCGTTTCCAGGTCCCTGCGACGCAGGTTGCCGTCGAACCGCGCGCCCAAGCCGTAGATCACCGTGGGGTCGGTTTGCAGGCGCATGCCGATGCGCAGGCGATTGATGAACACCGAGGCGACCAGCGGTCGATCGGCGTCGCGCCCGGTTTCCTTCTCGACGATCGAAGCCAGGACGAGGGCCTGGTAGGGATCGGTGAGTGGCAGGTCGGGCGCGCGTTTCTCCCATGCCTGTTCGAGACGCGTGACCATGAGGCGATGTGCGCGCCGCAGCAGCGCCAGGTCCGACGCCCCGGACGAAAAGAAATACGTATCCGGGAAAAACCAGCCTTCGGCTTCGGCGTGACCGGAGCCAAGCTTCGCCATGAGCGCCGCGTCGTCGAGATCCAGTACCGTCTTGGCGATGCGCGGGTCGCCGGCGAGCGCGCGCTTCAGTTCCGCGAACGTCGACCCCTCCACGATGGTCAGTACGGCCAGCGTAACGTCACCCTGCGTGAGCCGCGCGAGCAGCATCGGCAGAGTCGTCCCGAGCGGAAGCTCGTAGTTGCCCGCCTTGATGTTGCGGTCGGCATGCTCCCAGCGCGCCAGGGCGATCAATACGCGCTCGTGCGGCAGGACGCCAGCCCTGGCCAACTCCCGCGCCACGGACGTAAGGCTGGCCCCGGGGCGGACATCGAAGGCATAGGCAGGCGAAGGTATGGGCAACGGTTGGCGCAGCCACCAGGCGAGCCAAGCCGCGGCGCCGACCGCGACAAGCGCGAGGAGGAGCGCGGACCAGGTGACCAGACGAAGAGAGCGGCGCATCGGAGGATGAGGAGCAGTGCCCGCGGATTATAATCGCCGCCATGCAGCAATCTTCACAGCAGCGCGCGCGTTGGCTACCGGGAACCGCGCAGGTGCGCGGCTTTACCCTCATCGAGATCATGGTGGTGATCGTGATCCTCGGTATCCTCGCAGCACTGGTCGTGCCCCGCGTGCTCGAGCGTCCCGACGAAGCGCGCGTGATCGCTGCGCGGAATGACATCGCCGCCATCATGCAGGCGCTCAAGCTCTACCGGCTCGATAACCAGCAGTATCCGTCCGCGGAGCAGGGTCTCAATGCGCTGGTCGCGCGGCCCACGGTCGGTCCTGCCCCGATGAACTGGAAACCCAACGGCTACGTCGAGCGCCTGCCCAACGATCCGTGGGGTCATCCGTATCAGTACCTCAATCCCGGCTTGCGCGGCGAGATCGACGTCTTCAGCCTCGGGGCGGACGGTGCGACGGGTGGCAGCGGCGCCGCCGCGGACATCGGATCGTGGGAGCTGTGAGGCGCGTCTCGCGTCGCGCCGCCGCCACCCGGCCGCGCGCGTTCACCCTCGTGGAAATGCTGGTCGTGCTGGTCGTGCTCGGGATCATGGCCGCACTCACGGTCGTGGCGATGGCGCCTGACGAGCGCGGGCTTCTGGAGCGCGAGGCCACCCGACTCGCCGGCGCCCTGGAGCATGCAAGCGCCACCGCGCAATGGCGCAGCGAAACCCTGGGCGTGTCCGCCGACGGCCGCGGGTATCGCTTCTGGCGACGCGACGGCGATGGCCAATGGCAGGTCATCACCGGGGACGATGTGCTGGCGCCGCGATCCTTGCCGGGAGGGTTTGCAGTCCGTCCCCAGACCTACGCAGGCACGACGGTGTCAGCCAATGCAATCATTCCGTTCCGTCCAAGCGGGCACAACGAGCCCTATCGAATCGATCTCGTGGCCATCGGCTGGCGCGCGGCGATCGACGGCGATCCACTCAACCGGATCACCTGGCGCATGACGCCACGCAACGCGGCGTCGTCCTGACCACGGCGCGGGATGCATCCGCCTCGCGCCGAGCCTCGCGGCTTCACCCTGATCGAGATCCTCGTGGCGCTGGCGATCGTCGCCGTGGCGCTTGCGGCCGGCATGCGCGCACTCGCGCAGGCTGCCGACAGTGCGACGTTCCTCAAGCAGCGCACGCTCGCCCTCTGGGTCGCGCAGAACCGGTTGGCGGCCAGTCAGCTCGCGCCGACCTGGCCCGCGCCGGGCACCGCTGCTGGGGACGCGCACCAGGCAGGCGCCAGGTTTGCGTGGCGGCAGACCGTCACGGCAACGCCGAATCCGGCCTTTCGCAAGATCGAGATCGTCGTCGTCGATCCGACGACGCCGCAGTACGCGCTGGCGACACTCATCGGCTACGTCGGCCGGGCCTCGGCGCCGTGAGTACTCGTCAGGTCCGTTGCCCGCCGCGTGGCTTCACGCTGATCGAACTGCTGATCGGGCTCGCGATCATGGCGCTCCTGTCCGTGCTCGGTTACCGCGCCATCGCGAGCCTTGCCGACACCCAAGTGAGGCTCGCCCACGAGTCGCAGCGCTGGCGAGCCCTGGATTTTTTCCTGGCCCATCTGGAGGGCGACTGCCGGCAAGCGGTACCGCGACCGGCGCGCGTTGGCAGCGACGTACAGCCGGCGTTCGTGGCCGGTCGCGACGCATCGGGCAACGCCCTCCTGGTGTTCTCGCGGGCCGGTTCCGAGTTCATTCTCGAGCCGGGCAGCGCCGGTCAACGCATCGGCTACCGACTGCGCGAAGGCCGCGTCGAAATTCTTTATTGGAGCGGCCTCGACCCCACCGCGGATGCAACCCCTACGGCATATCCACTGGTGGACGGCATAGCCGGACTGTCGCTCGCATTTCTCGACAGTCGCGGCGCATGGCAGGATCGTTGGCCGATCTTCGGCGAGGCCATCCTGCCGCGCGGGGTGCGGGTTGCACTCGAGCTCGCGGACGGCGCGCGCATCGAACGGATTATCGCGCTGCAATGATCCGGGTCATGCCAGCGCGGACACGACAGGCCGGGACTGCCGTGGTCCTGGCCATGCTCCTCGCCGCCTTCGCGGCAGTGGTGGCGGCGACAGTATTCGCCGACCAGCAGCGCTGGAGCCGCAACGTGGAGAACCGTCGGGACCGTGTGCAAGGCGCCGCCATTGCCATGGCCGGCCTCCAGTGGGCGCGCCAGATCCTGTATGACGATGCCAGGAGTACGGCGATCGATCATCTCGGTGAAACCTGGGCGCTCAGCTTGCCCCCCATACCGCTCGACAACGGCGAGATTCGCGGCGCGATCAGCGACGCCCAAGCGCGTCTCAATATCAACGACCTCGGCGATGCCCCGGCTCCGTTGGTACAGCGCCTCCGGCTCTCGCGCCTGTTCGCCCGGCGCGGCGGACCCGTTGCGGCGCTCCCCGCGATCACGGACTGGATCGCGGCCGGCACGGCGGCCCGCGCGCCCGGGACCGGTGCGAAGCCCGCTGCCGCGAACGCCGTCGTCGCCGTCGCGAACGCCGCGCCGGTGCGCGTCGCCGAACTCGCAGGGCTGCGCAGCGTCTCGACCGAAGCACTCGGGGCAGTACGCCCATTTCTGACGGCCTTGCCCCCGCGCACAGCCGTCAACGTGAATACCGCACCGATCGAGGTGCTCGACGCGATGTTCGACGGTGCACCCACCGACGCCCTGGCTGCGCTCGTGGCGGGCCGCAGGAGCAGGCCATTCGCGACCGTGGCGGAATTCCGCGCGCGATTGCCGGAGGGCCTGCGCCTGGCGACCGAGGAAGGCCTCGACGTGAAGAGCCAATACTTCGAGGTGACGGTCGAAGCACGCCAAGGCACGACCGTCACGCGGGCGCGGGCGCTCGTACGCCGCGAGCCTGAGCGCTGGCCGACGATCGTATGGGAGGTGGTCGAATGATGCGCGACGCCACCCCAGGCGTCCTCCAGGCGCTTTCTGTGCCTCACGTAAACTAGCCCGCGAGTCCTGCGCCCGCGATGAAAACCCTTCTCGTCCTTCTCGCCGTCCCCTGGCAGGCCGCCGATGTCCTCGCGTGGCGGCTCGTCGATTCCGCCGATCCATCCGCATCCACCGTGGGCCGCGATCGCGCAGCCCAGTGGCCGATCCACGACCGATTGGAGATCGTCATCGCCGCCGCCGTGGTGCGGCTGGTGCCGCTCGCGCTGCCACCGATGCCCGCCGGACGACTCGCGGCCGCATCCCGGTTCGCGATCGAGGATCAGATCGCGGGAGGCGAGGCCGGTGTCGAGATCGCCGTCGGCGCCCGCCACGAAGGTCGAGTGGTCGTGATCGTATGGCCCCGCGCGATGCTCGAATCGCTGCGCGAGCGTACGGGACCGCTGACACAGCTCGCCCGGATCGTCGTCGAGCCTGAGCTCTGCGATCCCGCCGCGCCGTGGCGATGGTGTTTCGACGGGCCAACGGGGGACGGCTTCGTCCGGCCGCCGGATGGCGGCGCCTTCGCAACGAGTCCTGCGGGTGCCGACGGCGCCTTGCCCGCCGAGCTGGCGCTCGCCCTGCGAACCGCCGCGCCAGGCATCGCGCGCGAGGTGCGCGTCGAAGGCGTCGCGACGGCGGACGATCTCGCCCGCTGGAGCGCGGATAGCG
Organism: Casimicrobiaceae bacterium; assembly: GCA_040006895.1. Lineage (GTDB taxonomy): Bacteria > Pseudomonadota > Gammaproteobacteria > Burkholderiales > Casimicrobiaceae > CAIWHR01. Next base: position 912 of record JBDTWB010000053.1, on the reverse strand, counting down.
GCGTGGCCTTCGTCGCAGGGGAACCGTGGCAATGGCACGAGGCCGCCCGTCGTGCACACGGCACCAACCTGCTGCACGACGATCGCGGTCTCGATGCCGCTCCGGCCGCGCCTCGCCTGGTGCGGCTGTTTGCGCCGGCGCTCGCGCTGCTCGCCTGCGCGCTTGCCTTGCACGTGCTCGGCATGGCGGCCACCTGGATTTCCTTGCAACTCGAGCTCCGCAATGCGGCAAACGCATGGACCGCGCTGGGACAAGCCGCCGGCGTCCGGGACGAAATGCTGACCACGGCCGAGAGCTCGCGGACAGCGCTCGCCCGGCGGCATGCCGCCCTCGCCCACGCCCAGCGGCGGTTCGTGCGCACCGACGCCCTGCCCCTGCTCGCCCGGGTGTCGACCGTGCTGGCGCCGCTGCCCGGGGGTACGGTGAAGCGCGCGGTATACGGAGATGCCCATTGGACGCTCGACCTGTCCGGCGTCGAGCTCGCGGCCGTACAGCGCCTCGATGCGCGGTTCCGCGAATCGGGCCTCGAGGGAATCGTCGTGCCGTTCAATGGCGGCGTACGCGTTCGCATCGGCGTACGTTAGATGCGTGGCCTTCCAGACAGCGTGAATGCCTGGTGGCGCATGAAGACCCGCCGCGAGCGTGGCGCGGTTGCGGCGCTGGGCATCGTAGTGGCCGCGGTGCTGGCATGGGTGCTGGTCGTTGATCCGCTGACGCGCGATACGGTGCGCCTCCTACGCGATCGCGATGATGCGCAGCGTGCGCTCGCCCAGGGACAGCTGGATGCCGCCGATACCGCCCGGTTGGCCCGCGTACCGCTTACCCCGCCTGCCGATGGCCGCGCGGCTCTCGACGCCGCCCTCGCGGGGAGCGTTCTGCGCACCGCCCTGACGAGCATCGAATGGCGCGGTA
>JBDTWB010000052.1:0-22075 GCA_040006895.1 Casimicrobiaceae bacterium | reverse complement strand
GCCTCGTGGTGCTCACGGTCGTGAAGCAGTTCGACTCGCGCCAGGCGACCAAGGATTCCGTGCCGTATTCCGAGTTCATGGACAAGGCCAAGGCCGGGACCGTCGAGTCCGCGAGCGTGGAAGGTCGTTCCATCAAGTGGGTTTCCACCGACAAGAAGCGCTACGTCACCTACAGTCCCGGTGACATCTGGATGGTCGGTGACCTCGTGAAGTACGGCGTCCGTGTCGAGGCCAAGCCCGAGGAGGAGCAGTCGTTCCTCGCCCAGATCTTCATTTCGTGGTTCCCGATGCTGCTGCTCATCGGGGTGTGGATCTTTTTCATGCGCCAGATGCAGGGCGGGGGCCGTGGCGGCGCCTTCAGCTTCGGCAAGAGCAAGGCGCGCATGCTCGACGAGGCGAACAACACGGTGACGTTCGCGGACGTCGCGGGTTGCGACGAGGCCAAGGAGGAAGTTGCGGAACTCGTCGAGTTTCTCCGCGACCCGTCCAAGTTCCAGAAGCTCGGTGGCCGGATCCCGCGCGGGGTGCTGATGGTCGGTTCGCCCGGCACCGGCAAGACCCTGCTCGCCAAGGCCATTGCCGGCGAAGCCAAGGTGCCATTCTTCTCGATCTCCGGCTCCGACTTCGTGGAGATGTTCGTCGGTGTGGGCGCGGCCCGCGTGCGCGACATGTTCGAGCAGGCGAAGAAGAACGCGCCTTGCATCGTATTCATCGACGAGATCGACGCCGTGGGCCGCCAGCGCGGCGCAGGACTGGGCGGCGGCAACGACGAGCGCGAGCAGACGCTGAACCAGCTGCTGGTCGAGATGGACGGGTTCGAAGGCAACGCCGGGGTGATCGTGATCGCCGCCACCAACCGTCCGGACGTGCTCGATCCCGCGTTGATGCGGCCGGGCCGCTTCGACCGCCAGGTCGTCGTGCCCCTGCCCGACATCCGCGGACGCGAGCAGATCCTGCTGGTCCATATGCGCAAGGTGCCGATGGGCTCGGACGTCAAGGCCGACGTGATCGCCCGCGGGACCCCTGGGTTCTCGGGTGCCGACCTCGCCAACCTCGTCAACGAGGCCGCGCTATTCGCGGCGCGCCGCAGCAAGCGGCTCGTCGACATGGACGACTTCGAGATGGCGAAGGACAAGATCATCATGGGCGCGGAGCGCCGGTCGATCGTCATGCCCGAAGAGGAGCGCCTCAACACCGCGTATCACGAGTCCGGGCACGCCCTGGTCGCATGGCTCCTGCCCAAGACCGACCCGGTGCACAAGGTGACGATCATCCCGCGCGGCCGGGCACTCGGCGTGACGATGCAGCTTCCCGTCGCCGACCGCTTCAGCATGGATCGCAACCACATGCTGAACATGATCGCGGTCCTCTTCGGCGGACGTATCGCCGAGGAGATCTTCATGAACCAGATGACCACCGGCGCTTCGAACGACTTCGAGCGCGCGACCGAGATCGCCCGCAACATGGTCACCCGGTACGGCATGTCCGATGTCCTCGGGCCGATGGTCTACGGCGAGAACGAAGGTGAGGTGTTCCTGGGCCGCTCGATCACCCGCACGGTGAACATGTCCGAGGAGACCATGCGCACGGTCGACAGCGAGATCCGCAAGATCATCGACACGCAGTACGCCGTCGCGCGCAAGCTGATCGAGGACAATCGGGAGAAGGTCGAGGGGATGGCCAAGGCGTTGATCGAGTTCGAGACCATCGACGCGGACCAGATCGGCGACATCATGGCCGGCAAGGCGCCGCGCCCGCCGAAGCCGACGACGGCGCCGGCGGGCCCCAACACCTTTGGACCGGGTGCGGGTCCGGACGCCGCACCGTCGGCCAATCCGGCCTGACTGCGTTCTCGCTCGAAGGGGCGTGCGGCCTGCACGCCCCTTCGCCATTTGCGTCGGTCGCCGCTTTGCAGGTGCGCGCCCCCCTCCCTTGTCCTCCCCATCGCTCTCCCCCTCCCGCCGCTAGCCGCATGCCCGACGCCGCCACCTCCGCCGCACCCGTCCTGCGCTGCGGTCGATTCACCTTCGACCTGGCGCGACCGCACGTGATGGGCATCCTCAACGTCACGCCGAACTCGTTCTCCGACGGTGGCCGCTACTTCAACCTGCAACGAGCACTCGCCCACGCGCAGCAGATGGTGCGCGATGGTGCCGATATCGTCGACATCGGTGGCGAATCGACCCGGCCCGGCGCGGAGCCCGTACCCGCCGACCAGGAGCTCGCCCGCGTGCTGCCGCTGGTCGAGGCGTTGGCCGCAATGGGTATCGCCGTGTCGGTGGATACCCGCAAGCCCGAGGTGATGCGCGCGGCCATTGCCGCGGGTGCAGTGATGATCAACGATGTGAATGCCCTTTCGTTGCCGGGCGCGATCGAGGTGATCGCGTCCGCCGACGTCGGGGTGTGCATCATGCACATGCAGGGTGACCCGCGGACGATGCAGGCCGAGCCCCGCTACGACAACGTCGTCGCCGAGGTGCGCGACTACCTGGTCGCCCGTGCGGAAGCCTGCGCCGCCGCCGGTGTCGCCCGGGACCGGATCGTGCTCGATCCGGGCTATGGCTTCGGCAAGCGCCTCGAGCACAACCTCGCGCTGGTGCGGGCGCTGCCCGTGCTCGCCGCGACCGGGTATCCGGTGCTCATCGGGGTATCGCGCAAATCCTCACTCGGTGAGATCACCGGTCGCCCCGTCGACCAGCGCCTCGCGGCGAGCCTGGCGGCAGGACTGGCAGCGATCGCCCGCGGTGCCCGCATCCTGCGCGTGCACGACGTGCGCGAGACCGTCGACGTCCTCAGCGTGTGGCGGGCCGTCGAGCTCGCGGTCTAAACCTTCCCGAGGCCGTACGGTGCGACGGCCGGCGGCGCAGCCATGACTTGCGGCGCACTACCGCGCGCTCGTTCATGGCATCCTTGACGACCGCCGATCTGACCTTTCGACTGACCCCATGAAACGACAATATTTCGGAACCGACGGCATCCGTGGCCGGGTCGGCGAATCGCCCATCACCCCCGAGCTGGTGCTGAAGCTCGGTTGGGCCGCCGGGCGCGTGCTCGCTGCGGGCGATGGCGGCAGCGAGCGGCCGGGCGTGCTCATCGGCAAGGACACCCGCATCTCGGGCTACCTCCTGGAGGCAGCGCTGGAGGCGGGGCTATCCGCGGCCGGGGTAGACGTCTATCTCTCGGGACCGTTGCCGACGCCGGGCGTCGCGTACCTGACCCGCGCATTGCGTCTTGCGGCAGGCGTGGTCATCAGTGCGTCGCACAACCCGTTCGAGGACAACGGCATCAAGTTCTTTTCCGGCGGTGGCGCCAAGCTGGCCGATGCCATGGAGCACGCCATCGAGCAGGGCATGGATGCACCGATCACCTGTGTCGCGTCGGCGCAGCTGGGCAAGGCCCGCCGCGTGGGTGATGCGCCGGGACGGTACATCGAATTCTGCAAGAGTACCTTCCCGACCGAGCGGGATTTGCGTGGCTGGCGGATCGTGGTCGATTGCGCGCACGGCGCGGCCTATCACGTTGCGCCGCCGGTGTTCCACGAGCTTGGCGCGGAAGTCATCGCCGTGGGCGTCGAGCCCAACGGCACGAACATCAACGACGGCGTGGGCGCCACCCATCCTGCGCACCTGGTCGCCGCCGTGGCCGAGCACAACGCCGACCTGGGGATCGCCCTCGATGGCGATGGCGATCGCGTGGTGATGGTGGACCGGTCGGGCCGCGTCTACGACGGCGACGAGTTGCTCTACGTGATCGCGATGGACTATCGCCGTCGCGGAGTATTTGCGGGCGGCGTGGTCGGAACGTTGATGACCAACCTCGGCTTCGAGCAAGCGCTCGCCCGCGAAGGGATTCCACTCGAGCGGGCTGCCGTTGGCGACCGCTACGTGCTCGAGCGCATGCTTGCCAAGGGCTGGCAGCTGGGCGGCGAGAACTCCGGGCACTTGCTCTGCCTCGATAAGCACACGACCGGCGACGGCATCGTTGCAGCGCTGGCGGTGCTGCGTGCCCTGGTCGAGCAGGAGCGTACCCTCGCCGAAGTGACCCACGACGTGCAGCTGTTTCCGCAAAAGCTCATCAACGTGCGCGTTCCGCGCGGCTACGATTGGCACGGCAACGCGGCGATTCGCGCGGCCCAGGCTGACACCATCGCGGCGCTCGGCGAAACCGGCCGTGTGCTGCTCCGGCCCTCGGGAACCGAGCCAGTACTTCGCGTGATGGTCGAGGCCCGCGAGGCGGCACTCGCCGATCGCCACGCCCGCGCCCTCGCCGACATCGTCGCGGCTGCGGCGCACTGAACCGACGCTCGGGGTCGCGATGACCCGCGCCCGGGCCGGTAGTGCCGCACGGGACGATCGCGCCGCCTGCAGCGGCACCGGCCGCGCCGGCGCCTTCCCGAGCGGCGACCGGTGCATCGCGATCGCCCCGGGAACCCACCGATAACCCGGCCTGCGTGGTGGGCATCGGGTCGGCTGGGCTTCGTATAATGAGCCTGCGAGCGCGGCCCGCCGGTGCGGCCGTCGCCACCTCACCTTTCACGTCCGTCCCCCCTCATCCACGTTGCGCGGCGCCGGCTGCACCGAGCAGTGTCCGTCCATCCATGGTCGCCGTCCTTCACACTCGTCCAGAACACGACGTTCCCCACAGCATCGCGGCTTGGCTCGCGAGTCTGCGCACGCTCTACGCCCCCGAGGAGATCCGCCAGCTCGAGGCTGCACTCGACTACGCCCGAGAGCGTTGCGGCGGCGCGAGCAGCCGCGACGGTGAGCCGTTGCTCGATCGCGCGGTTGGCAGCGCGAGCATCCTGGTCGCACTGAAGCTCGACGCCGCGAGCGTGGCCGCGGCGTTGCTGCTGGGCCTGCCCGCCGCGCGGGCGTTCGATCCGGTGGACGTCGCTGCACGCTTCGGTCCCGATGTCGCAACCCTGGTGGCGGGCGTCGCCCGGATGGACGAGATCCGTGCCGTCCCGGACCAGGGTGGCCCGGCGGAACGTGCCGCGCAGGCCGAGCGCCTGCGCAAGATGCTCCTGGCGATGGTCGAGGACATCCGGGTGGTGCTGATCAAGCTCGCCGAGCGCACCCAGGCGCTGCGCTTCCTGTCGAGCGCCAACGATCCGCACGCGCAACAGGCTGCCGCGCGCGAGGTGCTCGACCTGTTTGCGCCTCTGGCCAATCGCATGGGCATCTGGCAGCTCAAGTGGGAGCTCGAGGACCTGTCCCTGCGCGCGCTCGAGCCCGACGTCTACAAGTCCATCGCCCGCCAGCTCGACGAGCGTCGGCTCGACCGGCAACGCTACATCGAGGAAGTCATGGCGATCCTCGAGCGCGAGCTCGCCGCGGCGGGCATACGCGCCGAGGTCACCGGCCGGCCCAAGCATATCTACAGCATCTGGAACAAGATGCGCCGCAAGCATGCCGGCATCGAGGCCGTCTACGACATCCGCGCGGTGCGCATCCTGGTCGAGGACGTCAAGGACTGCTATACGGCGCTGGGAGTCGTGCATCACCTCTGGACGCCGGTGCCCGGCGAGTTCGACGACTACATCGCCAAGCCGAAGACCAACGACTACCGTTCACTGCATACCGCGGTCAGCGGTCCCGAAGGAAAGTCGCTCGAAGTTCAGATCCGCACGTTCGAGATGCACCAGCATTCCGAGTTCGGCGTCGCCGCCCACTGGCGCTACAAGGAGGGAGGCGAGGGCGGGTCGCGCCGTGACCCGGCATTCGAGGAGCGGATCGGGTGGCTGCGGCAGGTGCTCGACTGGAAGGATTCGGTGGCCGACGCCGCCGATTGGCTCAATGCATTCAAGAGCTCGCTATTCGTCGAGACCGTCTACGTGCTGACCCCGCAGGGCAAGGTCATCGACTTGCCGCAGGGTGCGACAGCCGTCGACTTTGCCTATGCGGTGCATACCAGCCTCGGCCATCGATGTCGCGGTGCGCGCGTCGACGGCGCGATGGTGCCGCTGCATACCCAGCTCAAGAATGGCCAGCGGATCGAGATCCTGAGTGTCAAACAGGGCGGTCCGTCGCGCGACTGGCTGAATCCCGACCTCGGCTACGTGCGCAGCCATCGGGCCCGTGCCAAGGTCCGCCAGTGGTTCAAGGCGCAGCTGCACACCGAGGTCGTCGCCCAGGGCCGCAGCATCGTCGAAAAGGAATTGCAACGCGCCGGGGCGACCGCGCTCAACCTCGATGCGATCGCGTCCAATGCCGGCTACGCCAAGGCCGAGGAATTGTTCAGCGCCGTCGGCCGCGACGATGTCAACCTTCGTCAGCTGCAGGGTGCGATCCGTGCCGTCGCGGCACCGGCCCAGGCGCCGACCAAGGACGCCACGACGGTCGTGCCGACCCGCGAGAGCAAAGCTGCAGGTGCGGGCAGCGGCATCCTGGTGGTCGGCGTGGATCGCTTGATGACCGGACTCGCGCGGTGCTGCAAGCCGGCACCACCCGATCCCATCGCAGGATTCGTCACGCGCGGCAAGGGCGTGACCATCCATCGCCAACGCTGTGCCAATCTCGAGCGCCTGCGCGTCCGCGAACCGGAGCGGCTGATCACGGCCGACTGGGGCGCCGCGCGCAACGAGGTGTTTCCGGTCGACATCGTGGTCGAGGCGGCCGATCGTCAGGGCCTTCTGCGTGACATCACCGAGGTGCTGTCACGCGAACGGATCAATGTTACTGCGGCCAATACCCTCACCCGCAGCATGCAGTCGCACATGGCCTTCACGGTGGAAGTGAAGGACCTCGACCTCCTGCATCGCGCGCTAGGGCTGATCCGCGAACTGCCCGGGGTGGTGGAGGCTCGTCGCCGCTGACGCGGGGCTGCCGCCTCGGAGGACTCTCCGAACGGTCGCGCGCGGGAGCTACCGTGCTCGAGCCTTTCCCCTGACACGACCAGTCGCGCGAACCTCGTGGCCCTGAACGCCTGGCGCTCATCCGCGTGGGCTTCTGAGGCGCCGTGCGGCTAACCGACTTCCATGATGCGATCGTGCGGCGGCTCACCGCCGCGATTCTGCTCGCGACTTACGTCTTTCCGACAGGAAAAATTTACGCAGCGTTCCGGATGAGACGATGGGCGTGAAGAATCCGCACCATTCGATCGCACTTTTTCGACCCCGGCGTTGTCCATAGGAAGTTCGTGCAGCGGCGTGTGCCCGCGCATGGCCATCGGGCCGGCGCGAGGTCGTGCCGGCGCAATTCCTTTCACCTTACTGTCGTTCAGGAATCATCATGCAAAGACGTGTCGTACTGCCCATCACCGCTGCGATCGCAGCCTTCGCGGCGGCCCTTCCTGCCGCCGCACAGACCTCGACGACGACCAGCCGCGTCACCGACGAGTGGCGCATGCCGTACCAGGCTCGATTCTGGAGTTACATCGGCGCCAGCGTCGGTCGCAGCGACTACGACCTCGGCTGCGTCTCCGGCTATGGCTGCGACCAGAAGGACACCGCGTTCAAGATCTTTGCGGGCGGCAAGCTCTACAACGCGCTCGGCCTGGAACTCGCCTACGTCAATCTCGGCCGCGCGGAAGTCGCGGGCGGAAATTCGCGTGCGCAAGGCGCGAACCTCAGCCTGGTTGCGGGCGTGCCGATCGGCTACAACTTCGGCGTCAACGGCAAGGTCGGCACCGTGTACGGCTGGACACGCACCGACGCGTCGGCGCCGTTCTACAACACGGGTCGTGAGTCCGGGTTTGGCTTGAGTTACGGCGTTGGCGCCACCTATGCGTTCACCCCCAACACCGAACTGCGCGTCGACTGGGATCGCTATCGCTTCGATTTCCGCGGCGCCGGCACCCAGGACGTCGATCTCTGGAGCGCCGGACTCAACTTCCGGTTTTGATCCGGCGCGGGAAGAGCCGACCGGCGCACGGTGCGTCGTCGCCGTCCCGCATGCGTTGGTTCCCGGCCCGTCCGGGTGCCCGGCGGTGCCTTAGCTCGCTGCCGATGCGCGATCGCCCGCAACCGGGATGTTCGGATCGCCGCGGTTGAGAGGCAGGCCGAGGTTCGCCATCAGCCGCCGGGCCGAAAGGGGCGTGCACCTTGGCGTCGTTGTCGAAATAGCAGTACACGCCCGCCTCGCACGGCGGCACCCTGGTCGCCGATGCGTCCGGCGTCGGCCGGCCCCGCGCCGCCTAATCCCACGTCCGGATTGGCGACGCCCAGCGCGCCGGCCAATCGTCGGCATAGGCGCTGCTGGACAGTTCTTCCTCGCCGTGAAGACGCAGTACATGCAGTCGGCGGTCACGTCCTCGAAGCCGGGCCAGCTGCCCGCCGTATCGTCGATCACCACCGCGACGCGGCGGCGGCGCAGCAGCGCGACCAAGCGGCGGTCGACGAATCTCGGATCGCGGATCGCGGATTTTCACGGCGTGCCGGAGAGTCCTGAAGGCGTCGATCGCAAGCCGGCTGCGGCCATGCATGCGCGCGTCGCGCCGCCGCAGCGCCTGGGCGGTGTCCCGCGGGGGGCTCGCCAGGAACGCCGCGAAGCGTGGTTCATCGGAGCGAAACGTGGGTGAAAACTGCCACAGGAAGGGTCCCGGCTTCTCGCGCAGGTTGAAGAGACCCGACGCCAGGAAGTCGGGCAGCGCGTTCTCGATGTTACGGAGCTCGAGCATATGGGTGGTATACAGGCTGCCCTTCACGGCACACGCCAAGTCCTTCGGTGTGGCCACGTACCAGCTCGCGTAGCACGCCGGGGTCTGCAGGGCGTAGAAGGAGCCGTCGAGCTCGATTCGACGGAAGGGCTCGCGACGCGTATTCGCGCTCCCGTCGCTGGGCAAGCCCTCGCGGATAGAACACCCCGCGCTACGGCTCGTAGCGCCAACCCGAGATCCCGATGCGAATCGTTCCCGCCATCGCCCGTTTAGCAAAATGAGCGGCGGGGAAAGGCTTGTCAAACAGCCGGCGACCGTTGGCGAGACACGTACATGCGATCATGGCGGCCGACCGCGATGGTACGAACGGGAAGCACGATGATGATCGACGACATGATCAGGTATCCGGCATACGCGCACCCCGTATGCTCGCACGGGGTTATTGGACGCGGCGACGCGCGGCGCGTTCCCGCGCACGCGTCCGCCATCCCCCGGATCGCGGCGGGGGACCGCCGATGAGTCGCGGGAGCGAAGGTGCGCGGCGCTCGCATCGCTATCCGACATGGATCGTCGCCGTTATTTCTGTCGTCCTGACCGTACTCGCCACCCTATTGGTGGTGAATTTCCTGCCCGGGGAAAAGAAGATCGAGCAGCAGGTCGAGCGCCTCTATGGGACAAGCGACCCGCAGTTCCGGCGCTCGCTCAGTGTGCTGCTCGGACCGCCCGTGGTGGACGGCAATCGTTTCGAGACCCTGCGCAACGGCGACGAGATCTTCCCGGCGATGCTGGCAGCGATAGGCGCGGCAAAGAGCTCCATCACCTTCGAGACGTACATCTACTGGTCCGGCGATATCGGCAAGCGGTTTGCCGACGCCTTGACCGAGCGAGCCAGCCGTGGGGTCAAGGTGCACGTGCTCCTCGACTGGCTCGGCAGCGCCAAGATGGACGCCGAGCTCCTCGACAAGATGGCAAGGAGCGGCGTAGAGGTCGAGCGTTACCACGAGCCGCGGTGGTACAACCTCGGACGCATGAACAATCGCGATCACCGCAAGATCCTGGTGGTCGATGGCCGCATCGGCTTCACCGGTGGGGTCGGCATCGCCGATAAATGGACCGGCCATGCCCAGGATCCGGAGCATTGGCGGGATTCCCACTTCCGCGCGGAAGGTCCCGTCGTGGCGCAGATGCAGGCGGTGTTCATGGACAACTGGACCAAAGCCACGGGCAAGGTCCTCCATGGCGGCGCGTACTTCCCTGCACTCGCGCCGGTGGGCGATGGGGCAGCGCAGACTTTCGCGAGCTCCCCAGGGGGCGGCAGCGAGAGCATGCATCTCATGTATCTCCTGGCGATCACTGCTGCGGAGCACACCATCCATCTGTCGAGTTCGTATTTCGTCCCCGAGGAGTTGACGTCCAAGGCGCTCGTCGACGCCGTCAAGCGTGGCGTCAAGGTACAGATCATCACGCCCGGGACGGACATCGATACGGAGGTGGTCCGCAAGGCATCGCGTGCGCGCTGGGGCGAGTTGCTCCAGGCCGGAGCCGAGATCTCCGAGTACCAGCCGACGATGTTTCACTGCAAGGTGATGGTGGTCGACGGCCGGTTGGTGTCGGTCGGATCCACCAATTTCGACAACCGCTCGTTTCGTCTCAACGACGAGGCCAACCTGAATGTCTTCGATCCGGCATTCGCGGCGCGGCAGATCGAGATCTTCGCGCAGGATCTTGCCCAGTCGCGCCGCATCACCTACGAAGCCTGGCTCGATCGACCTTTCACCGAGAAGCTGCTCGAGCACGCGGCGTCGATCTTCGGGGCCCAGCTCTAGTCCCGCGGGTCGGTCATGCCGGCAGGACGCCGGACAGACGAACGAGCGCGCCAACGGCGGCGCACGCAGCAATCACCGGAATGACGCCGATGCGCCGCGCCAGTGCGACTCCGGCGAGGACCACCAGCAGCAGCGCCACCGGATCCAGCCCATGCCAAAGTCCCGCCCGTGGCGGTGGCACGAGCACATGACCGCCGAAATACACCGCGAGGTTGGCGATCACGCCGGTCACGGCTGCCGTGATCCCGGTGAGCGGCGCGGTGAAGCCCATCCGGCCGTGCGTCGACTCGACCAGTGGTGCGCCCGCGAGAATGAACAGGAAGGAAGGCAGGAAGGTGAAATAGGTTGCCACGCACGCACCCGCAGCACCCGCGAGCAGGAGGGGATCCCCCGCGATCGCGTGGGTCCAACCCCCGACGAATCCCACGAACGCGACCACCATGATGAGCGGCCCCGGCGTCGATTCGCCTAGAGCGAGCCCGTCGATCATCTGGGTTGCGGTCAACCAGCCATGGCCCTCGACGGCGCCCTGCACGACGTAGGGCAGGACGGCGTAGGCGCCCCCGAACGTCAGGAAGGCCGCCTTGGTGAAGAACCATGCCATGTCGGGCAGCGTTCCATCGTCGCCGGCCACCCATCGCAAGAGAGCCACCGCGCCGCCCCACAGGCCGACGCATGCCGCGAGCACTCCCAGCAGCGTACGCCAGCGAAAGCGCGCGTGGGGCGGCGATGGGGTGCTGTCGTCGATGAGCGCAGGGGGATGCATGGCGCTCGCAGCGTGATGTCCGGCTCCGCCGGCGAAAGCCGCCGGCACCCAGCGTGCGCCCGCCAGTCCGAGGAGCGCGGCCGTGGCGATGATGACCGGGAACGGCACGTGGAATCCCGCGATGGCCACGAAAGCCAGCGCTGCGATGATCCACAACAACGGATGCCCGAGGGTGCGCGAGCCGATGCGCCAGGCGGCGTGCGCGACGATGGCGACCACCGCGGGCTTGATGCCGTAGAGCACCCCTGCGACCGCGGGGACGCTGCCGAACGCCATGTAGATCCATGCCGCTGCGATCAGCACGAGCAGCGAAGGCAGCACGAAGAGTCCGCCGGCGATGACGCCGCCCCAGGTCCGGTGCATCAGCCAGCCGATGTAGGTCGCGAGCTGCTGTGCTTCGGGACCGGGCAGCACCATGCAGTAATTGAGCGCATGCAGGAAGCGCTGCTCGGAGATCCACCGCTTGGTGTCGACGAGATCGCGGTGCATGATCGCAATCTGCCCCGCGGGTCCGCCGAAGCTGATGAAGCCGAGCTTCAGCCAATAGCGGAAGGCCTCGGTGCGGCTCGGGGCGGAAGGTGCGGCGACGTGCGGCGCGGAACGTGGCGCCGGTGGCCCGTGCTGGCTCATGGCGCCGGTGCGGTACGCTAGACCAGCCCTTCGAGCAGCTGCACATCGACAAGCTCGCCGGCGGCGAGATCGCCGCACTCGGGCGGCAGCACGATGAAGCAGTTGGCGCGCGACATCGAGGACAGGATGCCCGAGCCCTGGTCGCCGGTAGTGCGTACGCTCCAGGCCCCGTCGGCATCGAGGGCGAGGATGCCCCGCTGGAACTCGGTTCGCCCGGGCGCCTTCCTGAGCGGCGCCGCGAGCGCCACCTTGAAGGTCGGCAGGGGGGCGACGTCGCGCTCACCCTGCAGAACCCGCAGTGCATCGCGCACGAATGCGTAGAACGTCACCATCACCGACACCGGGTTGCCGGGCAATCCGAAGAAATGGGCGCCCTGGATCCGGCCATAGGCGAGCGGGCGGCCCGGCTTCATCGCGATCTTCCAGAAGAGGACCTCGCCGAGCTTGTCCATGAGCGTCTTGACGAAGTCCGCCTCGCCGACGGAGACCCCGCCGGAGGTGATCACCACGTCGGCGGCGGCGGCTGCGCTGGCGAACGCCTGCTCGAGGGCCTCGGGGACGTCGGCGACCACGCCCATGTCGAGCATGTCGCAATCGAGTCGTTGCAGCATGCCGTGCAGGGTGTAGCGGTTGCTGTCGTAGATCTCGCCCTGCGCGAGGGGCGTGCCGACCGACTTCAGCTCGTCGCCCGTCGAGAAGAACGCCACCCGCAGGCGGCGGTAGACGGTCACCTCGCCGATGCCGAGCGACGCCATCATGCCGAGCTCGGCAGGTCGCACGCGCTGGCCGCGCGCGAAGACGACCTCGCCGGCCTTGAGGTCCTCGCCCGCGAAGCGACTGTTCTGTCCGGCCCTGGTGACGGCGCCGGGCGCAATGGTGACCCGGCCGTTGGCTTCCCGGGTGCGCTCCTGCATCACCACCGTATCGGCGCCCTCGGGCATGACCGCGCCGGTGAAAATGCGTAGCGCCTCGCCCGCGCCCACACGCACCGGGGAAGGCTTGCCGGCGAACGATTCCCCGACCCGGGCGAGCGTCGTCTCGCCCGCAGGCACCAGGTCGGAGAACCGCACGGCATAGCCGTCCATGGCGGAGTTGTCGTGACCGGGGACGTCGATGGGCGAGATCACCTCGGCGGCCAGCACGCGCGACAGCGCTGCGCGGATGGGCAAGCGCTCGGTCGCGGCAACCGGCTCGAGGAACGCCCCGATATAGGCGCGCGCCTTGTCGACCGGCATCGAATTCGGGTCGTAGTCGTCGGCGCAGGAGAGCTCGCGCAGGCTCTTCGGTGTGGTCATGGACAGTTCCTCAACGATGTGTGCGTTTTCAGTCGAAGGGCAGGACGCTCGAGCCAGTGCCACGACAGCGCAGCCAGACTGATCGCAATCGGGAAGGCGAACGCAAAAAGAAGCGGCGGCGCGATGCCGGGCATCGCGGCGACTACGGTCTGTTGAACCGGGAAGCTGTAAATATAGATTCCGTACGAGTAATCGCCGACCAGGTTGAACTTCTGCCACTGCAGGAGCGGGTGGTACGCGGCAATGAGGACGACATAGGTCAGCGCAAAGGGCAGGAAAAACCCTCGAAACCCGCCCAACGGATTCACGGCGATGCTGACGGCGAGAATGCCTGCCACGCCGACAGAAACGGCGATACGCGTCGACCATACGAAGGCGAGCGAACCTGCGGCGAAGAACATCGAGATCTGCTGCACCGATGGATCGAGAAAACGGCCGGTGATCCCGCGGGGGGCAAACCACGTCAGGGCCGACAGCGATAGCACGGCCAAAGTCCACCAGCCGCTCCGCATGATAAGGCCGGCGACGCCGGCTATGGCGATCGCGGCATAGAGACGTACCTCAACCGGTAGCGTCCACAAGGAACCATTGACGGCATGCGGAAAAGGGTTGTCCGCGAAGGCCATGGGAAGCCGGTCCGTCGAACCCAGCGCCAGCGCGGTACGCCAAACATAGCGTGCAGTCGTGGTGCTCGTGAGGAACTCGGCCAGTGGCAGTGCGCTCGACCAGGCGGCTAACGCTACGGTCACGAGGGTGGCTGCGGCAAGCGCGGGATAGATCCTCAGTACGCGGGCCCACGTGAACGACCAGAAGTGCCGCCGCTCCATCCAGCTTTTGGTCACCAGGAAACCGCTGATGACAAAAAAAATCTGAACCCCCACGGCGCCGAGGTTGAGGTCGTGAACCAGCCTGAAAAGGGGCTCTTCGAGCCAGTTGTCCGTCAGCGCATAGCAGTGGAAGACGAACACCGATGTCGCCGCGAGCAGGCGTAACAACTGGAAGTTGTTGTCGCGGCTGGTCGTCAGGTCCTTCAGTTTCACTACGCGGCCGGACCGACGCTGGCGGCGGCATCGAGCTCGGCGCGGGTATTGATGTTGCGAAAGGCGTCGGCGCAATCATCGAACGGCACCTCGACCACCCGCAGGGTGGCGTACCACGCGTCGATCTTGCGCCCGCCGTCGCGCAGGAAGGCCTCGAGATGGGGTAGCACGCTCGTGGCGACGAGCGAGAACACGGGATGCGGCTGCTCGAAGGTGCGCGCCACCGCCACATCGCCTCCGGTCCGGGCCAGCGCGGTGGCGAGGCGCGCGACCAGATCGTGAGGAAAGAAGGGTGAGTCGCAGGGCACCGTGACCAGCCGCGGGGTCGCGCCGGCCAGCGCGGTGAGTCCTGCATGCAGGCCGGCGAGCGGTCCTGCGAAGCCTTCCACCACGTCCGCCACGACGGGATAGCCCAGCGCCCGATATGCCTCGATGTTCTGGTTGGCGTTGACGACGATGCGCCCGACTTGCGGGACGAGCCGGTCGAGGACGTGCGCCACCATCGGCCTGCCGTCGAGCTCGACCAGGCCCTTGTCGACGCTCCCCATGCGCCGGCCCTGGCCGCCGGCCAGCACCAGGCCGCAGACGCCGCCGCGGGTCGTATCCTCGGTCTCGTGGGTCGCTGATATCACGGCGATGCCTGCGGCCACGGGATCCAGGGCACATGCTCTTCGAAGAAGGCGTGTCCGGACGGCGCGCGATCGACGGGATCGTCGAAGGCTGCGAGCGCCACGTGGGTCTCGCCGGGCCAGCGCTCCGAGTGGAAAAAAAGCCTGCTGCCGCACAGCCTGCAGAACGTGCGCCGCGTGCCTGGCGAGGAAACGTACGCCACGTGGTCCCCGGCGCCGTCGGTGACGCTGACCTGGTCCGTCGCAAAGCCGACCCAGGTGACGAAGCCCGCACCGTGCGAGCGCCGGCAGCTCGCGCAATGGCAGTGCGCGCAGAAGCGCGAGGGAAACCGGGCGACGAATCGCACCCGGCCGCACATGCAACGGCCGCCGGCTTCGTTGCGCGGCACCGGCACCGGGCGCGGAATGTCGGCCATGCGCCGAACGGGGCTAGGTGACTTCGGCGCGGAACCGCTCGGCGCCGGTGAACAGCAGGAAACGGCGGTTGGTCGCGCGCCCGATCATGGTCATGCCGATCTGCTGGGCGAGTGCGAAGCCCATCTGGGTGAGGCCCGAGCGCGAGACCAGGAACGGTATCCCCATCTGCGCGGCCTTGATCACCATCTCGGAGGTGAGGCGGCCGGTGGTATAGAAGATCTTGTCGCCGCCGTCGACGCGGTCGAGCCACATCTGGCCGGCGATCGCGTCCACGGCATTGTGCCGGCCCACGTCCTCGACGAACATCAGGATTTCCGACGTGCCGGGGCCGTTGCTCGCGAGCGCGCAACCGTGCACCGCGCCGGCCTGCTTGTAGATGGTCTCGTGCAGCCGGACCCGGTCGAGGACGGCGTAGAGCGTCGACTGGCGCAGCGCCGCGTCGGGCGGCAGCCGGATCGAATCGATCTCCTCCATCAGGTCGCCAAATACCGTGCCCTGGCCGCACCCGGTGGTCTGGGTGCGCTTGGCGAGCCGGGCATCGAGGTCGACCAGGCCGTGGCGGGTGTTGACGACGACGGCATTGACCTCCCAGTCGACCTGCACCGCGACGATGTCCTCGATCGCGTTGATCAGGCGCTGGTTGCGCAGATACCCGATGGCCAGCGCTTCGGGCGCGGCGCCCAGGGTCATCATGGTGACGACCTCGCGCCGGTCGACGTACAGCGTGAGCGGATGCTCGCCCGCGATGGCGGTGGGCCGCACGGCGCCCGTCTCGTCGATCGCCTCGACGTCGTAGGTCGCCGGTCGTGCGGCGTGGGTGAGCAACGGCCGGTAGGGATCGTTGGGAGCGTTCATCGCGACGACGTCAACCGCCGATATAGCTCATCTCGACCCGTGCGCCCGCGCGCGGGGTATTCGCCGTGCGCACCTCGGAATACCGATCGCCGCGGGCGCGCCAGACCGCCGCCACCGCGCGCGCGATCTCCGCGTCGCCCCGACCCTCACGCAAGTGCCGGCGCAGGTCGTAGCCATCCGCTGCGAACAGGCAGGTGTACAGCTTGCCGTCCGTCGACAGCCGGGCGCGAGTGCATTCGCTGCAGAACGCCTGGGTCACGGAGGCGATCACGCCGATCTCGCCACCGCCGTCGCGGTAGCGCCAGCGCTCGGCGACCTCCCCGGCGTAGTTGGCCTGCGCGGCCTCGAGCGGCAACTCGGCATCGATCATCCGCACCACGTCGGCGGCGGCCACGACCTCGTCCATCCGCCAGCCATTGGTTGCGCCGACGTCCATGTATTCGATGAACCGCACGATGTGGCCCGAGCCCTTGAAATGGCGCGCCATGGGAACGACGCTCGCCACGTTGGCGCTGCGCTTGACCACCATGTTGACCTTCACCGGCGCGAAGCCGGCGCTGGCCGCGGCATCGATGCCTTCGAGCACGCGGCCGACCGGAAAGTCGACGTCGTTCATCGCCCGGAAAACCGCGTCGTCGAGGGCGTCGAGGCTCACGGTCACCCGCGTCAGACCCGCATCGGCGAGGCTGCGGGCCTTGCGCGCCAGCAGCGCGCCGTTGGTGGTGAGGGTGAGATCCAGATCGCCGAGCCTGGCGAGCATTTCCACCAGCCGTTCGATGTTCTTGCGCAGAAGCGGCTCGCCGCCGGTCAGCCTGATCTTCCGCACGCCCTGGTCGACAAAGATCCGCGCGAGGCGGGTGATTTCCTCGAAGGTCAGCAGGGCGGTGTGCGGCAGGAACGGATAGTCACGTCCGAACACGTCCTTGGGCATGCAGTAGACGCAGCGGAAATTGCACCGGTCGGTAACCGATATGCGCAGGTCGTGGAGGTGCCGGCCACGGGTGTCGAAGGGGGCCTCACCGTCGCGCGCGGCCGACCCCATCGCGGCGTCGACGGCGTCGGCGGCGCGGCTGACACGCAGGTCCTGCACGGGAATGACGGTGGCCATCGAGGGTATACTTCCGGCGGAGGCGCATCTTGCGCGCAGTTTGCAAATTAAGTCCGTCGGTCGGTCATTTTAACAGAGCCGACACGCACTTCCGACTCGGGTATGCTGCGCGCGGTGCCCCATCCTGCCCAGCCTGAGTCCGGCGCTCCTGCGCCCCAGCGGTCGCCGCCCTTGCGGATGCGCATTGCCGTGATCATGCAACGCACCCGGCTCGTCAATCGCTGGATCGACGAACGCTGGGAGCCGGTGGCGGTCGAAGTGCGTGAAGAGGGGGCGGGCGTGACCCGGCTCCCGGACAGCGAGGCCGGCGAGCGCTGGCGTTTCGACGGTTGCGAAATCGAGCTTCACCGGGTCGAGGCCGAGGGGTATTACCTCAATCTATCGGCCCCGGATCCTCGCGTCTTCATCATGTGGCGCATGCTCGAACCGGAGGCATTGACCCCGGGTGGGCCTGCCGCGGCGCCGTTCGTGGTCACGGTGAGCTACAACGAGGCGGCGCGAATGCTCGACGGTGGCGAGCAGGTCGATTCGGTGGCCTTGCCCGTCGAGGTGCACAACTGGGTGGCGCCGTTCGCCCGGGAACACTACAAGCCGGAGCCCAAGCGCAAGGTGCGCAGGCGCGATCCACTCGCCGACGATGCCCGTGGCAGCGAGCCCGGCGACCACAGGAGGCGAAAGCCATGAGCGATCCGGACCAGGACCAGCGCTTTTCACTCAAGCGCTGGTCCACGCGCAAGCTGGAGGCGGCCCGGGGAGCGGGGGGAGACGCGCCGGCGGTGGCGCCGCCAACCCAGGCCGTCGCGCCCATGCCCGACGCACGGCATGCGGCAATGCCCCAGCACGTCAGCGCGGCAGGCGAACAACCCGACCCGCCGACGGCGCTGCCGACACTGGACTCCCTCACCTTCGAGTCGGATTTCTCCGCGTTCTTGAAGCCGGACGTGGGCGAGCTCATCAAGCGCCAGGCCTTGCGGAAGCTGTTTGCGGATCCCCACTTCAACGTGATGGACGGCCTCGACGTGTACATCGACGACTACAGCATCGCCAGTCCGCTCGAGCCCGAGCTGGTCAAGGAGCTGCTGCACGCGCGCCTCACCCTCGATCCGCCCAAGACCCGGATCAACGCCGAAGGGCGCGTCGAGGACGTTCCCCCTGAAACCGTCCAGGAAGTCGAGGCACCCGGGGCGGGGGTTGTGGCCGGGCCGGCGACGGGTGTCGCCGGGCATCCGCCTGACCCCGGCGATGTCCCCGAGGCCGATGCTGGAAATGCGGAGTCGACCGCGGCACGGGCGCTCGCATCCACCGTTGGAAAGTCATGACCATCGAACACAAGAAGCTGCACCTTTGCTCGTGCAACGGCACGATGCCCCTCGATGCCGAGGCGTTGCGCGCTGCCCTTGGACTGCCTGTCGCCCCGGACATCGCGAACTCGATGTGCCAGCGGCAGGTTGGGGCGTTTGCCGATACCGTGAGTGGGGACGCACTGGTCGCCTGCACGCAGGAAGCGACGCTCCTTGCCCAGGTGGCGGAGGAGGGGGGACGCACCCAGGCGATGCACTTCGTGAACATCCGCGAAACGGGGGGCTGGTCGCCCGAGGCGCGGTTTGCGACTCCCAAGATCGCGGCGCTGCTCGCCACGGCCGCGTTGCCGGATCCGGATCCGGTGGCCGGAGTGTCCTATCAGTCGGGGGGACAGCTGCTGATCGTAGGCCCGGCGGACGCCGCGCTGCGCTGGGCCGGCGTACTGCACGGCCAGCTCTCGGTTACGGTGCTCGCCACCGAGTCCGCGACCGGGGTCGAGCTTCCCGCCGAGCGTGCCTTTCCGGTGTATTCCGGCTCGTTGGTCGCCATCGAGGGGTGGCTCGGCGCGTTCGACGTCGCCTGGCGGCAGGTCAATCCGATCGATCTCGACCTGTGCACTCGCTGCAATGCCTGCATTAGCGCCTGTCCGGAGCACGCGATCGACTGGAGCTACCAGATCGACCTCGACCGCTGCCGCGATCACCGCGAATGCGTGCGCGCCTGTGGCGCGGTCGGCGCCATCGATTTTTCCCGTCCCGAGCCCGACCGTAGCGAGCGCTTCGACCTCGTGCTCGACCTCGGTGCCGCCCCGCACATCGACCTGCACCAGCCGCCCCAGGGTTATTTCGCGCCCGGTGCCGACCCTCTTGCCCAGGCCAAGGCCGGCGCTGCGCTCGCGGCGCTGGTCGGCGAGTTCGAGAAGCCGAAATTCTTTGCGTACAAGCCGTCGATCTGCGCCCACGGCCGATCGCAGAAGGTCGGCTGTTCGCAATGCATCGAGGTGTGCTCGGCCGGCGCGATTCGCGCCGACGGCAACCACGTTGCGGTCGAACCGCACCTGTGCGTGGGCTGCGGCGCATGTGCGACGGTATGCCCCTCGGGGGCGATGACCTACGCCTTCCCGACGGCGGCCGATACCGGCCGGCGCCTGAAGACCATGCTGGCCACGTACGCCGCCGCCGGCGGTGCCGACGCCTGCCTCCTCATCCATGCAGAGTCCGGACGGGCGATCCTGGCGAGCCAGGCGCGGCGGTATCGGGGTCTTCCCGCACGGGTGCTGCCCTTCGAGGTCCCGCACGTCGCTTCCATCGGTCTCGATCTGTGGCTCGCTGCACTCGCCTACGGCGCAAGCCAGGTGACGGTGCTGCTCACCGGCGAGGAGGCGCCTGCCTATCGCGAGGCACTCGCGCGCGAGATGCGCGTGGCCGACACCATCGCCGAGGCGCTCGGCTATCAGGGTGCGCACCTCCACCTGCTCGACTCGCGCGACGCCGTGGCCTTCGATGCCGCGCTATGGAGCCTCGCACCCGCCCTGCCGGTGCGTACCCCGGCGGTGTTCGCGGTGACCAACGACAAGCGCGCCACCTGCGGACTGGCGCTCGAGCATCTCGCCCGTCATGCCCCGACCCCGCAGGCGATCGTGCCGCTGCCGGCGCAGGCGCCGTTCGGAAGCCTGCTGGTGAATCGCGACGCCTGCACCATGTGTCTCGCCTGCGTCGGCAGCTGTCCCGAAAATGCCCTGCTCGACAACCAGGAGGCGCCGCAGCTGCGGTTCATCGAGACGAACTGCGTGCAATGCGGCCTGTGCGCGGTCACGTGCCCTGAAGCCGCGATCACTTTGGAGCCGCGTCTGAACCTCGGACCCGATGCGAAGGCCCCGCGGGTCATCAACGAGGCGACCATCTTCAACTGCCTGAGTTGCGGCAAGCCACTCGGCACCGAGAAGCTCATCACCGCGATGCTCGCCAAGCTTGCCGGTCATTCCATGTTCGCCGATGCACGATCGCTGGAGCGGCTCAAGATGTGCGCCGACTGCCGGGTGATCGATCTCATGAGATCGGAACAGAGCTTGGACATTCGCAATGTCTGAGTACGCAGGCGTCGGCGCAGTGCCAGTGGGATTGGGAACGCCGGTGGCGGCCGAGGACCAGGCGCGTGCCGACCTCTACGCTTTGCTGGCACGGCTGTACGCGGCGCCGCCGAACGATGCGTTCCTGCGCGCGATCGCGGAGTCGCCGCCGATGGGCATGTCCACCCTCACGGAGCCGGCGGAGAGCGCGGCGGCGGAGTTCGGCGCGCGATGGGACCGGTTGCGCGCGGCCTGCGGGGTAATGGATCCCGAAGCGGCGGAGCAGGAGTACCAGGACCTTTTCGTCGGGGTGGGCCGCAGCGAGGTGAATCTCCATGCCTCGCACTGGCTGACCGGCTTCATGATGGAAAAGCCCCTGGTCGAGGTGCGTGCCACGCTGGCGACGCTCGGTCTTGGCCGGAAACCCGATGCGATCATGGTCGAGGACCATATCGCGGCACTTTTCGAAACGATGCGACTATTGGTCGCAGGGCATGGCGAACGGCCGCCCGCGCCGATTGCAGTGCAGCAAATGTTTTTCGAGCGTCATGTCCAACCCTGGATCGGCCGATGCTGCGATGCAATAAGAGACGCCACGCTTGCCAACTTTTACCGTCACGTTGCAGAATTCACCGAATCCTACGTGGCGCTCGAACGTGACTCGTTCGCCATGGGGTAGCCAAACGCCCGAATGCAAAATACGTCACGTTGTCTCCTTCGGAGGTCGCGATGCAAAATCCCCGAGGCAAGCCGGGTTCCGGCGCGCCTACATCCGTTTTGTCCAGCGCCCCCGCGTCCGCCGATCTCAAGCGGCGTCGATTTCTTTTCTCGCTTTCCGCGGGCGGAGCCGGCGCTGCAGCGGCACTCGCTGTCACCCCGGCTGTCGCCGCGGTGATGCCGACGATCGCCGAGCCTGCGCGTACCGACGCGGGCTACCAGGAAACTGAACACGTGCGGGACTACTACCGCACTGCCCGACTCTAGGAGGGGGAGGATCATGCTGCTGACCAAAAAAAGCGATGGCTTCGCGGCAGCCGGTCCGCGTCTTCGCCGCCTCTCGGGTGCAAAAGCCCCGACGATGGATCGGCGAGCGTTTTTGAAGCGCTCGGGCCTGGTTGCTGGCGCCGGGGCGTTTGCAAGCCAATTGCCGTATGGCGCGATCGGCAAGGCCGAGGCTGCCAAGGAGGGCGAAGCGGTCAAGCGCGAAGTCCACCGCACGGTGTGCACCCATTGCTCGGTCGGCTGCTCGATCGACGCGGTCGTCGAGAACGGCGTGTGGGTACGCCAGGAGCCGGTGTTCGATTCGCCGATCAACCTCGGCGCCCACTGCGCCAAGGGTGCCTCGATCCGCGAGCACGGGCACGGCGAATATCGGCTCAAGACGCCGATGAAGCTCGTGAACGGCAAGTACCAGCGGATCAGCTGGGAGCAGGCCATCAACGAGGTCGGCGACCGTATCCTCGCCATCCGCAAGGAGTCCGGGCCCGATGCGGTGTTCTGGGTCGGCAGCTCCAAGCACAGCAACGAGCAGTCCTACCTGATGC
>JBDTWB010000051.1:0-22141 GCA_040006895.1 Casimicrobiaceae bacterium | reverse complement strand
TGGAGCTGACGCCCTTCGGCGGCATCAAGGACTCCGGCCTGGGCTACAAGGAAGGTGTACAGGAGGCCATGAAGAGCTTCACCAACGTCAAGACCTACTCCCTGCCATGGTGAGTCGCCGCCGCCCGCGTCCAGATGCCGTGCCGGGGGTGCCGCGCCGATGAACGGCGGGCGTCCCCTGCGGGACTTCGACGCCCCGGTGGACCTCGCGGCGGAAGGTGACGTCAATCTATCGCCGCTGCGCCGTGCCTTCGAGGCGGCGCACGTCCACGCCCCGACCCGGCAACTGCTCGACGACGACGCCCGCTACTTCCTCCACCAGTCGCTGTCGACGCCCTGCTTCAATGCCCTGGTCGCGGCCGAAGGGATCTGGCTCGAAGATTGCGAGGGTCGGCGGATCATGGACTTCCATGGCAACAACGTGCACCAGGTCGGCTACCGGCATCCGCACGTGATCGCCGCGATCAAGGCCCAGCTCGACAGCCTGCCGTTCTCCCCGCGCCGGTTCACCAACAGTCCAGCGGTCGAGCTCGCCGGCCGTCTCGCGGCGCTGGCGCCGGACCCTCTCGGCAAGGTGCTGTTCGCGCCGGGCGGAACCCTCGCCATCGGCATGGCGATGAAGCTCGCCCGGCTGGCCACCGGCCGGCACAAGACCCTGTCGATGTGGGACGCCTTCCACGGCGCTTCGCTCGATGCCATCTCCATCGGCGGCGAAGCGGTGTTCCGCAAGGGCATCGGTCCGCTCCTGCCCGGCACCGAGCACGTGCCGCCGTGCGATCCCGGGGCCTGCAGCTTCGGCTGCGACGGCACCTGCAACCTGCGCTGCGCCGATTACCTCGACTACGTGCTCGGCAAGGAAGAGGACGTCGGAGCGGTGATCGTGGAAACGATCCGCTGCACCGACGTGCAGATTCCGCCACCCGACTATTACCGGCGGCTGCGCGCGGCCTGCGACCGGCACGGCGCGCTGCTGATCCTGGACGAGGTGCCGATCTGTCTCGGCCGCACCGGCCGCATGTTCGCCTTCGAGCACTACGGCGTCGTCCCCGACATGGTCGTCCTGGGGAAGGGCCTCGGGGGCGCCGTCTTCCCCATGGCGGCGCTCATCGCCCGGCGCGACCTCGACATCGGCGGCGATCGCGCGCTCGGCCACTACACCCACGAGAAGAGCTCGGTCGGCTGTGCCGCGGCACTGGCCACCCTCGAGGTGATCGAGCGCGAGGACCTGCTGGCGCGGTCGACCTCCCTGGGCGCGCACGCCCTCGAGCGGATGCACGCCTTGAAGGCACGCCACCCCCTGGTCGCGGACGTCCGCGGCATCGGCCTGCTGCTCGGCATTACGCTCGAGCGCGATGGCCGGCCGGCGCGTCGCGAGGCGGAAGCGGTGATGTACCACTGCCTCGCCCAAGGCCTGTCGTTCAAGATCGGCCAGGGTAACGTGCTCACGCTCTCGCCGCCGCTCGTCATCACCGCGGCGGAGCTCGACCGCGCCCTCGACATCATCGACGCGGCCCTGCACGCCGTCGCGGCCGAAGCAGCCGAAGTGGCCGACGCTTCCTGACCAACCCGCGTCATGCAGATCCTGCTCAATCTCCTGGCCGGCGTCTCCCTCCTCGTGTGGGGTACGCATATCGTCCGCACCGGCATCCTGCGCATGTACGGCGGGAATCTGCGCCGGGTGATGCGGCGCAGCGTCGGCAATCCGGTCTCGGCCTTTTTTTCCGGTCTGGGGGTCACGAGTCTCATCCAGAGCAGCACGGCCACCGCCCTGATCGTCGCCTCGTTCGCCGGCCAGGGCCTCATCGCGACGGCGCCGGCCCTCGCCGTGATGCTCGGCGCCGACGTGGGTTCGGCGCTGGTGACGGTCGCGCTGTCGTTCGACCTCTCCTGGCTCGCGCCCCTATTGATCTTCCTCGGCGTGACCCTGTTCCTGACCTGGGAAGCGGCGCCGGCCGGGCGGTTCGGCACCATCCTGATCGGCCTCGGGCTCATCTGCTTCGCCCTGCAATGGATCTCGGTGGCGGCCCACCCCATCGCCCAGGCCGCCGGGGTCAAGGTGATCTTCGCCTCGCTCACCGGCGACGTGCTGCTGGACATGCTGGTCGCGGCACTGTTCACCGTGCTCTGCTACTCGAGCCTGGCGGTCGTATTGTTGATTGCCGCCCTCGCCTCGCTGCACGTCTTCGCCCTGCCGGTGGCGTTCGGGCTGGTGCTGGGCGCCAACTTCGGCAGCGGCCTGCTCGGCATGCTGTCCACCCTGCGCTCGTCGCCCGAGGCGCGGCGGGTGACCCTGGGTAACTTCCTGTTCAAGGTCATCGGCTGTGTATTGCTGCTGCCCGTGGTCGAGTTGCTCGCCGCGCCCGTGGAGACGCTCAACCTCGATCGCGCCCGCGAGGTCGTACTGTTCCACCTGAGCTTCAATATCGTGCTGGCGCTGGCCTTCGTGTTCTTCACCAAGCCGATCGCGCGGATCGCCGAACGCCTGCTACCGTCGAAGGAGCTGGCGGACGATCCGGCCCAGCCGCGGCATCTCGACCCATCCGCCTTGGCCACCCCTTCGCTCGCGATCTCGTACGCCGCCCGGGAGGCACTGCGCATCGGCGACGTGATCGAGCAGATGCTGATCGGCACCCTCACCGTGGTCCGCACCAACGATCGTGCCCTTGCCGAGCGCCTGCGCAAGATGGACGACGTCGTCGACAAGCTCTATTCGGCCGTCAAGTTCTACCTCACCCAGATCTCCCGGGAGGCCCTCGAGGAAAAGGAAGGCCGGCGCTGGGCGGACATCATGTCGTTCGTGATCAACATGGAGCAGATCGGCGACATCATCGAGCGGGTGGTCAACGACGTCGTCGACAAGAAGATCGACAAGGGTCGCAACTTTTCCGAGGCAGGCAACGCCGAGATCAGCGACCTGCACGGAAGGCTGGTCGCCAACCTGCGCTTCGGCCTGACCGTCTTCATGACCGGGGACCTGAAGAGCGCCCAGCAGCTCCTCGGCCAGAAGGTGCTGATCCGCGATCTCGAGCGCGCTTACGCCAACTCCCATCTCCAGCGCCTTGCGGGCAACACCGTGGAGAGCATCGAGACGTCGTCGCTGCACATCGATCTCATCTCGGACCTGCGGCGGATCAATTCCCATATCTGCTCGATTGCCTATCCCATCCTCGAGCAGGCCGGCGTGCTCGCGCACACCCGTCTCAAGGAGGCCGCCGTGCCGACGTCACCGCCGCGGCGGGCCGATGCCGATCCCGAGGTCGGCGACGCATGGCCCGAGAGCAAGCCCCGCACCGCCTGAGCGTCGGCGAGCCTGGTCCTGCGACCGGGACCCGTTGACCACACCGCAGTTTCGCACCGCCCCCGACGAACGATGCCGCCCGCCGAACTGAGCCTCGGGGTCACGCTCGCCGTACTCGGTGCCGGCGTGCTGCACGCTGGCTGGAACGCGCTGCTCAAATCCGCGCGCGGCGGCGAGCCGATGCTCGACACCGCGACGGTGGTGGCGGGGTCCGCAGTCTGGGGCCTGTTGCTACTGCCCTTCCTGCCGATTCCCGACTCGGGGGCGTGGAAGTTCGCCGCGCTGTCGAGCGTGATCCACTTCGCGTACTACGTCACCCTTGCCCAGGCGTACCGCGTCGGCGATCTGTCGTTCGCTTATCCGCTGATGCGCGGCACCGCCCCGCTGCTGGTCACCGTCCTCGGCATCGTGCTGCTGCACGAGTGGCCGACCCTCCACGCGGCCCTCGGCATCGTGCTGATCTGCGCAGGTATCCTGAGTATCGCGTTCGCGCGACGGGGCCGGCATCCACCGGCCGCGGCGGCATGGGCGCTCGCCAATGCCGCGATCATCGGCAGCTATACCCTGGTCGACGGCGCCGGCGCACGCGCCTCGGGCAATGCCTTCGGTTACGTCGCATGGCTGATCTTCCTGGAATCGCTGCCGTTCCTGCTGTGGGTCAGGCTGCGCTACGGTCCAAGATCAATTGGATATGTGCGCATCGCCTGGCGGCGCGGCCTGCTGGCCGGCGCCGGCAGTATCGCCGCCTACGGTATCGTGCTGTGGGCGATGACCCGGGCGCCGGTCGCCGCCGTCGCCGCCCTGCGGGAGACTTCGGTCCTGTTCGCGGCGCTGATCGGCGCGATCTGGCTGCGCGAGGGCTTTGGTGTCGCCCGATTCGCGGGCGCCGCGAGCGTGGTGGTCGGGATCGCGGCGTTGAAGCTGTAGCGCCTGCGCGAAGCGTGTTCCGCCGGGCCGCTGCGACGACCCACCATCCCGCCAGCGCAGCGCTTGTCGGATGCCGGCCGCGCCATCCGAGGCGGCGTGAGTGCGGTGATTCCAGGTTGTAGCGGATGCGTCTATGATGGAGCGTCACCTCGACATCCTCGCCCGGGAAACAGACGCGGGGATGGATCGGCCAAAAGGTGGTCCGGATGACGAGGGGATCCCGATGACGACGCGGCGTCAGCTGCTGCTCACGATGGGAGCCAGCCTGATGGCGGCGCCACTGCCCGCTCGCACGCAACCAACAGCGCAAAAGGTTTTTCGGATTGGCAACCTGTCCACCGGCGGTCGCCCGGCCGACGGCAGCGTCCCGGCGGCGCTCAAGGACGCGCTGCGCGTCCTAGGCTATATCGAGCCGCAGAACATCGTGTACGAATCGAGGTTCGCGGATGGCAGGCCCGAACGGCTGGCCGAACTGGCGGCCCAGCTGGTCAGACTTCAGGTCGACGTCATCGTCACCCAGGGGGGCCCGGCCTCTTTGGCGGCCAAGCGCGCCACCGCGACCATACCGATCGTGATGGCACCGGCGGCCGGTGATGCCGTCGTAGCCGAACTCATCGTCAGTCTTGCCCGTCCCGGGGGCAACGTGACCGGCATGACCGACGAGTCCGCGCAGCTCAGCGCAAAGCGGATGCAACTTCTCCGGGAGGTCGTCCCCAAGGCGACGTCGATCGCGATCATCTGGAACGAGAACGACCAGGGCATGACTGTCCGCTCCAGGGCAATCCACGCCGCCGCGCGCCGCCTGCAAGTGGAAGTCCGGACGATTGGGGTCCGCGAGCCCGGCGATCTCGCCGCCGCCTTCGCCACCCTCGCCAATCGTCGGCCAGACGCCATCTTCCTCGTGTCCGATGTATTTACCCGGTCGAACCGCAAGCAGGTCATCGAGTTCGCAGCGGCGCATCGCATTCCGGCGATGTACGAGACGGGGCTCTACGTGCGCGACAGTGGCCTGATGGCGTACGGCCCGAGTCCCGAAGATGGCTTTCGCGAGGCTGCGAGGTACGTCGATCAGATCCTGCGCGGTGCCCGGCCAGCGGACCTGCCAGCGCAGCAGCCCAATCGGTACTACCTCACCATCAATCGCAGGACGGCCGAGGCGCTCGGACTCGCCCTCCCTCCTGCATTGCTGCTGCTGGCCGACGAGGTTATCGACTAGGACTGGCGCGGCGGCCGGTGAGGTAGTCGCGCATGAGCCGCACGGGCGGAGGCTTTCGCGTGAGACTCGATGCGCCACTCATGCATGCATCCAGCCCCACTGTCGCCGCGGCGCGACTTGCCAAAGGTGAAGAGCGGGTAGACGTCAGTGAGCACCATGTCCCCGAACCTCCCCCTGGTCACGGAATCGAGCCAGCGCGCGACTACCGCGTAGTGCGCCTCGAGGGGGGGATAAACAGCGAGCCGGGATGCACAGCGGGCCGAGACGCACAGCAGGCCCGAGATGCACAGTGCTTGACGCACAGCATACGGACGGTAGCGCATCGTATCGTGACGAGCGCTCCCGTGAAGGGTTGCGCTTCGAGCAAGTCCGGAGCGCGGCGCGCGCGAGCGCGACTGCACATCATTGGTCTCTGGATCGTACGCGGCTGAAGTCGATGGTGTCGCCGGGGTCGGGCATTGCCCCGCCACCCCTGGATGGCTTGCCCTCCCGCCAGGCGCCTCCGCGCGCCCGGCGAATTTGCGCCGTCACGCGGCTTTGTCTAGAGTGCGCTGTCCGGATCCGTTCGGACCGCGGCCGGCTGATGCACTTTTCAAGCTGCACCGGGCAGCGGCTTCCAGGCTTTGTCGATCGATCCTCCCCTGAGCGTCCCCATGGCCCTCCCTCCCCTGCAGGCCCGCATCGTGATCATCGGCGGCGGCATCGCCGGTGTATCGACCGCCTATCACCTCGCCAAGCTCGGCGTGCGCGACGTGCTGCTCCTCGAGCAGGGCCGGCTCACGTGCGGCACGACGTGGCATGCCGCCGGACTTGTCGGTCAGACCCGCGCAACGCGCAACGCGACTCGCATGAGTCGCTACGGCATCGAGCTCTATGCATCCCTGGAGAAGGAAACCGGCCTCGCCACAGGATGGAAGCAATGTGGCAGTCTCAACGTCGCAAGCACGCCCGAGCGCATGATCCTGCTGCGCCGGCAGATGGCACGCGCCAAGAGCTTCGGGATCGAGTTCGAATTCGTGTCGCCCGCCGACATTGCCCGCATCGCCCCGATCCTGCGTACCGACGACCTGCAGGGCGGGGTGTGGATTCCGGGAGACGGCAAGGCCAATCCTACCGATCTCACGCAGTCGCTCGCCCGCGGTGCGCGGCTGGCCGGCGCAACGCTGCTAGAAGGCATGCGCGTCACCGGTGTCGACACTGCCGGGCGACGGGTGCGCGGCGTGCGCTGGCAGTCCGGCGATGACCAGGGCACGATCGCCTGCGACACGATCGTGAACTGCGGCGGCCAGTGGGCGCGCGCGCTCGGCCGCATGAGCGGCGTCACGGTACCACTCTACGCTGCCGAACACTTCTACGCCGTCACCAAGGCAATTCCCGGCGTGACGCCGGACCTGCCCGTGATCCGCGATCCCGATGGCTTCATCTACTACAAGGAGGAAGTGGGCGGACTGGTCATGGGTGGCTTCGAGCCAACGGCGAAGCCCTGGAACGTCGACCCGATCCCGGAGGGCTTCGAGTTCCAGCTCCTTCGCGAGGACTGGGACCAGTTCGACGTGCTGATGCAAAACGCCCTGCATCGCACGCCCTGTCTGGAGACGGCGGAGGTGAAGCTGCTCCTGAACGGACCCGAAAGCTTCACCCCGGACGGCAACTTCATCCTTGGCGAGGCACCCGAGCTCGAGGGCTATTTCGTCTGCGCCGGATTCAACTCGGCGGGCATCGCCAACTCGGGAGGTGCCGGCCGGCTGGTCGCACAATGGATCGTCGATGGCGAGCCACCGCTCGACCTGTGGGACGTGGACATCCGGCGGTTCTCGCCGCTGCATGCGAATCGCCGCCATCTCGCCGACCGCACGGTGGAGTCGCTCGGCCTGCACTACGCGATGCGCTGGCCGCGCGAGGAACTCGCCACGGTACGGCCCCTGCGGCGCTCGCCTCTCTACGACCGTCTCGCGCAGCGCGGCGCCGTCTTCGGCACCAAGATGAACTGGGAGCGCGCCAACTATTTCCTGCCGGACGGCGCGCCGATCCCGCCCCCGACCTTCGGCAAGCCCGGCTGGTTGCCGTATGTCCTGGCGGAGCAGCGCGCCTGCCGCGAGGACGTGGTGGTCTTCGATCAGACTTCGTTCGCCAAGTTCGTGTTCAAGGGCCGCGATGCGCTCGCGGTGCTGCAACGCCTGGCGGCCAACGACGTCGACGTACCGGTCGGGCGCATGGTCTACACCGGCCTCCTCAATGCCCGGGGCGGCTTCGAGAGCGATCTCACCGTCATGCGCACCGCGACCGATACGTTCTTCATCGTCACCGGCTCCGCGCAGGGCACCCGCGATGCGGCGTGGATCGAGCGCCACATCGGCACCGACGACCACGCCAGCCTGGTCGACGTGACCAGCGCCTGGTCCGTGCTATCGGTGATGGGCCCGCGGGCCGAGGCACTGCTCGCCGCGCTTTCCTCCGACGACCTATCCCGCAGCGCGCTGCCGTTTGCGACCGTGCGGGAGATCGACGTCGGCTACGCGCGGGTACGCGCCGCACGGATGAGCTACGTCGGCGGCCCGGGGTACGAGCTCTACGTACCGACCGACCTGTGCGTCACGCTCTACGATGCATTGCAGGCGGCCGGAGCACCCTTCGGACTGCGCGATGCCGGCTACTACACCCTCGACGCGCTGCGCATCGAGGCGGGCCGACGCGGCTGGGGCGCCGAGATCTCCCCCGACGAGACACCCTGGGATGCCGCGATGGGTTTCGCGGTGCGGCTCGACAAAGTTGGCGGCTTCCTTGGTCGTGACGCGTTGGCTGCCAGCAGCGACGCCGTTCCCAAGAAGCGCCTGCTGCTGTTCGCGTTCGACGATCCCGAGGCGTTTCCCTGGGGCGGCGAGCCCATTCTCATGGACGGTCGCATGGTTGGAGAGCTGACCTCGGCAGGCTACAGCTGGCGCTACGGCCGGGCAATTGCCATGGGCTATGCCCGCGGCGAGTCCGGGCTGACGGCGGAGTCTGCGCTCGCGGCTCGGTACGAGGTCGACATCGCGGGCACGTTCTACCGCGTCACACCGCATCTCGAGCTCGGCTGAGCACGGCGCCGCCGACAACCTTCCGTGTCGGCCAGGCCATTGCCCGCGGCCGGGTGGCGGCGCGCCGGACTGCGACCGACCGTCCCGGGCGGCGTATCGGCTATGGGACAATGGCGTCCTTTGCCGCCTGCGCCGAAGGTTACCGCACATGCGCCGCACGACCCGCCTGAAGGAACTCATCGCCGCCCCGGATATCCTGGTGATGCCCGGGGTGCACGATGCGCTCGGGGTGCGTCTCGCCGAAGCCGCCGGTTTCGCGGCGGTGATCGCCGCCGGCTACGGCGCCACCGCGACCCTGCTCGGTCGGCCCGATTCGTCGCAACTCTCGGTCACCGAGCTTGCGGACATGTACGGCCGCTACTGCGACGCGACCAGCCTGCCGGTCTTTGCCGATGCCGACACCGGCTTCGGCAACGTCACCAACGTCGAACGTACAGTGCGGCTCTACGAACGCGCCGGCGTAGCGGGCCTGTTCATCGAGGACCAGGTGTTTCCCAAGCGCTGCGGCCACATGGCGGGCAAGGCCGTCGTGCCGATCGAGGAATGGATCGCCAAGATCAAGGCAGCCCTCGATGCGCGCGTCGACCCGGACCTGGTCATCATGGCGCGCACCGATGCGCTCGCCGTGCACGGCATCGACGAGGCCATCGCCCGAGCGCAACTCGCCCACGAGGCGGGCGCCGACCTGTTCTTCATCGAGGCACCGACTTCCATCGAGGAGATGCAGCGCATCGTGTCGGAGATTCCCGGCCCATGCCTTGCCAACAACGTCGAGACCGGCCTCTCGCCGCTGATTCCCGCGCAGGCGCTGCAGGCAATCGGCTACGCTGCCGTGGTCTTTCCGGTGTCCGCGACCTTCGCGGCGGCCTATGCCATGCGCACGGTCTTCGAGACACTTCGCGCCACCGGAACGACCGAGGACTGCATGGAACGGATGCTGTCCTTCACCGACTTCAACGAGCTGGTCGGGCTCCCAGCCCAGCGCCAGCGCGAAGCTCACCTGCAGGATTTCGCGAGCCGCCTGACTGAGCGGCAGCGTCTCGTTCGTTCTTCGTCCAAGGAGGAAACACCATGACATTGCTGCACATCAAGGCACGCCGCTTCACAAGCCTGCGCACGTGGGTCATCGCCGCGGCCGCGCTCGCCTTTGCCGTCAATGCATCGGCCCAGACGATCGTCATGCGCATCTCGCACCAGGTGCCGCCAGCGCACCACATGACCAAGCTGCTCGAAGGCTTCGCGGCGGACGTCAAGAATCGCACCAACGGCCAGGTGGAAGTGCAGCTGTACGGCTCCGAGCAACTCGCCAAGGCCGCGGAGAATTTCCCGGCCGTGGCGCGCGGCACGATCGAGGCTGCGATGAGCGTCAACTTCCAGTGGGGCACCACCATCCCGGAGATGAGCGCGACACTCATTCCGTATGCCATGGGCGATCTCGAGAAGATCAAGCGGTTCCCCACCTCCGAGGCGCGGCGCTTTCTCGACCAGAAGCTCGAGCAGCGCGGCGTGAAAAGCCTTGCCTGGCTCTACATCACCCGCGAGACCATCATCACCTCGGGCAAGAAGGCGATCGTCAACCTGGACGACTTCAAGGGCGTGAAGATCCGCGGCCTGAATACGCTCACCGACAACGCCTTGACCGCGGTGGGCGCGGCACCCTCGGCGATGCCAGGATCCGAGGTTTATCAGGCGCTGCAGTCCGGCGTGCTCGATGCCGGTCTCACCGACGTCTCCGCGGCTTACAGTCGCAAATACTACGAAGTGCAGAAGTACGGTACCGTCGGGCCGATCTTCACCATCTACTTCCACATGTACGTCAATCCTGCATGGTGGAACAAGCTCTCGCCGGCACATCGCCAGGCCCTCGAAGCGGCTGCCGCCAAGGTCGAGCAGGAGGCGATTACGGTGACCGAGGCCACGGCTGCCGCCGCGGTGAAGGACCTGCAGGTGAAGGGCATGGAAATCCACGTGCAGACGCCGCAGGAGCAGAAGACCTGGGCCGGCGCGATGCGCAAGCCCGTGGTAGACGCGTTCGTGAAATCGGCGCCCGAAGGCGGGCCGAAGATCATCGAGCTCCTCGACAAGCTGTGATCAGCGCGGTCGCTGCGGGTGCAGGGGCAGGATGAACACCCTCTCCCGCCTGGTCCGCACCCTTGCCAAGGTCGGCATCGGCCTCGCCGCGGCGACGCTGATCGCGTCGATGCTGCTCATCGCCTACGCGGTGGTGATGCGGTACTTCGTGAACCAGCCGCCGCCGTGGGTCGACGAGCTTGTCGGCTATCTGCTGGTCGCAGCCGTGATGCTAGCCGCCGCCGATGCCCTGCTCGAAGGCGAGCACATCGCGGTCGACATCCTCACCGATCGCCTCGGGGCGCGCGGCCGCAAGGCAGTGCTGCTCGGCGGGCTCGTGGCGGTCGCCGCAACCGGCGTGCTGCTGCTGTACGAAGGCGTCGACATGGTCGCCTTCTCCCGCATGGTGGACTTGAAGTCCAACGGCTTCCTCGCAGTGCCGATGTGGCTCCCGCAAATCCTGGTGCCGATCGGCGCGGCACTCCTGACCGCAGCAGCCATCGTCGCGTTCATCGATGCGTGGCGCGGCGGGGCCAGTGGTGCCGACGCCGGCGCCAGCCACCATCCGGCGCGGCTCGAGTAGCGTGCTGTTTGCGGTGATCCTGGTCGGCCTGGTCCTGGTGCTGTTGACCGGGGTGCCCGTATTCGCCGGGCTCACCCTCTTCGCGACGGCGATCCTGTATGCCGCCGAAGGCCATCTCGGCGGCATCGGTGACCTGGTCTTCGGCAAGCTGGATACCTACCTGCTGGTCGCCATTCCGCTGTTCACGTTGATGGCGCATTTCATGATCCGCGGCAAGGTCGTCGACGACCTGTTCGGCGCAGCCCACACGGTGTTGCGGCACCTTCCCGGCGGCATGGGCGTGGCGACCGTCGCCGCGTGCACGGTGTTTGCGGCCATCTCCGGATCGAGCGTGGCAACAGCCCTCACCATCGGCTCGGCCGCCATCCCGTTGATGATCCGCTACGGCTACAGTCCGCGCGTCGCCTACGGCGTGGTGGGTGCGGGTGGAACGCTCGGCATCCTGATTCCCCCGTCGGGCCCGATGGTGCTCTTCGGGGTCGTGTCCGATACCTCGATCGGCGCGCTGTTCATGGCCGGGGTCTTGCCGGGGCTGATGCTGGCAGTCATCTTCGCGGTGTACTGCATGACCACCGCCGCGTTTGCCCGGCCGCGCATCGCCACCGAGCCGCGCGCGAGCGCGCGCGAGATCGTCGCGGCACTGCGGCGGGCGTTCTGGGCCCTCACCCTGCCAGCAGTGGTACTCGGCGGCATGTACTTCGGCATCTTCACGGCCACCGAGGCGGCGGCGGTGGGCGCCCTCGCCGCCCTGCTCATCGCCATGCTCGCATACCGCAACTTCACCTTGCGCGACCTATGGCTCTCCGCGATCGACGCGGCGCGCAACTCGGCAATGCTGTTCCTGATCCTGGCGGCCGCTGCGATCCTCGGCCACGTGCTGACCAAGCTGCGAATCCCCAATGACATCGTGCTTCTGGTCGGGGAGTACGGACTTTCGCAGGTCGGCTTTCTGCTGGCGGTAATGCTGCTGGTGTTCGTGCTGGGAATGTTCCTGGAGACGATCTCCATCATCCTGATCACCACGCCGGTGGTGCTGCCCGTGCTCGCCGCGCTCAAGATCAATCCGATCTGGTATGGCATCCTGCTCACCATCAACCTCGAATTGGCGCTGATTACCCCTCCCGTGGGCATGAATCTGTTCGCCCTGAAGGCGGTCACGCGCGCCTCGCTGTACGAGATCATCATGGGCGTCGCGCCCTACGTGGTGCTGATCCTGATCGGGCTCGCGCTCGTGCTGTTCTTCCCCGCCATCGCGCTCTGGTTGCCGGGAACGATGCAGTACAAATAGGGACCAAGGGTAGGACCGCGACCCGCGGCCCGCTCGCGTTCAGTATCGTTTCCATGGATCTCCTCGACCTCCTGCAGTGGCCCGCGATGGCGGTCACGGTTCTCGCCGCGTGGCTGGTGGCCTCGCAGTCCAAGCGTCGCCGCACCGTCGGTTTCTGGGTGTTCCTGACCAGCAACGTACTCTGGATCGTCTGGGGCTGGCACGACGGCGCGCATGCGCTCATCACCCTGCAGATCGCCCTCGCCGCCCTCAATATCCGCGGCGTGCTGAAGAACGATCCCGAGCTCGCCACCAAGGCGGCCGACACTACGGCCGACGAACCGGCTGGGGACTCGACCCCCCGCATGACCCGGCGCGGCGCCGAGCGGGCGAACGGTTCGGGCTGAGAGCCCACGCCGCGCATGTCCATCGAACCCCCGCCGACACCCGGCGCGACGACGGGAAGTTCCGACGCGGCCGTTCGCATCCTGTTCGTCGGCAATAGTTTCACCGCGCATCACGACCTGCCGGCACTCGTGACGCAACTCGCCGCCAGTGCGCCCCGCGCCCGCGTGGTGGGTACCCGAATGATCACGGCGGGAGGTGCGAGCCTGCGCCGGCACTGGAACGCCGCGACCGTGCACGCCGCGCTGCGCGATGCGCCCTGGGACAACGTCGTGCTGCAGGACCAGAGCACCCTGCCCGTCAAGAACGCGGCGCGCTACCGCGACAACGTCAGCGCCTTCGTTCCATTGGTTCGGGCGCACGGCGCAACGCCGGTGCTCTATCTCACCTGGGCGCGGCGCGACATGCCGCAGGCGCAGGCGGTGCTGACCGAGACGATCGTCGCCGTGGCCAGGGAAGTCGGCGCCGGGGTGGCGCCCGTCGGCGTGGGGTGGCAGGCCGCTCGCGATACCTGTCCCGACATCGAGCTCTACGTGAAGGACGGCAGCCACCCGACGCCCGCGGGCGCCTATCTCGCGGCCTGTGTCTTCCTGGTCACGCTGTTCGGGATCGCGCCGACGGCACTACCGGCGTTTCCGCCGCGCGCTCTGGATCCGCTGGTCGCGCGGCGGCTCCAGGCCATCGCGGCGGACCTCGCCGACTGGAGTGGGGCGCAGGGGCTGATCAACCCACGACGATGATGTGCAGGCGGTACGGGCCGTGCGCGCCGAGCACAATGGTCTGCTCGATGTCGCCCGTCCGGGAAGGTCCGGAGATGAAGTTGATGGCGCGCGGCATGGTCGGGCGCTCCTTGCGCACCAATGCGAAGGCGTCTTCCATCCCGACCACGATGCGACCGGCATGGACCACCGCGACGTGGGTGTCGGGCAGCAGGGTCGACGCGGTGGGCGTGTCGGCCCCGGTGGTCATCACCAGCGTGCCCGTCTCGGCGACGGCGCAGAAGCACCCGGTGACGCCGATACGGTCGTCGCCCAGCGTGGGGCGCGATTCCATGGTGAGCCCGGTGGCGGCCCAGTCGAGCCCAGCAAACTCGGCCCAGCATACCCCGGCGGTCGACTGGTGCGCGGCGAGCGCGGCCGGCAGGCGCAGGGCCGCCAGATAGCGCTGCACGACCACCGGCACTGCCGCGACGGCGTCGACCCGCTCCACCGTGCTCGACATGTCACGCGCACGCCGCACGAAGCGCTCGACGAGATCGCCGTCGACGCGGGGCCGCGGGCCCTGGGCGTGCCCGGCGACGTAGGCTTCCGCGTCTGCCTGGACGGCGCTGCGATCGCCCGACTTGCCAAGCGCGGCGCGCACCCGCCCCAGAATGGCATCGCGCGCGGTGCGGTTGTTGGCGAGTGAGTTGGCCACGGCAGGTTACTTGGTGTTCAGGCGGATGAACGCATCCACCCGGGCGACGCCCTCGCGGATGGCTTCGGCGGAGGCCGCATAGCTGAAGCGGATGTGCTGCCCATCCCCCGGCACGCGCCGGCCGAAGTGGATATCCGCCAGTACCGCGACGCCCGCTTCGGTGAGCAGCCGCTTGCGGAGCACCTCGGAATCGGCGCAGCCCGTGCGCTGGCAGGCGTCGGTGACGTTGGGCCAGGCATAGAAGGCGCCACCTGGACTCCGGCAGGTGATGCCGGGAACCTCGTTCAGCAATCCGACGATGAGGTCGCGGCGCTCCAGGAAACTGGCACGCATCGCGTCGGCCGCGGTCTGCGGCCCGGTGATCGCCTCTACCGCGGCCCATTGGGAGATATGCGAGGCGCACGAGTCGGTGTTGGTGATCCAGCGCGTGAACACGGGCGCCAGGGCGCGGTTCGCCGCAAATCCGATCCGCCATCCGGTCATCGCCCACGTCTTGGACGCGCCGTCGCAAATGATGGTGCGCTCCAGCATGCCGGGCCGCGTAGCAAGCGAGTCGAATGCGCCGGCGTACGCGAGACGCGAGTAGATCTCGTCGGCGAACACCCAGATGTGCGGATGTCTTCCCAGGATGGCAGCAATGGCGTCGAGATCGGCGCCTTGCAGCATCCCCCCGGTCGGATTGTGGGGCGTGTTGAGGATCAGCAATCGCGTCTGGGGTGTGATCTTGGCTTCGAGCTCCGCCGGGTCGAACGCGAAGTCGCGGGATTCGCGCAGGTAGATCGGCACGGGAATCGCGCCATGAGCCACGATCTGTGACTCGTAGATCGGGAAGCCCGGTACCGGGTAGATGACCTCGTCGCCGGCGCCATGGTCGGTGACCGAGGCGATGGTGTACGCGATAAAGGGCTTGGCACCGGCCCCGATCACCACGTCTTCCGGCGCGAAGCTGAGGCCCCGGCGCTGGCCGATGTCCGCGGCCGCCGCGGCGCGCAACTCGTCGATGCCGGCCGACGGCGTATAGCCGTGACGACCCCCACGGATGGCCGCGATGGCAGCGTCCTGCACGTTGGAAGGCGTGGGAAAGTCGGGCTGGCCGATGCAGAACGACACGATGTCCTTGCCCTGGCGCACCAGTGCATTGACTTCGGCAAGCACCACGAAGGCATTCTCGGTGCCGAGCGATTCGGCGCGACGCGACAGGCGCGGCAGCGCAGCCGCGGGATGGTGGGGAGCGTTCATGCCGCGCGTCTCATCGGAGCGGGCGCAGACACAGCACGGCTGCGCTCGCGGTAGAGATCACGGAAGGTCCGGCCAGCCGGCGCAGGCATATCGCGCTCCGCGGTCCATCCGCCTCCCAGCGGCAGCCTGTGCAGCAGCCGTTCGCGCCCGCCCATCCAGGCGAGCCCGCGCATGGCGATGCGCGTAGCCACGGCGTACGCCCGCGGCCGCAGCGCAAACCACGCCCACAACCGCATGCCGGCGCGCTCATGCCATGGCCGCATGCGCTGCTCGAACGTGCGCTCGCGCAGCTTGCGCTGCAGGTCGGGGAGTGGGATCCGCACGGGGCACACCACGCCGCACTGGTTGCACAGGGTCGACGCGTGCGGCAGTTCCTGCGCTTTGTCGAGGCCGACGTACATGGGGGTGAGGATCGAGCCGATCGGGCCGGGATACACCCAGCCGTAGGAATGGCCGCCGATGTTCTGGTACACCGGGCAATGATTCATGCAGGCACCGCAGCGGATGCAGCGTAGCGCCTCCTTCACCTCGCTCGCCAGCACGCCGGTACGGCCGCTGTCGACCAGGATGAAATACATGTGCTCGGCGCCGTGGAACTCTCCGTCGCCTTTCGGCCCGGTCAGCACGTCGACGTAGTTGGAGATCGACTGCCCGGTCGCGGAGCGCGGCAGGAGGCGCATCAGGGTCGCCACGTCCTCGAGCGTGGGCACGATCTTCTCTATACCCGAGATGGCCACGTGCACCTTGGGCAGCGTGGTCGTGAGGGTCGCGTTGCCTTCGTTGGTGACGAGCACCACCGACCCCGTCTCCGCGACCAGGAAATTGCCCCCCGAGATACCCATGTCCGCGGTCAGGTAGTGCGTGCGCAACTGCCCGCGCGCCTCCAGGCAGAGCTCGTCGATCTCGGTCTTGCGTGGCGTGCCGTGGCGCTTGGCGAAAAGGTCGGCCACCTCCTCCTTCGACTTGTGCAGCGCCGGTCCGATGATGTGCGAAGGCGGCTCGTAGTCGTTGATCTGCAGGATGTACTCGCCGAGATCGGTCTCGACGACGGTCATGCCCGCGGCTTCGATGGCCTGGTCGAGACCCGACTCCTCGGACACCATCGACTTCGACTTGATGATCTTGCCGACACCGTGCCGGGCCGCGATCTCCAGCACCAGGGCATTGACATCGGCTGGGTGCTCGGCGAAGAGCACCGTGGCGCCGCGGGCCGTGGCGTTCCGCTCGAACATCTCCAGCCAGACGTCGAGGTCCTCGAGGGCGCGGTCGCGGATGGCCTTGGCCGCATCCCGGGTGCCTTCGAAATCGTCGAGCTCGAGAATCGCGGCTTTGCGGAGCGCGACGAACTTGCCGCGGAATTTCTGCAGGTTGGCTTGCAGCTGGTCGTCGTGGAGGCGCTCGTGGGCGCGCTCCTTGAAGTGCATGGAGGTGACGTGCATGGCGTGATCCGGTGAATGGACGGCGACGGATCAGGTACCGTCGCCGGCGAGGACCTCGGCGACGTGCAGCACGCGCGTGGCATCGCCGCGGCGCCGCAACCGGCCCTCGATGTTGAGCATGCAGCCGAGGTCGCCGAGCACCACCGCGTCGGCGCCGCTGTTGATCACATGCTGGCACTTGTTGTCCGCCATCCGCCCGGAAATCTCGCCGAACTTGATGGCGAACGTGCCGCCGAAACCGCAGCACGTCTCCGGCTCGGCCATCTCGGTCACTTTGAGCCCGGCGACCTTTGCAAGCAGCGCGCGCGGCTGGCTCTTCACGCCCATTTCGCGCAGGCCGGCGCAACTGTCGTGGTAGGTGATCGTGCCGTTGAAGTGGCCGGGGACGCGATCGAGCTTGAGCTCGTTCAGCAGAAACTCGGTAAGCTCGCGGGTCCGCTCCGCAAGCGACTCGGCGCGCCGCTGCAGCGCCGGATCGTCGGCACAGAGCTCGACGTAATGGGTGCGGATCATGCCGCTGCACGAGCCGGAAGGCGCAACCAGCCAGTCGCAGGCCTCGAACTCGGCAATGACCTTGGCGGCGAGGGCACGC
The DNA here is from genome assembly GCA_040006895.1 of Casimicrobiaceae bacterium. GTDB lineage: Bacteria > Pseudomonadota > Gammaproteobacteria > Burkholderiales > Casimicrobiaceae > CAIWHR01. The sequence goes on along the minus strand of JBDTWB010000051.1, from coordinate 4,613 downwards.
GCATCGGCCCGGTCGCCGGCGTTGTAGGCGGGCTGCCCACAACACGTCTGGCCCGGTGGCACGTAGACCTCCGCACCACCGGCTTCGAGCAGCCGGATGGCGGCAAACCCTATCGACGGACGCATCAGGTCGACGAGGCAGGTAACGAAAAAACCGACGCGCATGACGCTCATCCTCGCAACGGGTTCATCTTAGCACCGCGTGCCGGGGGAGCGACGTCGGTGCAACCGCGGTCTCTGGAGGTCGCCTCGTCGTAAAGTAATCTGACCCCATTACAGGAAGCCGGATTGCGCCAGCGCCACCACGCAAAAGCCCATGAGTTGCTGCGGGAGGACGCCGAAAACGAGCAGCGCAAGGCCGTTGGCCGACAGCAAAGCCTGGGTGTCCCGACGCACGACGATGGGCATGGTGTCGACGGGATCGTCGAAATACATGAGCTTCACCACCCGCAGGTAGTAGAAGGCCCCGATGAGCGAGGTGAGCACGGCCACCACGGCCAGCCAGACGTAGCCCGCGTTCACGGCCGCCTCGATCACGGCAAACTTGCCGTAAAAACCCACCGTCGGCGGCAATCCGGCCAGGGAGAACATCACCAGCAGCATCACGAAGGCCCACCACGGCGAACGCTGGTTGAGACCCTTGAAGTCGTCGAGCTGATCGGCCTCGAATCCCTGTCGCGACAGGAGCATCACCATGCCGAAGGACGCCAGGGTGGTGAGCACGTAGGCGACCGTGAAGAACATCGCCGCGCTGAAGCCGTTGAGGTTTGCGGTCAGGAAGCCCATGAGCATGTAGCCCATGTTGGCGATGGTGGAATACGCCAGCATGCGCTTGATGTTGGTCTGGGCGATGGCAATGATGTTGCCCAGCACCATCGACAGCACGGCGAGCACCATCAACATCTGCTGCCAGTCGGCCCCCAGGCCGCCCATGGCGACACCGAGCAGGCGCAGGGTGAAGGCGAAGGCAGCGAGCTTCGGCGCGGCGCCAACCAGCAGCGTCACCGCAGTCGGCGCGCCGTCGTACACGTCGGGGATCCACATGTGGTACGGCGCCGCGCCGAGCTTGAAGGCGATGCCGGACACGAGGAATACCAGCCCGAAGACCAGCAGCATCCGATTGCCCCGGCCCTCGACGATCGCACGCCCCACCTGGATGATGTCGAGCGAGCCGGTCGCGCCATAGATCATCGACATGCCATAGAGCAGCATGCCCGACGCCAGCGCGCCCAGCACGAAGTACTTCATCGCCGCCTCGGACGCCCGGTTGGAGGCCCGATGCATGGCGACCAGGGAGTAGAGCGTGAGCGACATCAGCTCCAGCCCGAGGTAGAGGGTGAGGAAGCTCGACGCCGAGATCATCACCATCATGCCGAGCAGGGTGAACAGCGTCATCACGAACGTCTCGCCGCGGAACAGCCCTCGCGCCTCCAGGTAGCTGCGCGAGAAGAACAGCGTCAGTGCCACGGCAATGTAGGTGAAGAACTTGAGCAGGCCGCCGACGAGGTCGCTCACCACCAGGCCGTGGAAGGCCCAGAGCGGATTGACCTGGGCGGTAGCCAGCGTGGCGAACGCGCACAGCAGCAGCGTGACCTGCGTCGCCCAGAAGCTCAGGTGCCGGCGCCGCTCGGGCAGGAACAGGTCGACGAGCAGGATGAGGGACGCGCCGCACAGCAGCACGAGCTCGGGAAGAACGATCAGGAGGTCGATGGTCATCGCGGCTATCGCGTCAGAGCTTGCTCTTGGCGACCTGCGCCAGGAGGTCTGCGACCGAGGTGTGCAGAACGTCCACGAACGGCTTGGGCCACAGGCCCATCCACAGCACCAGCGCGGCGAGGCTCGCGAGCAGCCAGAACTCCCGGGCGCCGATGTCCTTCAGGGCAGCCACGTTGGCATTGGCAACAGCGCCGAAGATCACCCGCTTGTACATCCAGAGGGTGTACGCAGCGCCGACGATCAGGGTCGTGGCGGCGAGGAAGCCCAGCCAGAAATTGGTCTTCACCGCGGACAGGATGACCAGGAACTCTCCGACGAATCCCGAGGTGGCCGGCAGTCCGGCATTGGCCATCGCGAACAGCATCATGAAGGCCGCGAACTTGGGCATCGTGTTCACCACGCCGCCGTAGTCGCCGATCAGCCTGCTGTGCATACGGTCGTACATCACCCCGACGCACAGGAACATGGCGGCCGACACGAAGCCGTGCGAGATCATCTGCACGAGCGCGCCCTCCATCCCCAGCTGGTCGAAGAGGAAGAAGCCCAGCGTGACGAAGCCCATGTGGGAAATCGACGAGTAGGCGATCAGCTTCTTCATGTCCGCCTGCACCAGCGCCACGAAGCTGATGTAGACCACCGCCACCAGCGAGAGGGTAATGATGAAGCCCGACAGATAGCGCGAGGCGTCGGGCACGATCGGCAGGATGAACCGGACGAAGCCGTACGCCCCGATCTTGAGGGTGATGGCCGCCAGCACCACCGAGCCGCCGGTCGGTGCCTCGACGTGGGCGTCGGGCAGCCAGGTGTGCACCGGCCACATCGGCACTTTGACCGCGAAGGCCAGGAAGAAGGCGACGAACAGCAGCACCTGCGCCTTCATCGACAGCGGCACGTCGTACCAGGCAATGATCGAGAATGTCTCGGAGACGTTGTAGAGGTAGATGAGCGCGACCAGCATCAGGAGCGAGCCGAGCAGCGTGTAGAGGAAGAACTTGATCGCCGCGTAGACGCGGTTTGGCCCGCCCCAGATACCGATGATGAGGTACATCGGGATCAGCATCGCCTCGAAGAACACGTAGAACAGCATGCCGTCGAGGGCGGCGAAGGCGCCGTTGACGAGCCCCGACATGATCAGGAACGCCGCCATGTACTGGGCGACCCGCCGTTCGATCACCTCCCACGCGGACCACACCACGAACAGCGTGATGAGACTGTTCAGGATGACGAACAGCACCGACAGGCCGTCGACGCCGAGCAGGTAATAGATGTCGAACCGCGGGATCCACTCGGCGCGCTCGACGAACTGGAGGTCGGCGGTGCTGGTGTCGAAGTGGATCCACAGCGGCAGGGTCACCAGGAACCCGACCAGCGCGCCGACGAAGGCGATCCAGCGGGTCGGACCGGGGTCCTCGTCGCGACCGACGGCCAGCACTGCGAGGCCCGCGACGATCGGGACCCAGATGGCAAGAGAAAGGTAAGGCATGCTCAGTGCGCCCCGACCCACCAGGTCAGGAGCGCGAAGAGCCCGATGATCATGGTGAACGCATAGTGATAGACGTAACCGGACTGCATGTGCCGCAGGAGCGCGGACGTCCAGCCGATCACCCGCGCCGAACCGTTCACGAAAAAGCCGTCGATGACCGTCCGGTCGCCGACCGTGCTGAGGAAACCGCCGAGGCGACGCGCGCCGCCGACGAAGAACCAGTCGTTGAAGCGATCGAAGTAGTACTTGTTGTCGAGCACCGTGTACAGCGCGCCGACCCCGTCGCGGATTTTTGCCGGCAGGGCTGGATTGCGCAGGTACAGATACCAGGCAGAAGCGATGCCTGCCAGCGCCAGCCAGAACGGCAGGCTCGCGAGACCGTGCAGCGTGAATGCGCCGACGCCGTGCCACTCGTTGCGGAGCTCGGCGAGCACGGCGTGCGGCTCGCGCACCACGATGGCATCGCCGAACCAGTTGCCGAACAGCATCGGCTCGATGTACAGGAAGCCGGCCAGCACCGACGGAATCGCCAGCAGGATCAACGGCACCGTGACCACCCACGGCGATTCACGCGGCACTTCGCCGGGCGCGAGACCATGGTGCTCCGCATCGGGCTCGGCGCCCGCCTCGTGCGAGGCCTCATGGACCAGGTCGGCTTGAGCGGCGTGATCATGGCCGGCCATGGCGGGGTCGGTGTGGACCTGCAATGCCGGACCGTGGTCACCGTGGCCCTGCACGGCGCGACCGTGGTCATCGTGGCCACGGGCGTGGCTTCCCTCGTGGGCCGTATGGAATCGCTCGGGCCCATGGAAAGCCAGGAACAGCATCCGGAACGAATAGAACGCGGTGATGAACACCCCGGCCAGCACCGCGGCGTAGGCATAGCCGTGGCCGGGCACCTGCGACAGGTGCGTCGCCTCGATGATCGCGTCCTTCGAGAAAAACCCGGCGAATGGCGGAATGCCAGCCAGCGCCAGGGAGCCGATCACCACCGTCCAGTAGGTGATCGGCATGTACTTGCGCAAGCCGCCCATCCGCCGCAGGTCCTGGTCATGATGGAGGGCGATGATCACCGAGCCCGCCCCCAGGAACAGCAGCGCCTTGAAGAACGCGTGGGTCATGAGGTGGAAGATCGCCGCCGAGTACGCCGACACACCCAGGGCGACGGTCATGTAGCCGAGCTGCGAGAGCGTGGAGTACGCCACCACGCGCTTGATGTCGTTCTGCACGATACCCAGGAAGGCCATGAAGAGAGCCGTCGTCGCGCCGATCACGGTCACGAATCCCAGCGCGGTGGTCGACAGCTCGAACAGCGGGCTCATGCGTGCGACCATGAAGATGCCAGCGGTCACCATCGTGGCGGCGTGGATCAGCGCGGAGATCGGCGTCGGGCCTTCCATCGAATCGGGCAGCCA
>JBDTWB010000050.1:0-22277 GCA_040006895.1 Casimicrobiaceae bacterium | reverse complement strand
CAGGCGCCGTCGGCGAGCGCCCCCAGGATGGCGGTGCAGGCGCCGTCGATCTTGAGGTCGGCCAGGTGATCCGCGCGGGTGCGGCCCTGGTTGACGATCGCGATGGGCTTGCCGCCGGCCACCGCCCATTCGCAAAAGCGATAACCGGAGTACACCATCAAGGACGAGCCGATGACCAGCATGGCGTCGGCAGTCGCGAGGCCATCGCGCGCCATGGCGACACGCTCGCGGGGAACGCCTTCGCCAAAGAACACGACGTCCGGCTTCAGCATACCGCCGCACGCACTGCAGTCGGGAACGCAAAAGCCTGCGCAGTGCACCGCCGTCAGCGACGCATCGCCATCGGGTAGCGCCGCCGCCCCGCAGGACGTGACGAAACCGGGGTTGGCACGCTCGAAGGCCTGCTGCAGGCTGCTGCGCGCGGCCCGCTGCCCGCAGCCGAGGCAGATGACCCTTTGCAGGCTGCCGTGGAGCTCGATCGGATCGACGCTGCCGGCCCGCTGGTGCAGGCCGTCGACATTCTGGGTCACCACGGCGGCGGTAAGGCCAAGCGCTTCCAGCCGGGCCAAGGCCGCATGCCCGCCATTGGGATGCGCTGCGGCGATCCTCGGCCAGCCGATCATGCTCCGCGCCCAATAGCGCTGGCGCACCGCGTGATCGGCAATGAAGTCCCTCGCCAGCACGGGCGGTGACCGCTGCCATACCCCCGCGGCGTCGCGATAACAGGGAATGCCGGAGTCGGTGCTGATCCCCGCACCCGTCAGCACGAAGAGCCGTCGGTGACGGGCCACGAAGGCGCGCAGCGCGTCTGCAGCTGCCGGGGAGGCGGGACTCCCGATCGGGCCCCGCACTCCTGAGGCTGGCACCAAGGGCATCGCTAACGTTGGTGGAAGAAGTTCATTGGACGCAGATGTGCGCGGCCTTGGGCCACCATGCTCCACGATAAGGGATGGTCCCGAGTCCCGCCCGGACGCACGGCGCCAATGTAACAAGAAATGGCGACCCCGCCCGTCGACCACATCGGTGTCGTGACTTGGCAAAGAGACGCAAGACCAGGCCCGCGTAGAGCAGCAGCATGATCAGGCCTTCGCATCCGATCCTGCCGAATCCGCGCTCCTGGCGATAGACGAGTCCCATGCAAGGACGCCGTTCATCAGCAGCGACACGGCGATCAGCCGCAGCTGCACCCCGGTGAAGGCATGGTAGATCGATCCCTGTCGGTAGGCCACGTCGGCGGCGGCGAGCAACAGCACGTCGAAAGTATTGCCGCCGATGATGCCACCGGCCGTGAAGGTGAGCGCTCCGCGCCGCACACGGCGATCGTAGTGCCGAGTTAAGGGAGCGAGGTCGACACCGCCGTGAAAACACCGCCTACCGCGTACGGCAGCAGGCGAGCAGTGAGCGTTATCGACAGCATCACCACGAGCAGCGCCGCGGTCAGCAGGCTGCCCGCTGACGCCGCGGCGTGCTCGAAGTCCGCTCGCAGTGGGAGAGGTCCGTGATTCCAGGAACACGGTCTGGGCCGCGATGCCGCCAATCGCATTGCTGACGGCGAGATCGGGCAGGTTGGCGCTGGCGGCCGTGATCGAGGTCACGGTACCCGACACCGACCACGAGATGGGGGCACCGAGGAACGGCGCGCCGGCGAGGGCCTCGCCAGCCCGTGCGATCGGCGAGCTGATCGGCTCCCTGGCTCCGGCCAGAGCGATGGCGGCGGCCGCCGCCACGAACCACGGTGATCACCCAGACAAACTCGAGTCCAGCCAGTGTCGCCCCTCGCCCCGATGAGCGTCGGCCCGACGAACGACCCGCAGAATGGCGCGAATTCCCGCCCCGGTGCCGGCGCTTGCGCGCGACCCGTCAGGGCTCGAGGGTGCGCGTCACGCCGTCGAACAGGTCGTCTACCGCGAGGCGGCGCGGCAGCAGGTGCTGCCGCTCGGCATAGGCAATGGCTACTTCCAGGTTGCGGCGGTTGGCGTGATAGCCATACGGATGGAGATCGGGGCCGCCGGCGTCACCAGCGGGCGCCCGCGCCCGGCTCGCGGCGAGCAGTCGGAACACCTCGCGCACGACGTCCGGTCGCGAGGCTGAGAGGTCGGCTTTGACCGTCACCATGTGGTTGATCTGGATCGCACCATGCCGGGCATGCCAGGCGCGGGCGGCGAGGTCGGGATCGGGTATCAGCCGGCGCAACCGCGGATCCGGCAACTCGACATCGGCCAGCACCGCGGCATCGATCTCGCCAGCCAGCAGCAATTCGATCGCCGTCGCGCCGGCGGGTGCGGCTTCGACGTTGGGAGGATCCCGAAACTCCGCAACATGTGGAGATTCAAAGCTCACCCATCGGATGCGGTCCGCTTCGACCCCGTAGTCTTCGTCGAGGATGCCGCGGAGCCAGGCGACGGTGGTGACCGAATAGGAACGGATGCCCACTCGCTTTCCCGCAAGGGCGGCGGGAGAGAGCGCACCCCGCGCGGCGTTGTAGACGAGGTACGGGTGCTGGAATCGCGACAGCACCACCGCCGGAAGCAGTACGAGCGGCTTGTCATGTGCCTTGGCGATCAGGAAGGTCATGATCGCGAGCTCAGCGACGTCGAAGGCGAGCTCGCGGACGACCCGCTTGAACGCCATCGCGGGCCGGGCGACGTCGGCGAAGGCGAGCTCCACCGAGGATGAGCCGATGTCCCCCCGGCGCAGCGCAGCCGTGACGGGATAGTCGCCGAGAAGGGTCTGTAGCACGAGGCGATCGCCGAGCATGGGCCTTCCGGATGTAGGCGGCGATTGTAACTAAAACTACCCGCCGTCCGACAGCCGATATCCGCGATGTCCGATTCCTGGGCGAACGCGCAGCTCTTACGGTTCAGGCACGCGCGCAATCGCGCCGCGTCATCATTAGGGAGGAACCAGCATGCACACCAACTACACCAAACCCTGGATCGCCGCGGGCATGGCGGCAGCCGTAGCGCTGATGCTCGGAGGCTGCAACACCATTGCCGGCTTCGGCCGCGACGTCGAGCGCGGGGGCGAGAAGGTGCAGGACGCCTCGCTGAAGGTGCGTGCGGACTGGCGCGCGGCGCGGCAGCGCAGCGAATCCGAGTACGACGAAGCTCGCCGGCGCTGCGATACCGGCAGTATGGCGGAGCGCGATGCCTGTCGCGATCGCGCCCGGGCGCAATACAGTACCGGCGTCAACCAAGCTCGGACGACCTATCGTCGCAGCGAGATGAAGAGCGCTTCCGAGGCGGATCGACTCGAGGACCAGTACGAGGCCGCGCGCGACCGGTGCAACTCGATGCGCGGTGCCGACGAGGATCGCTGCATCGACGACGCCCGTCGCCGTTACCTGCGGTGATCGCTCTCACCGGGGGACCCCGCCCCGCAAGCCCGCAAGGGCCGCCCGGAAAGCCCGCTCCGGAGCCGATGGAAGATCCGCCGGCTCCGCACGGCCCTGGGCCAGACGCGCCGGTGCAGGAGCCGCCGACGCCGGACACCCCTGCACCGATCGGTGTCGTCGTCGTCGCCACGAGGCACCGCCCGTTCGACCCATCCGGCTGACTGCGCACGGCACGCACACCTCTCGCGCAATGCGTAGCGGATGTCGCGGCGTGCATCGAGCCCCCTCCGCATGGCCCCCCGCGCGGACTGAACCCTAGAACAGCAGGTTCGGGAGCCACAGCGAGATCTGCGGCACGTAGGTGATGATGACCAGGAATACCAGCAGGACGGAAAGCCACGGCAGCGCGGCCCGTACGACCTGCATGACCGACATCCCGGTGATGCCCGCGGTCACGAACAAGTTGAGCCCGACCGGCGGCGTGACCATGCCGATCTCGAGGTTCACGACCATGATGATCCCGAGGTGCACCGGGTCGATGCCGAGCTGCGTGGCGATCGGAAACAGGATCGGCGCGAGGATCAGGATGATGCCAGTCGGTTCCATGAAGTTGCCGGCGAGCAGCAGGAGCACGTTGACCACGATCAGGAACTGCCAGGGCGCCATGCCCATCGACACGATCTGCTCGGCGATCGTCTGGGGGATGCGCTCGGTGGTGAGTACATACGCGAACAGCAAAGCGTTGGCGATGATGAACATCAGCATCACCGTGACCCGGCCCGCATCGACCAGCACCTTGGGTACATGCCGCAACCCGATGTCGCGGTAGATGAAGACCGCGACACCGAAGGCGTAGATCGCCGCGACGGCGGCGGCCTCGGTCGGCGTGAATACGCCGCCGTAGATGCCCCCGAGAATGATCACCAGCAGCAGCAGGCCCCACAGCGAATCGCGGCCGGCGATCAGGACTTCGCGGAACGGCACCCGCGGCTGGCGGGGAAGATCGATCATCCGCGCGCGGATGTAGATGGCGACCATCAGCATCAGGCCCAGCAGGATGCCGGGAATGACGCCGGCCATGAACAGCTTGCCGACCGAGGTCGAGGTCGCCGCCGCGTAGACCACCATCACGATCGATGGCGGTATCAGGATGCCGAGGGTACCTGCATTGCAGATGAGGCCTGCGGCGAAGGACTGCGAGTACCCGGCCTTGGTCATGCCGGCGATGACGATCGAGCCGACCGCCACCACGGTTGCGGGCGACGACCCGGAAACGGCGGCGAACAGCATGCAGGCGAGCACCGAGGCCATGCCGAGACCCGCGCGCAAATGGCCGATGCAGGCATTGGCGAAACGGATCATCCGGCGCGCGACCCCGCCCGTGGTCATGAATGCGCCGGACAGGATGAAGAACGGGATCGCCAGCAGGGTGAACTGCTCGGAGGTCTCGTACAGCTTGAGGGCCTGCGAGGCGAGCGACGCGTGGCCGAAGAACAGGATCGTCAGCACCGAGGCGAGACCGAGCGAGACGGCAATCGGCATGCCCACGAGCATGAAGGCGAACAGCATGACAAAAAGCGCGACCGTGGTCATCGCGCTTCCGGGTCGGAGTCCTGGAAGTCGGCTTTCTGCTTCAGCATCTCCTCGGCCTCGTCACCCAGTAGATGAACTTCCTGGCCGCGCAAGAGGCGGACGAGCACCTGGATGAAGCGCAGGAAGAGGATGGCGAAGCCCACCGGCAGCGCAAGGCGTGGCACCCACAGGGGTACCGGCATGTCCTGGGCGAGGGTGCCGATCTCGACCATCTTCGCAACGTAGTTCCAGCTGCCGATGAACACGATGCCGGCGTAGACGATGCAGCCCACGGTCGCCACGATCGATACCCTGCGCGCGGCAACGGGGCCGAGCGACTTGACGAGTGCATCGACGCCGATGTGCGAGCCCACGCGGACGCCGTAGGCCATGCCGAGGAAGATGAGCCAGGCGAAGCAGAACGTGACGAGTTCGAGCGCCCAGACGAAGCTGTAGTTGAAGACGTAGCGGGCGATGACTTGCGAGAAGCTTAGGAGGGTCATGAACGCAAGCAGGAAGGCGATCAGGCCTTCCTCCAGGCGTTCGAACCAGCTCAGCACGACACCTCCATGGGGTCGTGCCGGAACTACTTGTTCGCTTTCTGGGCGGCGGAGATGAGATCTTTGCCGATGTCGCCCTCGAACTTGCTCCAGACCGGCGCCATGGCCTTGCGCCAGGCCGCCAGGTCATCCTTGCTGAGGGTCTGAATCTTGGCCTTGCCGGCGTCGGCGATCTGCTTCTTGTCGCGCTGGTTGATGTCCTCGGCGAGCTTGTTGCCGAATGCAGTCGCTTCGTCCATGGCCTTCTGCAACCCGGCCTTGACGTCGGCGGGCAGGCCGTTCCACCACTTGGTATTGGTGATCACCATATAGTCGATCACCCCGTGGTTGGTCTCGGCGATGGATTTCTGCACCTCGAAGAACTTCTGGGTGTAGATGTTGCTCCAGGTGTTCTCCTGGCCATCCACCACGCCGGTCTGCAGCGCCTGGTAGACCTCGGCGAATGCCATCTTCTGGGGATTGGCGCCGAGTGCCCGGAATTGCGCCTCGAGGACGTCGGACTGCTGGATGCGGAACTTGAGGCCCTTCACGTCCTCGGGACGCTTCAGCTGCGCCTTGTCGGAGGACATCTGCTTCATGCCGTTGTGCCAATAGCCGAGCCCGGTGATGCCTTTGCTCGTCATCGACTCGAGCAGTCCCTTGCCGGCGGGGCTCTGCTGGAACCGGTTCACAGCGTCGAGGTCGTCGAACAGGAAGGGCAGGTCGAATACCTGGACCTTCTTCGTGTACCGGTCGAACTTGGAAAGTGAAGTGGCGAGGAACTGCACATCGCCCAGCAGCAGCGCATCGAGCTCCTGGGCGTCGCCGAAGAGCTGCGAGTTCGGGAACACCTGTACCTGCACCTTGCCCGGCAGGAGCTTCTCGGCGATCTCCTTGAACTTGAGCGCCGCCTGGCCTTTGGGCGTCTTCTCCGCGACGACGTGGCTGAACTTGACGATGATGGGCTGTTGCGCCTGGGTCGCGCCGGTGAGCGCGAAGGCAGCCACGGCGACAATGAGCCGTAAGAATGGCATGAGTTCCTCCTGGTCGATGATTGGGCAGGTCGGTCGCCTGCTCGTCGCCGATGTGTGCCGCGATGTGCGCCGCTCTCCCGAGCACCATAGGCCAGTCAAGGGTAACACGATGAACTCGAAGCGTGAGAGGGCCGCCCGGCAGGCCAGGCGAACGCTCTACAATGTGGCGCAAGCGCGCACGCCTTGCTGTGGCGGACCTGCGCCGGACCCGCAGTACCCGCTTCGCACGCCTGCCCCGAGACGCATCCAAGAGTAGCCCGCACCCGCCGCGACCATGTCGATCGATGCCAGCATTGCGGCACCGCACCATCCGCGCCCGGAGCGCCCGTCGGACCGGCAACGGTGCCATTTCGGGCGGTTTGTGCGGACGGCGGATCCCGGGTGCCCCACTCGATTTCGCAACCATCCGTTATCGCCATGACCCACGATCCCCACCACGATATCCGCGACGCCGTGCGTGACCTTTGCGCCGGGTTTCCACCCGAGTATTTTCGCAAGATCGATGCGGAACGCGGCTATCCCGATGCCTTCGTCGAAGCGCTGACCAAGGCCGGCTGGCTCGCCGCGCTGATCCCCCAGGAATACGGCGGGTCGGGTCTCGGGCTCACCGAGGCGTCGGTGATCATGGAAGAGATCAATCGCTCGGGTGGCAACAGCGGCGCCTGCCATGGCCAGATGTACAACATGGGCACGCTGCTGCGCCACGGCTCGGACACCCAGAAGCGCGCCTACCTCCCCAAGATCGCCAGCGGCGAGCTGCGGCTCCAGTCGATGGCGGTAACCGAGCCGACCACAGGGACCGACACCACCAAGCTGCGCACCACCGCCCTCCGCAAGGGTGACCGGTACGTGATCAACGGCCAGAAGGTGTGGATATCGCGAGTGCTGCATTCCGATCTCATGATCCTGCTGGCGCGCACCACGCCCATCGACGCGGTCAAGAGACGCTCGGAGGGCATGTCGATCTTTCTGGTCGACATCCGCGCCGCGATGCAAAGCGGGATGGACGTGCGGCCGATCGCGAACATGGTGAACCACGAAACCAACGAGCTCTTCTTCGACAACCTGGAGATCCCGGCGGAGAACCTGATCGGCGAGGAGGGCAGGGGGTTCAAGTACATCCTCGACGGCCTCAATGCCGAGCGCACCCTCATCGCCGCGGAATGCATCGGCGACGGCTACTGGTTCATCGACAAGGTCACGGCCTATGCCAAGGAGCGCGTCGTTTTCGGCCGGCCGATCGGGCAGAACCAGGGCGTGCAGTTTCCCATCGCGCGGGCCCACGTCAATGTGGAGGCGGCGAGCCTCATGCGCTTCAGGGCCTGCGCGCTGTTCGATGCCCGGGAGGCCTGTGGTGCGGAGGCCAACATGGCCAAGCTCCTGGCCGCCGATGCGTCCTGGGAAGCCGCCAACGCCTGCCTGCAGTTCCACGGCGGCTTCGGCTTCGCCGCCGAGTACGACATCGAGCGCAAGTTCCGCGAGACCCGCCTCTACCAGGTCGCGCCGATCTCCACCAACCTGATCCTGGCGTATGTCGCGGAGCACGTGCTCGGGCTGCCACGCTCGTTCTGACGACCGGAGACCCACGATGCAGCCACTCGCCGGCATTACTGTCGTCACGCTCGAACACGCCATCGCCGCACCGTTTTGCACCCGCCAGCTCGCCGATCTCGGCGCCCGGGTGATCAAGGTCGAGCGACCCGGGTCGGGGATTTTGCCCGCGGCTACGACGAGCGGGTGCGCGGCCTCGCCTCGCACTTCGTCTGGACGAACCGGTCCAAGGAAAGCCTCACCCTGGACGTCAAGCATCCCGAAGCGAAGCCAACAGCCTGCGCTCCGCCGGCCGCAAGGACCTCGAGGCCATCATCACCGCGGCATTCGCTTCCCTCACGGCCGATCAGGTGGTGACTCGGCTGGAGTCGGCCGGCATCGCCAATGCACGCATGAACGCCATGCACGAGGTCTGGGCGCATCCGCAACTCGCTGCCCGCAACCGCTGGACCCGGGTCGAGAGTCCCGCCGGATCCATACCTGCGCTGATTCCGCCCGGGATACCACCGCATCCCGCGCCACGCATGGACCCAATCCCGGCATTGGGGCAGCATACCGATGCGATCCTGCGCGAACTCGGCTACGACGCAGCGGATATCGGGGAATTACGGACAGCGGAGGTGATCTGAAATGGATCGAGCCCTAGCACCCACGGCCGTGCTCGCGCGCTTTGCCAGCGAGCTGGGCTTTGCGGCCATCCCTCCGGCGGTGATCGATCGCGCCGAGGATCTGTTCCTCGACTGGGCTGCATCCTGCCTCGCCGGCAAGGGTGCGCCCCCGGTCGTGGCGCTGGAACGCTTCTCGCGGGCGATGGGGCCGGCGAACGGCGCCGCCGAGGTGCTGGTCTCGCGCCGGCGCACCACCGCGTATTTCGCCGCGATGATCAACGCGGCGGCGTCACACGTCGTCGAGCAGGACGACGTGCACAACGGCTCGGTGTTCCATCCCGGCACGGTGGTGTTTCCGCCGGCCCTCGCCGTCGCCCAGACGATCGGTGCGTCCGGCCAGGAGTTGCTGGCCGCCGTCGTCGCCGGCTACGAAGTCGGGATCCGTGTCGGGGAGTTCCTGGGGCGCTCACACTATCGCGTGTTCCACACCACCGGTACCGCGGGCACCCTCGCCGCGGCGGCCACCGTCGGGCGGCTGCTGCGGCTCACGCCCGAAGTCATGCAGCACGCGCTCGGCTCGGCCGGCACGCAGGCCGCCGGCCTGTGGGAGTTCCTTCGCGACGCCGCGGATTCGAAGCAGCTGCACACCGCCAAGGCCGCCGCCGATGGCCTGCTGGCCGCCTACCTGGCGCGCGACGGCTTCACGGGGGCGCGGCGGATCCTGGAGGGACCGCAAGGCATGGCGGCGGGCATGTCGACTGACGCCGATCCCGCACGCCTCACGGCAGGTCTAGGTACGCGCTGGGCGCTCGCCGAGACATCCTTCAAGTTTCACGCGTCCTGCCGGCACACCCATCCCGCAGCGGATGCGCTCCTTGCCGTGGTGACCCGGGAGCGCCTCGCCCCTCGGGATATCCTCCGGGTGATTGCCCACGTCCATCAGGGCGCCCTCGACGTCCTCGGCCCGGTGGTCGATCCGGTGACGGTGCACCAGGCCAAGTTCTCGATGGGCACCGTGCTCGCACTCATCGCTCGCTTCGAGCGCGCCGGGCTCACCGAGTTTGCCTCGGCATTCCGCGACCCGGAAACCGTCGCCTTGCGCGAGCGGGTGAGCATGAGCTTCGATGCCGAGGTGGACGCCGCCTATCCGGCGCGCTGGATCGGCAAGGTCGAGGTGGAAACCGCCGACGGTCGCGTGTTGCGCGGCCGCGTCGACGAGCCGAAGGGCGATCCCGGCAACACTCTGTCGCGCGCCGAGATCCTCGCCAAGGCGCAGGCGCTCGCCGCGTATGGTGAAGCCGCCACCGCGACCGAGATCGATCGCCTCGCCGAGTATGCGTTTGGGTTGCATCAGGTCGAACGCATCGGCGCGCTGGTCGATGGCGCGACCTCCGCCGCCACACCCGACCTCGCCACTGCCACTGCCACTGCCACTGCCATGGAGTCCTGAATGACCGCTCGCGAACCTGCACCGCACAGCATCGCCGACTTCGACGCCCGCGCCGCGACCTGGGACGACGATCCGAAGAAGCTCGAACGCGCCCGCGCCGTGGCGCGTGCCATCGCGGCCAGCCTGCCGGCACGCCAGGACATGCGTGCCCTCGAGTACGGCTGCGGTACCGGCCTGTTGTCCTTCCTGCTGCGCGACCGCTTCGCCCGGATGACCCTCGCGGATGTATCGGATGGCATGCTCGAGGTCGCCCGGGCCAAGGTCGCGGCGACCGGTGACGGCGGCATGGAGGTCGAGAAACTCGATCTCCTCGCCGATCCCGACAGCGGCGAGCGCTACGACGTGATCACCAGCCTCATGACGCTGCATCACATCGACGACACGGACGCCATTCTGCGTCGCTTCCACGAGATCCTGCGGCCGGGGGGCTACCTGTGCATCGCCGACCTCGACCGGGAAGATGGTTCATTCCATGGCGCAGGATTTTCCGGCCACAAGGGCTTCGACCGCGACGACCTCGTCGATCGCACCCGGCGTGCGGGGTTCGCATCGGCCGCAGCGCACACCGCCCACGAGATGAACAAGCCGGTGAATGGCGCGCCGCGGACGTTTCCGATCTTCCTGCTGGTGGCGAAAAAGGCATGAACACGCCTCGCCGCACGACCCGATCCTTGCGTGGGGGGCCGCCGGCCGGCACGGACCGGCGGCGTTCGACCGTCGCCCGTCCCTCGTCACGGCCACCTGACGCCCCCCACCCGACCACGAACCGCCCATGAGCATTACCGCCCCCGCGACGCCGGCCTCGGCGCCAACCGCGCGCATCACCCGTTCCTATCTCTTCGTGCCCGGCGGGCGTCCCGACCGCTTCGACAAGGCGCTCGCCGCGAGCGCGCACTGCGTGATCATCGATCTCGAGGATGCCGTGCCAGCCGAGGGCAAGACGGCGGCCCGCGCGGCGATCGCCGCCTGGCTCTCGCCCGAGCGCCCGGTCGCGATCCGCATCAACGGCGCCACCACGCCCTGGTTCAACGACGATCTGGCGCTGTGCGCGTCGCCAGGGGTGTGCGCCGTGGTCCTGCCCAAGGCCGAGCGCGCGGGAGAAGTCGAGCGGGTGCGCGCGGCCTGCGGTGATGGGGTCGCGGTGCTGCCGCTCATCGAGACGGCCAAGGGCCTGTGGAGTGCGCTGGAAGTGGCGCGCGCACGCGGTGTCGAGCGCCTGCTGCTCGGCAGCCTGGACTACCAGCTCGACCTCGGCATCACCGACGAGGACCTGCTGCACTGTCGATCCCAGCTGGTGCTGATCTCGCGGGTCGCCGGATGCCAACCGCCGGTGGACGGCGTGACGACCGCCTTCGATTCGCCTGAACCGCTCGCCCGCGACCTGACGCGGGCGCGCAGACTTGGCTTCGGCGGCAAGCTCTGCATCCACCCCCGGCAGGTGGCGGCAGTGAACACCGCCTTCCAGCCGAGCGCGGACGAGATCGCGTGGGCCCGGCGGGTGGTCGAGGCCGACGCGCGCGCGGGTGGCAACGCGGTGGCCGTCGACGGCGGCATGGTCGACCGGCCCGTGCTGCTCAAAGCCCGGGCGATCCTCGAGGAGGCCGGCGGAACGTGACCCGCAACCGCGGCCGGCCATCCGGACGGGTGCGGCACGCAGGCGGCATCGATCGCCTCCCGGAGGAGCACCGTCCGCGCGGGCGCCGCCGCCCCGTGCGGTGGTGTGGTTCTTGCGTCGCTCCCGCGGCAGGTGGTGGGGAACGCGCCGACGCGGCGCGCTTCCGAGTCAGTCAACAACGCATCGCATGGAGGCCTTGCCCGCCGTGGAAACCGGGATCGTCGAGTCCAGCACCCTCACCCGCGATGTCGCGGCCCCGCACGCGCCGGCGGGTGTCGTGGTCACGCTCCAATCCAACCCCGACGATCTCGCCAATCACGAGAGCGTCACCCGTAACGGGCTGGCCCGGCGCCTCGCCACCCTGAAGGGCTACGCGTTCGACGGGGCATTCGAGCCCGACCGCGCGCTCTCCGCACCCGCGTATTTTTTGCCTGCCGAGACCATCATCGGCTGCGACCACGCGGCAGCGCTCGGCATCGTCGATGCCGACGACCTTTTCGGTGCGGTGGTGCCATACCCGTACATGGCCACCAAGAGCATCAGCCATCCGCTGCCCGCAGGCGCTACGTGCGCGCCGGACGGGTGGTGCCACGCGTTCAGCGAAGCCGTGCGCCACGTGGTGCTGGAAGGCTATGCGGCGTTTAGCGGGGCCGACCTGCGCCAGGCCGCGCGGGTGATTCTGGCGGGAGGGGAGGGACGGCTCAAGCTCGCCTCGGGAATCGGTGGCCAGGGCCAGCATGTGGTGCGCACGCTGCACGAGGTCGATGCCTTGCTCGCAGCCATCGATCCCGCGGAAATCGGTGCTCTCGGTATTGTCGTGGAGCGCAATCTCGCCGAGATCGTCACCCACAGCGTCGGTCAGGTGGAGGTCGCCGGCATCAAGGCCTCGTACTGCGGCACCCAGTGCCTCACCACCAACAACCGCGGCGTGCAGGTCTACGGCGGCTCCACGCTGCTTATCGTGCGCGGCGATTTCGACATCTTGCTCGCGCAGCCCCTGGCCGCGGACGCGCGCCGGGCGATTGACCTCGCCCGGGTCTTCGACGCCGCGGCACTTCGGCATTTCACCGGAATGTTCGCATCGCGTCGCAATTACGACGTCGCCATCGGGGTGGATTGCCGCGGCACGGTGCACGGCGGCGTACTCGAGCAGTCGTGGCGCATGGGCGGTGCGAGCGGTGCGGAGGTGGCGGCCCTGGCAGCGTTCCAGGCCGATCCCGGACGCGAGGTAATCCGGGTGGCCACCACGGAGGTCTACGGCAAGTGCGCGCCGCCGCCGGCACACGCCGAGGTGTATTTTCGTGCTGTCGATACGCGCGCGGGCATGCTGACCAAGTTCACCGTGGTGGAGACCGATGCCGACGCGTGACGACGGCGTCGTCATCGCGGTCGACGACGAGACCATCGCCGGCACGCTGGTGTCGCCGCGTCGACGGGTACCCGCCGTCCTGTTCGTCCATGGCTGGGGCGGGAGCCAGGAGCACTACATCGCCCGGGCGCGGGAAGTCGCGGCCCTCGGCTGCATCTGCCTGACCTTCGACCTGCGCGGCCACGTTCAAACCCAGGCGCAGAAGGACACCGTTTCCCGCGAGGAGAACCTTCGCGACGTCCTGGCTGCCTACGACGTGCTCGCCAAGCAGCGTGGCGTCGATCCCGAGCGCATCGCAGTCGTGGGCAGCAGCTATGGCGGCTACCTCGGCGCGATCCTCACGGCCAAGCGCAAGGTGCGCTGGCTGGCACTGCGGGTACCCGCCCTGTACAAGGATTCGGGATGGACCGTACCGAAGTCACGGCTCAAGAAGACACAGGACCTCGAGGCCTATCGCAGGAAGCCGGTGCAGGCGAGCCAGAGCCGCGCGCTGCGGGCATGCGCGACATTCGCCGGCGACGTCCTCATCGTCGAATCGGAGCACGACGTCACCGTGCCGCACCAGGTGATCGTGAACTACCGCGAGGCCTGCAAGCAGGCCCGATCCCTGACCTACCGGGTCATCGAGGACGCCGACCATGGCTTGTCGGAGCCGCTCTGGCAGCAGACGTACACGTCGATCCTGGTAAGCTGGCTTTCGGAGATGCTGCTGGGCATGCGTCCATCGATCGAGGCCGCCCATCCGGTCGCCCCATCCGCGGCACCACCGACGGCCGCAGTCGCGGTCGGGACCGCGACCACGGAAACAACCTAGGCATTGCGGCTCGACCCGCCCCGCAGCATGCCGGCGTAGATTCCGGGCGCGGAGTCGGCAATGAGGGTCGCCCCGACGCAGCGGGCGTAGAACGCTTCCGGTCCCACGCCGCCGATGATCGCATAGGCATAGCCGTCCGTGCGCTGGGCGTGCAGCGCCGCAAGCAACAGCGCTCTGCCGATGCCCTGTCCGCGCGCGGCTTCGTCCACCGCCGCCGGGCCGAAGAAATTCCTGCAGGTCACGTCGTGACAGGCGAAGCCGAGGAGCGCCCCCTCGCGCACGGCGATGAAACAGGCGATCGGCAAGCGCGCGCAGGCGATCCCGACCTCGGCCTGCCACACCGGGAAATGCGCGCCGACCCAGGCGAGCAGCACCGGGCTTTCCGGCGCGAGGGCGCGGCGGACGGAGACGCCGGCGCCGGCCATCGCGGCGATTGCCTCGTCCAGCGGCGGAAGGGCGGCTAGCCTTACCAGCATGTCCGGCATGAGAGATCCCGAGCGAGCGCAAGGCACATTGTAGGAAGCTTTCCGGGCGCGTGTCATGCGTTGCCGATCTAAGTGCGCTCGCCGGTTGCGCGTGCCCCGATATCGCTGAACCGTAAACATGCTGCCGGGCCGAGACGTCCTTGGACGCTCCTGCACCGGGCGTGTAAAGTGCCTCACTCCTTGTATCCCGGGCATCGCGATGACCGATCTCAAGCAGCGATTCGGCAGGCCCCTGCGTCTCGGCCTCATCGGCGGGGCACCCGGCACGTGGATCGCGAACATCCATCGCAGCGCCGCGGAGCTCGACGGCTGGTGGCGCACCGTCGCCGGCGTGTTCTCGAGCGACCCGGGTCGCTCGCGCGCTGCGGGAGCGTCGCTGGGCATCGATCCCGCCCGCAGCTATGGCGACGTCGCCGAGATGCTGGCTGCGGAGGGGCGGCGCGACGACGGCATCGAAGCCGTCGCGATCGTCACGCCCAACGACACCCACTATCGCTTCTCGGCTGCGGCACTCGATGCCGGGCTCGACGTAGTGTGCGACAAGCCGGTCACGCACACCTTCGCCGAAGCCTGCGACCTCGTCGCGCGCACCCACGCCGGCGCCCGGCGCTTCGCGATCGCCCACGCGTACTCGGCATACCCGATGGTGCGCTACGCGCAACGGCTGGTGGCGGACGGCACTCTGGGACCGCTGCGCATGGCCCAGGTCGAATACATTCAGAGCGGCCTTGCCACGCGGGTGGAGGATGCACCGTCCAACAACCGCTTGCGATGGTTGCTCGATCCGGGACGCAGCGGCCTCGCACTGGTGCTGAGCGCGATCGGCTGCCATGCTCAGCAGCTGATGTGCTTCGCGAGCGGCAAGCCGATCGTGCAGCTTTGTGCCGACGTGCAGGCCATCATGCCCGGCCGCGCGGTCGTCGATTACGTGTCCGCCCTTGTGGAACTCCAGGGCGGGGTGCGCGGTACGTTCACCGTGACCCAGGCGGCGGCGGGAGGCGAAAACGATATCCGGCTACGCCTCTACGGAGAGAAGGGCATGCTCGACTGGTCGCACCGCGATGCGAGCTACCTGCAATTGGCCCTGCAGGGCGAGCCCATGCGGACGCTGGGCCGCGGCGACCCATGGCTGCCACCGGAGATCCTCGCCACCGGCCGGATTCCACGGGGGCACCCCGAGGGGTTGCGCGAGGCGTTTGCCAACCTCTACGCCGAGGTGGCGCAGGAGCGCATGTGCGCCGATCTCGGTGAGCCCGCACCGTCGCTACCTTATCCGCGCATCGAGGACGGGGCCCATACGATGGCCTTCATCGAGGCCTGTCTTGCCTCTCAGGCGTCGCGAGCCTGGGTCCCGGTCGCCCGTCTTCCGGGCGCGCGGTCCTAACCCGCATTAACCGCGCCAGCGGCAGGCGCGGGGCCCGCTGCTTGCCTGCAACGGGCGCCGCCCCAAAGCGGCTGGCTTGCCCGCGGCTACGCGGGCGACGTCGTCGCTGCCGCGAAGGTGGGCGCGAGCACGTCGAGCGCGGCGAGCGCGGTCTCCTTGACCGTGATGCGCCACAGCGTGCGCGGATCGTCCGGATCGGTGAGCGTCGCCGAGTGCAGCAGCGAGGCATTGTCCCAGATCACGAGATCGCCGACCGCGTAGTGCAGGCGGTGGACGTAGCGCGGCTGGGTCGCATGCGCGGCGAGCTCGTCGAGGAGGTCCACCGCCTCGTCGTCGGGCATGCCGACGATGCCGTACGAGCTGCCCGACACGGCGTACAGGGCCTTGCGCCCGGTGACCGGGTGGGGCCGAACGACCGGGTGGGTGATTACCGGCATCCTGGCCTTCTGCTCGGCAGTAAGGGTCGACGCCGCGGTGCGCGCTTCGTTCTCGGCCACCTTGCGATTTCCGTAGTGATGCACCGCGACCAGCGGGTCGAGCCGGCGCTTCATGGCGTCAGCAAGATCGTCGTACGCCGCATACTGGTTGGCGAACAGCGTGTCGCCGCCCTTCCGGGGGACCTCGATCGAATACAGCATCGTGGCCCGGGCCGGAACCTGGAGGTAGCTGTAATCGGTGTGGAAGTAGGTCCCGGCGTCGGCGAGACCAACCGGCTGGCCGTCGCGACGGCGGTTGGATAGCACGAGGATGTTCGGATCGGCCGCATGGTGGAACTGGTCGATCACGTGCGGCTCGGGAGGTCCGAGGCGCCGCGCGAACGCGAGGTATTGCTGCGGGGTGAGCGACTGATCGCGCAGCACCAGCACCTGTCCGCCGAAGAACGCGGCCTCGAGCTCGGCGAATGCCGCGTCGGACAGCGGCGTGCCCACATCGATGCCGCGCGCTTCGAGGCCGAAGCCGGGCGAGAGGGGTTGCAGTTCCATGGTCCCTCCTGGGTCAGCAGATCGGGATGGGTGGGATGTGGCAGCCAGCCATCGGCTGCCCGTGGACCGTTGCTTCGCGTCTTCGCGTCGGCGGCGCGACGCACCTGGCCGAACCGCGCTGCCGACGGAGGATGGCCGATCGAATGGTGCTCAAGACGTGATGATCGCGCGCGACGGTGCCCATCGACCGGAGCGATTGCCGGTCCGCGAGCGGCAGCATTTCCGGCTCAATGGACGAATGCCGGCATCAGCTTGCGCGGCAGCCAGAGGATGAGATCCGGAAAGAGGATGACGATGACCAGCACCGTCATCATGGGAATGAACAGGATCATCGTGTCTTTCACGGCGTCCTTGATCTTGATGCCGCCGATCGAGCACGCGATCATGAGGCACAGTCCGTACGGTGGCGTGACCAGTCCATAGGCGATCGAGATCACCCCGATGATCGCGAAGTGGATGGGGTGCATGCCCACCTTGTCCGCGAGCGGCGCGAGGATCGTGCCAACGATGATGATCGCCGGGATCGCGTCGATGAAGCAGCCGATGAACAGGAACGCAGCTGCGGTGATGAAGCCGACGCTGGTCACGCCGCCACCCCACGCGGAGATGGCGTTGACCACCAGCTGCGGGATGCGGAAGTAGGCCAGGATCCAGCCGAATGCCGACGCAGTCCCGATGCAGAACAGCGCGATGCCGGCGAATCGCGCCGAGTCGTAGAGGGTGTGCTTCAGCTGGCCCCAGTCGAGGTTCCGGTAGACGATGAGTCCGAGGAACATCGCGTAGAGCACGGCGATCACCGATGCCTCGGTCGGCGTGAAGAAGCCGAACACGATGCCGCCGACGATGATCCCCGGGGTCATGATCGGAAGAATCGCGGCGGCCGATACGGCGAGCAGCTCCCGCGCCGTGACCCGCGGGTATACGGGGTAGCTGCGCCGCTTCGCATGCACGTAGACGGCGACCATCAGCGACAGCGCCATGAGGAGCCCAGGCACGACGCCCGCGATGAACAGGCCGCCGATCGAGACCGAGATCACCCCGCCCCAGACCACCATCAGGATCGAGGGCGGGATGATGACCCCCATGACCGCAGCGCAAGCCACCAGCGAGACCGTGAACGGCGTCTCGTAGCCTTGCTTTTTCATGGCCGGGATCAGCACGCCGCCGACACCGGCCGCTTCCGCAGTCGACGACCCGGAGATGCCCGCGAACAGCATCGAGACCAGGACGCTCACGTGTCCCAGTCCGCCCGGGAGGTGCCCCACCAGCGCCCGCGACAGGTTGATCAGCTTCTCGGTGATGCCCGCGCTGTTCATCAGGTTGGCGGCGAGCATGAAGAACGGAATGGCGAGCAGCAGGAACGAGTTGTACGCCTTCAGCATCTCGTTCAGCAGCAGGAACGGCGTCAACCGGTCGTCGATGAAAAAGACCGGTACGCAGGCGAGTCCGAGTGCGAAGGCCACCGGGACGCGCAGGATGATCAGGACGGCGAAGACCCCGAACAGGATCAGTGCAACCTCAAGCGGTCCCATCGCGCCCATCCACGTAGAGTTTGACGTCGTCGGCGATCTGTTCGACCAGGAACAGGAACCAGAGGATGCCCGCGACTGGCCATGCCGCGTGGATCCACAGCATGTTGATGCCCGTCATCTCGGAGCTCTGGTCCCAGCCGAACACCGCGAAGCGCCAGCCGAAGGCAATAAAATTCAGCGCCACCAGGAATATCGCCACGTGCACGATGATCCGGCCGATCGCCTTGCCGCGCGCGGTTTTCGGATCCGGCAGCACGTCGACGTCGAAGTGGGTGCCGTCGCGCACGGCGATGGTCGCCCCCAGCATGATGAGCCAGATCAGGCAGAAGCGCGCAGCTTCTTCGGTCCAGATATAGCGCGGAATGAAATCGAAGAACCGCGACCCGATCTGCAGGGTCACCGGAATGATCATCACACCGATCAGCCCGGTGAGCAGGAACTGCAGCACACGGTACAGCACGGCGTTGAGCGAGCGCATGAGCCAGTCCCGGGTGTTGAATCAAGAAAACGGGACGGGTGTCCCCGTCCCGCCTAGCCGCCCATGGCGGCGAGTCCGTTTCGGGACCGCCGCGCGATGGTCACTTGATCGAATTCACCTTGTTCAGGATGTCGGTAGCGCCGATCTCCTTCGCGTACGCCGCCTTCACCGGCTCGGCCAGCTCGAGCAGCTTCGGCCGCTCGGTGAATACCACCAGGTGCAGCTTGCCTTCCTTCTCGAGCTGCGTAAGCAACGCGGCATCGGCGGAGGACTCGAGGTCCCGGCCGAGCTTGCCGGCTTCCATGCCGGCCTTCAAGATGGCTGCCTGCAGTTCCTTCGGAAGCTTGCGGTAGGTCTTGCCCGAGAAGACGAGCGGCCGGACCGTGATCGCGTGCTGAGTCTGGGAGATGTACGGGCCGACTTCGTAGAACTTCATGGCGTTGAGGCCGGCAGCCTCGTTCTCGGCACCCTGAATCACACCGGTCTGAATAGCGTTGTAAACCTCGTTGTACGCGATCACCGAGGGCTTGGCGCCGATGGCGTTGAACATCTGGGTCTGGATCGGCGCACCCATCACCCGCATCGACAGGCCCCGCAATTCGGCCATGTTACGCACCGGCTTGTTGGCGATGATGTTGCGCGTACCACCCCCCGCGTAGCCGACGATCATCACGTCCGCCTTCTTGCTGACGTCGTCGACGATCGACTGGAACGCGTTGGAATCCAGGACCTTGTTCCAGTGCGGGATGTCGCGGAACAGGAACGGCATGTCGAGCAGCGGCGCGGCCTTCGCGAACGTCGACATGTGCGCGGGGGACACGATCGCATAGTCGACGGAGATGCCTTGCGACAGGTACGCGAAATAGTCCTTCTCGAGACCCAGTTCGCTGTTCCGATGCAGGACGAAGTTGATCGGCTTGCCGTAGTACTTCTTGACGAGCTCCTCGAACTTCAGCAGCGCCTTGTTGAACGGATGGGTGTCGTCGAACTGGACGGCGCCGTGCAGGGTGATGGCTTGTTGTGCGCTGGCGCCGAACGAAGCGGCAAGAGCGACGGCCGCAAGACAATGAATCGCGGAGCGGATGAATCTACGCATGGGTCTTCCTCCTGGGATCGAGCCCTGCGTTCGACGCTGGTGTTCGGCCATCGCCGCGGAACTCTTGTCAAAATGTCCGGACCGATTCAACGGCGTCGGGACCGGGCTGTCAACGCGCATAGCTGGAGCGACCGGTCATTCAACGCTGCACAAGCCCGTTCTGTCAATGGATGGGGGGCCGCCGGGCCGCCTCACGGCATGTACTGCCCGCCGTTGACTTCCAGGACCTGCCCGGTCACGTAGCTGCTGGTCGTATCGGAGGCGAGGTAGAGGAACGTGCCGGCGCACTCGTGGGGCGTGCCGAGCCGGTTCATCGGCACAGTCGCCTGCATCGCGGCGAGTTGCTCGGCCGTGGAATAGCGCTCATGGAAGGGCGTAACGATGACGCCCGGGGAGACGGCGTTGACGCGGATGCCGTCGCCGATGACCTCCTTGGCCCAGCCCTTGGTCGCGGTCGAGATGAAGCCCTTGGCTGCGGCGTACAGCACCGCACCCCCGCCTCCCCCGTTGCGGGCGGCGATCGAGGTGACGTTGATGATGTTCCCGGACTTCTGGGCGCGCATGATCGGCACCACGGTTTTCATGAACAGCGCGACCTGGGTCACGTTGAGGGCGATGACCCGGAGGATGTGCTCCTCCGTGTAGTCCTCGATCTTGATCCGGCCCAGCATGCCCCCGGCATTGTTGATCAGGACGTCGATTCTGCCGAACGCTTCCCGGGCAGCCCCGACGACGGAATCGACTGCGGAGGCCTGCATCAGGTCACCGCGCACCACCACCGCTTCGGCGCCGGCAGCGACGGCCTCGCGTGCCACGTCGTCGGCCTCGGCCTTGCTCTCGTTGCAATGGATGACGAGCTTCGACCCGCACGCCGCGAACGCGCGTGCCGCCGCGGCGCCGATGCCCGTCGACGCCCCCGTGATCAGCACTGCCTTGCCCTTCAGATCCTCGAACATCGCGCCATCTCCTTTCCGAAATTCACCGCCCGCGGAAGGACGGGACAAAGCCGGCATTGTAGTTGATTTTGTCAGACGGTACTGGCATTGTGTCCGACAAATCATGGTGCGCACCATCACAGAGCCGCCGGTCGACCCCGCGCGGCGCAAGACCGCCAGGGCGAAGCCCGGGAGCCCCGAGCCCGCCAACTCGAAGCTCGCGAGCCCCAGGGTCGCCGCGTCCAGCCCGCGCGCGGCGAGTACCGCCTCCCCGAGACGAGCGGGTCGCGAAGACCCCGGCAACGCTTTCGCGGCGGGCGCATCGGCGCCGCGGGCAACGAGTCCGGGGCGCCCACCCAGCCCGCGCCCGGCCAAGTCGGCCAAGGTCGTCGATACTCTGGGCGCGCGCATCGTATCGGGCGAGCTCCCGCCAGGAACGCTGCTTCCCACCGAGACCGAACTGGCGCGCCGGCTGCGCATCAGTCGACCATCGCTGCGCGAAGGTTTGCGCGCACTGGCCCTGAAGGGGCTCGTGGAGGCACGCACCAGGCGCGGTACGGTCGTGACGGAGAGCGGTCGCTGGAACGTGCTGGACGATGACGTCCTGCGCTGGTATGCCGCGGCGCCGCCCGATCCCGCGTTCCTGATGGACCTGCTGGACGTGCGGACCATCTTCGAGCCGGCAGCGGCTCGCATCGCGGCCGCGCGCGCGACACCGGAAGACATCGTCGCGATCGAGGCATCCTACCGGGCGATGGCGGCCGCCCTACCGGATGACGTCGAGGGCTGCTGCCTGCACGACCTCGCGTTCCACGAGCGCATCATCCGCGCTTCCGGCAACCGGTTGCTCGTAGGCTTCGCCGCGGCGATTCGCACGGCGCTTCTCGCCGCATTCCGAGTGTCCGGCAACGCCCGCCGGGACTACGAGAACTCGCTGTCCGAGCACCACGCGGTGGCCATTGCCATCCGGCGCCGCGATCCAGCGGCGGCCGAGGCCGCCATGCATCACCTCTTGGCAGGCACGGCGCGCGATCTTGCGCCTGCCTATGCCGAACCTTCCCGCGGCAATCCGTCGTCCCGCCGGCCAGCGACAGCCGGAACGGGCCCGTCGCGCCGGAAGTCGAGCGCCGGAACGGGCGCCCCCGTCGCGAACAAAGGAGGAACGTCATGAACCGTGGTTTGCTATTGCGCTTGCTGGGAGCGGCCGCTGCGGCCGTGTGCATCGCCGTCTCGCCTGTCGTGCACGGCCAGGCCAAGAAGCAGGTGAAGATCTCCCACGCCACGGCCGCCGATGTCGCCAACGACAATCACATGGTGGCGTGGATCATCGCCAACTACATCAACACCAATTCCGACACGCTCGAGGCACGGATCTACCCGGCCAATGCGCTGGGCGAGGAGCGCGCGGTGGTCGAAGGCATGCAACTCGGCGCCGGGGCGACCATGCACATCGGCGGCACGGCCATCCACAACAACTTCAACAAGCGGATGGGCGTGC
>JBDTWB010000049.1:0-22520 GCA_040006895.1 Casimicrobiaceae bacterium | reverse complement strand
CATCGTCGATCGCCGTCGGCCGAAGCACGATCGCAGCGTCGTGACGCGGGAAGTTGCGCTCGAGGGCGCGGGCGTAGGTCGGATCGTAGTGCTGCTCCAGGAGCTCGGTCACGAAGGCGTCCCATTCGCCGGCGCGCGCCGCCGCATTCCAGCGCTCGACCGTCGCCTTGCCGTGCAACGCGGCGAGCGGCGCGAGCTGCCGTGCCAGCGCCTCCGGCTCGCGCAGAAAATGGGCGTACTCGTCGCGGAGCAGGGCGGTGCGCAACGCCGGGGGAAGGTCGAGCTTCACGCACGGGGCGGCGCGCATGGCCTCCAGCAGGGCATCGGGAACCTGCAGCGCGCCGATGCGCTTGCTCTCCGATTCCACGAACACCGGCCGCGACCGGTCGAAGCGCTCCATCGACTCGAGCAGGCGCGATTCAAAGCGCTTCTGCGAAGGTTGCGGCTCACCGGGAAGGTCGCCCAGCAGTGAGCCGCGATGGACAGCCAGCGCCTCGAGGTCGAGCACTTGGGCGCCGATCGCATCGAGCGCGCGCAACAGTCGGCTCTTGCCCGAGCCGGTGAGGCCGCACACCACGCGGTAGTCGAAGCCACCCGGGGCGGCGGCGAGCGCGGTGCGCACGTGACGACGGTAGGCGCGGTAGCCGCCGTCGAGCTGCACGGCGCGCCAGCCGATCTCGTTGAGGATGTGGGTGAGGGCACGGCTGCGCTTGCCGCCGCGCCAGCAATAGACCAACGGCGACCACGCGCGCGGCTTGTCGCGAAACGCCGTCTCCAGCATGGTCGCGATGTTGCGCGACACGATCGCTGCACCGGCGCGCTTGGCCGCGAAAGCGGAGTCGCGGGCATGCAGCGTGCCGACCAGCGCGCGCTCGTCGTCGGAGAGGACGGGGTGGCTTGCCGCACCCGGGACGTGGTCCTCGGCGTATTCAGCGGGACTGCGCACGTCGATGCGGTCGGCGTACGCTGCGAGCGCTTCCGTGCCGACGACATGCGAGACGTCCTTCACCGACGCGGCTCGAGCAAGGGCTTGAGAGTCGGCCAGACGTTGTCCAGGAGTCGCGGCTGCGCGGCGGCCGTGGGGTGGATGCGATCCGGCTGGAACCACTCGCTGGTCTCGCCGAAGCCCTCGAAGAAAAAGGGCACGAGGGGCACCTCGCGCTTGCTCGCCACGTCGGTATAGACGGCGTCGAAGGCACGCGTGTACGCCGGACCATAGTTGGGCGGCATCCGCATGCCCACCAGCAACACCCGCGCGCCGGCCTTCTTCGCCGCCGCGACCATGGCGTCGAGATTGGCGCGCATCGCCCCGAGATCGCCGCCGCGCAGGCCATCGTTGCCGCCGAGCTCGATCATCACGATGGCGGGACGGTGCTGCCGCAGCAGTTCCGGAAACCGCGCCCGGCCGCCCGCGGTCGTGTCGCCGCTGATGCTGGCGTTCACGACCGCGTACGGATACCGGTCCGCTTGCAGCCGCTGTGCCAGCAATCGCGCCCACCCTGATTCGACGCGCAGGCCATAGGCCGCCGAGATGGAATCGCCGACGATCAGGAGGACCGGCGCGCGCGCAAGGCTGCCGGCGGCCGGCCCCGCCACCGCGGCTGCAGCCGTGGCCGCGAACGCTGGTGCAGCGGCGAGTAGCAGGACGGCGACGAGCGCCAAGGCGCCGGCACGCGCCCGAAGAAGGTGCGCAATCATGATGTCCAAGCTGGAATTGTAGAGGCGTGGAGAGGGAACGCGAACCCGCAGCGTAGAATCGCAGTCGGAATGACCGCAGCTGCCCCGCTACGGTTCCTCGCCGCTGCGCGGGCCCCGGGTTGCGCGCCGACCGTTCGCCCCCACCTTCGTTGCCGGCGGGCGCTGTCCCCGTCGCCAGACCCACATGCCCGAACCCATCCTCAGCGCCGACGCGCTCAGCAAGACCGTGCTATCCGGCGAGGCGCCCCTCGTCATCCTGGACGCGGTGAGCTTCAGCGTCGACCCGGGTGAGACCCTTGCCATCGTCGGCGCATCCGGTTCCGGCAAGACCACGCTCCTCGGCCTGCTCGCCGGGCTCGATCGTCCGAGCTCGGGCGAGGTGCGGCTCGCCGGGCGTTCGCTTTCCCCCCTCGACGAGGACCAGCGTGCGGCGTTGCGCCAGCGGTTGCTCGGATTCGTGTTCCAGTCTTTCCAGCTCCTGCCGGCGCTGACCGCGCTGGAGAACGTGATGCTTCCCTTGGAACTCGCCGGAACCGCCGATGCCGCCGGCAGCGCGCGCGGCTGGCTGACGCGCGTCGGGCTCGGCCCGCGCGCCCATCACTACCCCAAGCAGCTTTCCGGCGGCGAGCAGCAACGGGTGGCCATCGCGCGGGCATTTGCGGGCGAGCCGCAATTGCTGATGGCCGACGAGCCCACCGGCAACCTCGATGGCGCAACCGGCGCCGAGATCGCCGAGCTCATGTTCCGACTGAATCGCGAGCACGGCACCACACTGCTCCTCGTCACCCACGACCAGGCGCTTGCGGCGCGTTGCACCCGCCGGCTGTCGCTCGAAGCGGGTCGCCTGGTGAGCGACGAGCGGGTCGCGGCGTGAGCGGACGCGCCGATGCGTGCCGGACTCGTCGGAAGCGGGTGTGATGGGCGCACCTGGCGCCGCGGTCTCACCGGTCGTCGCGCCCGCAGGTCAGCGCCGATGAATACCCTGCGTCTCGCGGTACGCATGCTGCTGCGCGATTGGCGTGCCGGTGAGCTGCGAGTGCTGGTGGCGGCGCTGCTGCTGGCGGTGGCGAGCGTCGGTACCGTCGCGTTCTTTGCCGATCGCGTCAAGGGTGCACTGGCACGGGAGGCCAACCTCCTGCTGGGTGCGGACGTGCTCGTGTCCGCCGATCGTGCGCTTCCGGCGACGTTCGCCGACGCGGCGCGCGAGCGCGGTCTGCGCGCGTCGCCGGCGCTCAAGTTCAACAGCATGGTGCAGGCCGAGCGGGGCCGCACCGGCGCGGCTGCGGCCCCGCTCGGCGCACCTGCCGCCGTGCTTGCCGACGTGAAGGCCGTGAGTGCGCCCTATCCCTTGCGCGGCACGATCGTGCTCGCCGATCCGGGCCGACCGGAAGGCATGCCCACCGACCGCATTCCTTCGCCCGGGGAAGCGTGGCCCGACACCCGTCTTGCGGCGCGCCTCGGTCTCGCCGTGGGCGATACCGTCGTGCTGGGCGACGCCACCTTGCGGGTCGGGGCGATCGTGCAGCGCGACCCGGAGCTCGCGACCCGGTTGCTGGCGCTGGGGCCGCGTTTGCTGGTCAACCTGGCCGACCTGCCCGCGACCAATCTCATGCAACCCGGCAATCGCGCCACGTGGCGGCTCTATGTCGCGGCGCCGCGCGAGGGACGCGCGCTCGGCGACTACGTGACGTGGGCGAACGCCGCCGCCCAGCCGGGGCAGCGCGTCGAGAACGTCCGCGACTTGAGGCCCGAGGTTCGGCAGACGCTCGAGCGCGCCGAGCAGTTCCTCGGACTTTCGTCCCTGGTCGCGGTGATGCTCGCCGCGGTGGCGATCTCGCTCGCCTCGTCGCGCTACCTGCGACGGCATCTCGACACCGCGGCGGTGCTGCGCTGCCTGGGCGCTGCGGAGCGCCGGGTGCTGGCGATCTTCGTGGTGCAATTCGTGATCGTGGGGGTGCTCGCGAGCCTGGCGGGCATCGTCCTCGCGCTTCTCGGACAGCAGCTGCTGGTGACGTTGCTCGCCACGGTGTCGGCGACCGCGCTACCGCTTCCCGGGGCGCTGCCCGCGCTCGGCGCGCTCGGCACAGGGTTGCTGCTCCTGTTCGGATTTGCCGTGCCGCCGCTCATCGCCCTCGCCGGTGCGCCGCCGTTGCGCGTGCTGCGGCGTGACCTGCCGCGGCCGCGGGTGGCGGGCTTGCTCGCCTACGGGCTGGGCACCGCGGTGATCGCGCTCCTGATCGCCTGGCAGGCGCAGGATGCCAAGGCGGCAGGCATCATGGTGGGCGCCATCGGCGGCTTGATCGTCGCGGCGGCCGCGGCGGCGTGGCTCCTGCTCGCACTGCTGAAGCGACTGCCGCAACGCGGCGTCACCTGGCGCTTCGGGCTGGCCAACCTCCGCCGTCGCCCGCTGGCGTCGAGCCTGCAGGTCGGCGCCCTGGCCTTGGGGTTCATGGCGTTGCTGCTGCTGACCGCGGTGCGTGGCGACCTGATGCGCAACTGGCGCGCCAGCCTGCCCCCGGATGCGCCGAATCACTTCGTGCTGAACGTGCTGCCCGATCAGGTGGAAGGCGTGCGGACGATGCTCGCGGGCGTGACCGGCGCCGACGTGCCGCTCTACCCGATGGTGCGGGGGCGGCTGGTGACGGTCAACGACGCCCCGATCGACGCCACGCGCTTGACCGGAGCGCGTCAGCGCCGGCTCGTCGACCGCGAGTTCAACCTGTCGTGGCTCGCCGAGCTGCCGCCCACCAACCGCATCGTGTCGGGCGTGTGGTGGGACCAGGTGCGCGGTCCCGAATCGGGACTGTCGATGGAGGAGGGCATCGCCGAGTCGCTCGGCTTGAAGCTCGGCGACAAGCTCGGCTGGGACGTGGCCGGCACCCCGGTCACGGCGCGGATCACCAGTCTGCGGAAGGTGGATTGGGACAGCTTCCGGCCGAACTTTTTCACGCTCTTCCCCCCGGGCGTGCTCGACGCACTGCCGGCGACGTACCTGGGTGCAATCCGGGTTCCCGACACCGCGGGGGACGCGGGCTGGCTGTCGGCGCTCGTGCAGCGTTATCCGAACGTCCTCGCCATCGACGTCGGCGAAGTCATCCGCCAGGTGCAGACCATCATGGACCAGGTCGCGAGGGCGGTGGAATTCGTGTTCCTGTTCACCCTCGCGGGCGGGCTGCTCGTGCTGCAGGCGGCGATCGCGGCAACCCAGGATGAGCGGCAGTTCGACGCCGCCGTGCTGCGCACCCTCGGTGCGTCGCGCGCCCAGCTCAGGGCCGCACAGATGGCGGAGTTCGCGGTGTTGGGCGGCCTCGCCGGCCTGCTGGCCGCCGCCGGTGCGTCGGTGACCGGCTATCTCCTGGCGGATCGGGTATTCCAGATTCCGTACGCGCCCGACCCGGCGGTCTGGCTCTACGCCGTGCTGGGCGGCGCCGTGGCGGTGAGCGTCGCCGGCTGGCTGGGGACGCGGCGGACGCTGCGCATGCCGCCGCTTGCGGTGATGCGTGAACTGGCATGAGTCCCGCCGTGCCCGACGCGCTGCAACCGATGGAACCCGCCACGCCCTACGCCATGCTTGGCGGAGACGAGGGGGTGCGGGCGTTGGTCGAGCGCTTCTACGATCTCATGGAGCTGGATTTGGCATATGCCGGGATCCGCGCCTTGCATCCCGAGCGCCTCGACGGCTCGCGCGAGAAACTCTATCTCTTCCTCTGCGGATGGCTCGGGGGACCGCAGCGGTACGTCGAGCGTCACGGCCATCCGCGCTTGCGCGCGCGGCATCTGCCCTTCGCGATCGCCACGGCCGAGCGCGACCAATGGCTCGCCTGCATGCGCCAGGCGTTGCATGACACCGACGTCCCCGGCCCGCTCGCACGCCGGCTCCTGGATGCGTTCTTCCAGACCGCCGATTTCATGCGCAACCGTATGGATGCGACCGGCGCGGGCTAACGTCCCGCGAGCGTCGATTCGCGACTGAAGAGCCGGCTCACCCCGAGCAGCGCCAGCGCCGCCAGGCCCAGCGGCACGGCGTACGACTGCGCGAGTACCAGCGCCGGCAGTGCCTCGCCACGGAGCGCGCGCGACAGCAATGCGTACTGTGCCGCGATCGGGACCCAGCCGAGCCACTCGGGTTCACGGGCCTGCATGAAAAGCTGCACGATCGGGACGATGGACACGACGAACATCACGATCGACACGTTCGCCTGCGACTCCTTGAAGGTGCGCCCGAGTCCGCCGATGTAGAGCAGCAGCGCGGGCATGAGCACCACGAGCGGGACGAGCACCGCCACGAATCGACCCACCTCGGCGGCGCCGAACAGGAAGGGCACGCCTACCGACGGCACGGGGCCGAAGCGCAGGGTGAGGTAGAAGCCGGCGAGTGTCACCACCACCACCGCGCCGTCCAGCGCCGCCACCGCAACCCACTTGCCGACGGCGAGCTCCAACGGTCGGGCCGGGGTGATCAACAGCGGTTCGAGCGACTGCCGTTCGCGTTCACCGGCGGTGGTGTCGATGGCCGCAGCCATGGCACCCATGACCGCAGCGAGCAGTCCATAGTACGCGATCATGAACAGGATCAGCGATCCCGCGCTCTGCGGCGTGGCGAGATCGCGCACCTCCACCTGCAACGGGTTCGCCACCTGCGGCGCGATGCCGCGCAGGAGCAATCGTCCCTGGCCCCATTCACGGTTGTAGGCACGCAGCAAAATCTCGGTGCGCTCGATGGCATTGCGGGCCCGGTCGCGGGAGCGATCGTAGACAAGGCGGACCGTGCCTTGCCTGCCATGGGCGACATCGGTGGCAAAGCCACTGTCGATCTCCATGACGATCGCGACCTCGCCGGTGCGGATGCCGGCCTCGTAGTCGGCCGGTGGCGGCAGGATCTCGACTTCCTGGCGTTGCAGGAAGGCCACGAGGGCAGGTGCGTGCTCTGCCCCCACGATCGGCAGTCGCAAGAGGCGCGATCGATCCGCCTCGCGCGCGGCGAAATTCATGACCAGCATCAGCAACAGCGGACCCGCGGCGATGGCCGTGACCAGCATGACCACGAGCGTGCGCCGGTCGCGCAGGCTGTCGACGAGCTCCTTGCGGCTGATCGCGTTGATCCGGGCGAACGTCCCGCTCATGGCATGCCGGCGGACCGGGACGCAGCCATCGGGCGAGGACGAGGATTCGCGGCATTCATTGCCGTTGCCATGCGGAACGTCCGTTGGCTCCGCCCGGCGGATTGCACGCCGGCCCGCACTGCTCCAGCAGCGCTTGCGGTGGTCTCATGCCGCGAGCCCTTCCCCGGACCCGAGCAGGCGGATGAACGCTTCCTCGAGGCTGGCGGCGCCGGACACGCGCACCAGATCCGCGGCGGTGCCGGTCGCGACTACGCGGCCGTGCCCGAGGATCACGATGCAGTCGCACAGGGCGCTCACTTCCTGCATCACGTGCGACGAGAACAGCACGCACTTGCCGGCGTCGCGCAGCGCGAGCAGCAGCTCGCGCAGCCCGCGCGTGCTCATGATGTCGAGGCCATTGGTCGGCTCGTCGAGGAGCAGCGTATGCGGATCGTGGACCAGCGCGCGGGCGATGGCGACCTTCATCCGCTCGCCCTGGGAGAAGCCCTGGGCGCGCCGATCGGCAATGGCGGCGAGGCCGAGCGCGTCCACGAGCCCGTCGACCCGTGATGCGAGTGCGCCGGCCGCGAGGCCGTGCAGCGCGCCGTAGTAGCGGATGTTCTCGCGGGCGGTGAGCCGGGGATACAGGCCCCGCGCATCCGACACGACGCCGATGCGCCGACGCACCGCGTAGCGCTCGGCGACCACGTCGAGCCCGTCGACGGTTGCACTGCCCAGTGTCGGGGCGAGCAGCGTCGCAAGGATGCGCAGCAGCGTCGTCTTGCCCGCGCCATTGGGACCGAGCAATCCGGTGATCTGGCCGTCGGGCGCGACCAGGCTCACGCCGTCGACTGCCCGCACCACCGGCGCGCGGCCGAATGCCTTCACGAGATCACGAACCTCGATCACGGCGCCGGTCCGAGGCGATCCGGCCAGAACGGCGGGCGCGTGCTGTGCTCCAAATGTTCGATGCACGTACGGGGCAGCGTCGCGAATCCGCCGGCCTCGATGAATGCCGCAATGAGTCGCGGCGCGCATGCGTGCGCGGACACGTTGTGACCATAGCCGGCGGCCACCACGTGACGGCTGTTGCCGAAGGTCTTGGCGACCTCCTCTCCATAGGCCGGCGGAGTCACCGGATCGAGGCCGCCCGAGAGCAGCAGCACCGGGATCTCGCTCGTCACCGGACCGGCGCTCTCCGGCAACGCTACGCCGTGCGGCCACACGTCGCAAACGGCGAGGCCGCGCAGGGCAAGATTGCGGGCGCGCAGTCCCGTGAGTTTCGCCTCCCGTTCCGCCGCCGAGATCCGCGGCACGTCCTCGGCGCACGTCACGGAATAATAGAGGGCGCTGTTGAGCTCCGCGGTAAGTCCGCCGGTCAGTGCCATGGCGGTCGCGAACAGCGGCGCGAAGTCGCCGGCCGCCGCCTCGTGCAGGGCATGGGGCATCAGGCTCGCGAATTCCGGCAGGTAGGCAAGTGCCTGCAAGGCACCGATCACGTGGTCGAGGTCGATGCGCACGGTGCGCGCTTCGCCAGTGCGCGGATCGGCGAGGGTCAGTTCGCGTCCACCACCCAGGTGCTCGTCGATCCGTTCGAGCGTGGCCTTGAGGTCGGCGTGGTCCCTGCCACAGGTTGGTGATTGGCCGCACGCTGCGAAGGCGGCATCGATGGCGGCCTCGCGCGTCGGCCATACGTCCAGGGCAACCTTGAGCGATGGCGGGGCGACGCCGTCGAGCACCATGGTGCGCACGTGCTGCGGATGACGGCGCAGGTACTCCTGGGCGACGCGGGTGCCGTACGAGCCGCCCCACAGGTTGATGCGGGCGTAGCCGAGCGCGGCGCGCACCGCGTCGAGATCGGCGACCCATGCGGCAGTCGTGTACTGCCGCGTGTCCACCCCTCGGGCAGCGAGCTCCTGCGCGCATCGGGTGGCGCGTGGGACGGGGTCGATCTCGAGGGTCGCGTCCGCGGCGTCGGTGTCTTCGAAGGCGGCGCAGGTGAGCGGCGATGATCGGCCGGTGCCGCGCTGGTCGACCAGCACGATGTCGCGATGGCGGCGTACGGCCGCGAATTGGGCGGCGAAGGGCCCGAGGTAGCTTGCGGCCTGGCCCGGTCCGCCGGCGAGCAGGAAGAGAGGATCGGGCGCGGGACCGAGGGTATTGGCGGCCAGGATCGCGACCCCGATGCTGATGCGCCGCCCGTCGGGCTTGCTGCGATCCTCGGGCACCTCGAGCTCACCGCACTGCGCCGCGAGCGCGACCTTGGGCAAGCGGCATTCCCCGAGCTGCAGGGTGCGTCCACCGGGCGACCGCGTGTCTCCACAGCCTGCCAATATCCCGCTCACGAGCAGCAGGGTCGCGCCAACCGCGAGTGCACGTGTCACGACGGAGAGAGCTCGCAGTGGATCATGGCCGCGCATGGTAGCAAACGATGCCGTCGCGGCATCGAGGCCAAGGCGAACCAGCGATCGCTATACTGGGCTTCAGCGACGCGCCTGCCCTGCACGGGTTCGTGCCTGGTCGATGGCGCGGCGAGCCAGTCCATCGACCGGCGAGGCCACCATGACCCTTCCCGAACTCGAGCCCGGGATCGTCACCGATCTTGCGGATCGCCTGACCTATGCGGGATACCTGCGGCTCGACCGGCTGCTGGCGGCGCAGGAGCCGCTCACCGGTCGCGACGACCGGCCGGCAAGCCATGACGAGATGCTGTTCATCATCCAGCACCAGACCTCGGAGCTGTGGATGAAGCTGTTCATCCACGAGCTCAAAGCCGCAATCGCGTTCGTGCGCGACGACCGTCTCGAGCCCTGCTTCAAGATCCTCGCGCGGGTCAAGCTCATCCAGAAGCAGCTCTTCGAGCAGTGGGGCGTGCTGGAGACGCTCACGCCGTCGGAATACGACGCTTTTCGACCGGCCCTGGGTACGTCGTCCGGGTTCCAGTCAGGGCAGTACCGGGCCCTGGAATTCCTATTGGGCAACAAGCACGCCGAGGTGCTCGAGGTCTTCCGCTACGACCCCGATGTGCACGCCGCGCTCACCACCCTGCTGCATGCCCCCGGTCTCTACGACGAGTTCCTCCGGCATCTTGCCCGGCGCGGCCTGCCCGTGCCGCCGGAATGCACCGAGCGCGACTGGTCGCGACCCTACGTGAAGCACGAGGGGCTGGTAGCGGTGTTCAAAACCATCTACGAGAATCCGGAGGCGTGGTGGGACGCCTACGAGATGGCGGAAAAGCTCGTCGATGTCGAGGAGTGGTTCGCGCTCTGGCGGTTTCGCCACATGAAGACCGTCGAGCGGATCATCGGTTTCAAGGGCGGGACGGGCGGCTCGTCGGGCGTGGCCTTCCTCAAGAAGGCGATCGAATTGCGATTCTTCCCCGAGTTGATCGACGTGCGCACGGTGATCGGCGCCAGGTGAGCGCGTCCGCTGCCCGTGCCGTCGCCGACCTCGAGGCCGCCTGTGCGGCGCTCGGTGAGGCGCCGCTCGACAGCGGAGCGATCGACGACCATCTGCGGCCGCTGTTCTCCCGAGTGCTGCACGAATCAGGCGACCGCGTGTATCTCGCCAACCACTCGCTCGGCCGGCCGCTGGATGCCATGGCGGTCGACGTGCAGGAAGGACTCGCCGCCTGGTACACCCGCCTGGGGGACGCATGGGAGGACTGGGAGCGCGAGATGACGGCGCACCGCGCCCGACTCGCCGCGTTGATCGGGGCTTCCCGCCGCGATGCGATCATTCCCAAGGCCAGTGCCGGGCAAGGCCTGCGGGCCGTGCTCAACACCTACGACACGCCCGTGCGCGTGGTTGCCACCCGCGGCGAGTTCGACTCGGTCGACATCGTGCTGCGCGAGTATGCACGGCGCGGCCGGATCCGGCTCCACCTCGTCGACGCGGATCCCGAGGGCCGATTCCATGTCGACGCGATCGCAGCGGCACTCGGTGCGGACGCCACGCTCGTGGTGCTCTCGCCAATCATGTTCCAGACCGGGCAATGCGTGGCGGACGTGCCCCGGCTGGTGGCGGCCGCGCATGCCGCCGGGGCCAAGGTCATGCTCGACCTTTATCACGTGCTGGGCGTGGTGCCCTGCGACGTCCAGGCACTCGGTGCGGATTTCGCCATCGGCGGCTGCTACAAATATCTGCGCGGTGGTCCGGGCGCATGCTTCCTGTACGTCGCGCCGGCGTTGCTCGATGCGGGACTGCGCAGTCTCGACGTGGGCTGGTTCGGCAAGGAGCGTGCATTCGCGTACGAACGGCCGGAACCGCCACGCTATGCCAAAGGCGGCGACGGGTGGCTGGAGTCGACCCCCGCCGTGCTGCCCTTCTACCAGGCGCGCTCGGGCCAGCGATTCACGTTGGGCGTGGGCGTGCCGCGGCTTCGTGCCTACAGCCTGGCGCAGCAACGGCGGCTCGTCGGCCTGCTCCGCGAAGCGGGCGTGCCCGCGCAGGGCGGCGACGCGGCGCATGGGGCATTCGTGACGCTGCGCGATCGCCGCGCGCCGGCGTTCGTCGCGGACCTCGATGCGCAGGGGATCGTGGTCGACGCCCGCGGCGATTGGCTGCGCCTGTGTCCGGACGTGCTCACCACCGATGCCGAACTGGCGCGCGTCGCGCGGGCGCTCCGCACGCTGTGGCGGGACGCCTGAGCCCTCGGGTCTTTAGTGGGCCTGGGCGATGATGAAGCGCACCAGCAGCAGCAGCGATACCACCAGCACCGCCGCCAGGATGATGCCCACCACGATGACCTGCAAGGGCTTGATGGTGACCGCATCGCGCTGCAGCGCGCGGCCCTTGCGCACGCCGAAAAACCCCCAGAACACCGCGCCGGCGACCTGCAGGAGGCTGGCCCGGGGAGGTGGATCCTTGGGGTCGAGGTCGGGGGGAGGCGGGTCGACGGGCATGGGATGGACGGTCCCGGACCAGGTCGTGGGTTGGGCGGGCGCGTTCGATCGTAGCATTGCCGCAGTTGGCGCGGCGCGGCGCGGCGCCGCGCCGCGGCTATCGGCATGGCGCCGCGCGCAGGCCGCGCCTTAGCGCCGCTGGCTCCGGCCGCTTTCGCAACGCGCAACGCCCGGGGCAGGCGACGGTCTATTGAAAACGTCGGGCAATCCCCCATTTCAGAAGTAACCCGGTATCGAGGAGGGGTTCTGCATGCGTTTCGACAAGCTGACCACCAAATTCCAGCAGGCCTTGGCCGACGCCCAGAGCATGGCGCTCGGCAACGACAACGGCTTCATCGAGCCACAGCACCTGTTGCTCGCGCTGGTCAACCAGGAAGACGGCGGTACGTCGTCGCTGCTGTCGCGTGCCGGGGTTGCCGTGCCGCGGTTGAAGACTGCCCTGGGGCAGGCGATCGCGCGCCTGCCCAAGGTGGAAGGACAGGGGGGCGAGATCGGCATTTCGCGCGATCTCAACAACCTGCTCAACCTGACCGACAAGGAAGCCGGCAAGCGTGGCGACCAGTTCATCGCCAGCGAGCTCTACCTGCTCGCCCTGACCGACGACAAGGCCGAGACGGGCCGGATACTGAAGGACCAGGGTCTTAGCCGCAAGGCGCTGGAGGCGGCCATCGAGGCCGTGCGCGGCGGCGGCGCGGTCGACTCGCAGGACGCCGAGGGTCAGCGCGAGGCCCTGAAGAAGTACACCGTCGATCTCACCGAGCGTGCCCGCGAGGGCAAGCTCGATCCCGTCATCGGCCGCGACGACGAAATCCGGCGCACCGTGCAGATCCTGCAGCGGCGCACCAAGAACAATCCCGTGCTGATCGGCGAGCCGGGCGTCGGCAAGACCGCCATCGTCGAAGGCCTCGCCCAGCGCATCGTCAACGGGGAAGTGCCGGAGACCCTCAAGAACAAGCGCGTGCTGTCGCTCGACATGGCGGCCATGCTGGCAGGCGCCAAGTATCGCGGCGAGTTCGAGGAGCGGCTGAAGGCGGTACTGAAGGACATCGCGGCCGACCAGGGCCGTACCATCGTGTTCATCGACGAGTTGCACACCATGGTGGGCGCTGGCAAGGCCGAGGGTGCGATGGACGCCGGCAACATGCTGAAGCCCGCGCTTGCCCGTGGCGAGCTGCATTGCGTCGGCGCGACCACCCTCAACGAATATCGCAAGTACGTCGAGAAGGACGCGGCGCTGGAACGGCGCTTCCAGAAGGTGATGGTCGATGAGCCGTCGGTGGAGGCGACCATCGCCATCCTGCGCGGCCTGCAGGAGCGCTACGAGATTCATCACGGGGTCGACATCACCGATCCCGCGATCGTGGCTGCGGCCGAGCTTTCGCACCGCTACATCACCGACCGGTTCCTGCCCGACAAGGCGATCGACCTGATCGACGAGGCCGGTGCGCGGATCAAGATGGAGATCGACTCCAAGCCGGAGGTGATGGACCGCCTCGACCGGCGCCTGATCCAGTTGAAGATCGAGCGCGAGGCGGTGAAGAAGGAAAGCGACGAGGCCTCGCGGAAGCGCCTCGACCTGATCGAGCAGGAGATCGGCCGGCTCGAGAAGGAGTACGCCGACCTCGACGAGATCTGGCAGGCCGAGAAGGCCATGGTCCAGGGCACCCAGCATCTCAAGGAAGCGATCGACAAGCTCAAGCTGCAGATGGAGGAAGCGCGGCGCAAGGGCGACTGGCAGCAGATGTCGGAGCTGCAATACGGCAAGCTGCCGCAGCTCGAGGCGCAGCTCAGCAAGGCCAATGCCTCGCAGGACCACGAGCAACAGCAGCGCTTCCGCCTGGTGCGCACCCAGGTCGGCGCCGAGGAGATCGCCGAGGTGGTTTCGCGCGCCACCGGCATTCCGGTGTCGAAGATGATGCAGGGCGAGCGCGACAAGCTGCTGCACATGGAGGATGCCCTGCATCGTCGCGTGGTGGGCCAGGACGAGGCGGTTCGCCTGGTGTCGGACGCCATCCGACGCTCGCGCTCCGGTCTCGCCGATCCGGACCGTCCGTACGGCTCCTTCCTGTTCCTGGGACCCACCGGGGTGGGCAAGACCGAGCTCTGCAAGGCGCTCGCGGAGTTCCTGTTCGACTCGGCGCAGCACCTCATCCGCATCGACATGTCGGAGTTCCAGGAGCGGCACTCAGTGGCACGCCTCATCGGCGCGCCGCCGGGCTATGTCGGCTACGAGGAAGGCGGCTACCTCACCGAGGCCGTGCGCCGCAAGCCTTACAGCGTGATCCTGCTCGACGAGGTCGAGAAGGCGCATCCGGACGTGTTCAACGTGCTGCTGCAGGTGCTCGATGACGGGCGCATGACCGACGGGCAGGGACGCACGGTCGATTTCAAGAACACGGTAATCGTCATGACCTCGAACCTGGGCTCGCACAAGATCCAGCAGATGACCGATGCCAGCGAGGAGCAGGCGCTCATCAAGATCGCGGTAATGGCCGAGGTCAAGACCCACTTTCGTCCGGAGTTCGTCAACCGCATCGACGAGATCGTGGTGTTCCATCCGCTGGGCCAGGCGCAGATCGCCGACATCGCACGGATCCAGCTGCGCAACCTGGAGCAGCGCCTCGCCAAGATGGACATCCGGGTCCAATTCGGCGACGCCGCGCTCGCTTCCGTCGCGGAGGCCGGGTTCGACCCGGTGTACGGCGCGCGACCGCTGAAGCGCGCGATCCAGCAGCAGATCGAGAATCCGCTCGCCAAGGAGATTCTCGCGGGACGTTTCGGGCCGGGCGACACCGTCCAGGTCGGCGGCACCGGAAGCCGGATCACGTTCGAGAAGGTGCCGGCGGCGGAGGAGGTAGTGGACGCCGAGCTCGTCTCCGCGCCCGCCACGCGCTGATACCACCGGAATCCGGCCCGCCGATGGTAGGGGGCGCGCCACGGCCGTCGCTTCGCACGGCCCGCGCTGGACAGGCGGACAAGCCCAAGAGGCAGCGCGCATAGCCGCACGCCCGGCTTGCCGACCCGCCGCCTGCACCAGGGCGGGGACGGGAGGGCGCTACGTCGCGGCAGTCTTCAGCCGGGTGGCCTCCTGCTCGTACGCCTCGATCAGTCGCGTGATCGACTCCTGGAACTGGTTCTGACGCTTCAGCACGTCGTCGACCATCTGCTCGTACTGCTTCTGCTCCTTGTGCTCGCTGACCTCAAGCCACAGCGCTGCGAGTTTCTCGATATTCGACTGGGAGTAGTGCTCCATCTCCTTGAGCCTCGACAGGGTGTCCTGCAATACTTCGAGCGGCGTCTTCACATTCTCTTCGTCGGCCATGTCATGCTCCCTTCGTGGTCGTTGCTAGCGTCCGACGGGGAATCGTCGTGCGCCCTCGGAACTTCGCCGAGAATCGGGCGGGAACTGCGGCCCCACACCCATGGTGACACAATGTGGCATCGCCTTCACGACGCACGCCAGCCAGTTGGACGCCGCAGCCCCGCTGCACTTGCCGAATCCTCGATGACGACCTGCCGATGACCGGGAACGCGGTGTCCGGCGCCGCGCTGGGCGAGCCCGTCGCGGCGCCTTCGCGGGCGAGAAGGCGCGGTCGACCCGGTGGTGCCGCCCGGGCCGGGGAGTTGCCATGAAACACGAAGCGCCGTCGGCATGGATCGTGCGCTTCGCCCATCTGCTGCGAGCAGGTGCCCGGGTGCTCGACCTCGCGAGCGGGTCGGGTCGGCACGCACGCTACCTCGCCGCGCGCGGTTGCGAGGTGCTTGCGGTCGATCGGTCTGCTGACCTTCTCGGACCGCTCGCCGACGTCCCGCGGATCACCACGCGGTGCGTCGACCTCGAGAGCGGGACGTGGCCGCTATGCACCGAACGCTTCGACGCGATCGTCGTCACCAATTACCTGCACCGGCCGCTGTTTCCGCATCTGCTCGCTTCGCTGGCGGCGGACGGGGTGCTGCTCTACGAAACGTTTGCGCTCGGCAATGGCGCCTTCGGGAAGCCATCCAACCCCGACTTCCTGCTTGCTCCGGGCGAGCTCGCCGCGAGCGTCGCAGCGGTCCTGACCGTGGTGGCATTCGAGCAGGGCGAAGTGCGATCGGCGTCCCGCCGGGCCGTGGTGCAGCGTCTTGCGGCTGTGGGGAGGGGGTGCCTCTGGCCGCCCCTGCTCGGGCCCGGAGACACGATGCCTTCGACCCCTTCCTAGCCCTGCAACGTCGATCGCGGCCCGGCTCGGGCTGCCATGCGCTAAAATCGACCTTTTGCGCCATCGCATGCTCAGGACCACGCACTTCCCATGTTGACCGGCAGTCTCGTCGCGATCGTTACACCCATGCACGCAGCCGGCGAGCTCGACCCGCTGGCGCTTGCCCGGTTGATCGATTTCCACGTCGAGGCCGGCACCGCGGGCATCGTGATGGTGGGGACCACCGGCGAGTCGCCGACGGTCGACGTCGACGAGCATTGCCGGCTGATCCAGCTGGCGGTTGAAGCCTCGCGCGGTCGCGTGCCGATCATGGCCGGCACCGGTGCCAACTCCACCGCGGAGGCCATCGAGCTGACGGCGTTCGCCAAGAAGGCCGGTGCGGCGAGCGCGCTATCGGTGGTTCCCTATTACAACAAGCCGACGCAGGAAGGTCTTTACCGGCACTTTCGCACCATCGCCGAAAAGGTCGATCTGCCGCTCGTGCTGTACAACGTCCCCGGGCGCACCGTGGCCGATCTCGCCAACGAGACCGTGCTGCGTCTTGCCGAGGTTCCCGGGATCGTGGGCTTGAAGGATGCCACCGCCGACATCGGGCGCGGCACCGAGCTGTTGCGTGCGCTGCGCGAGCAACGCCGCGAGGACTTCGCCGTGTACAGCGGCGAGGACATCACCGGTCTCGCCCACATGCTGCTGGGCGGCCATGGCGTCATCTCGGTCACCGCGAATGTCGCGCCGCAGCTGATGGCCGACATGTGCAAGGCAGCGCTGGCCGGCGACATCACCACCGCGCGGCAATGCAACGACCGGCTCCTGCCGCTGCATCGCCGACTCTTCGTCGA
Source organism: Casimicrobiaceae bacterium (assembly GCA_040006895.1). Lineage (GTDB taxonomy): Bacteria > Pseudomonadota > Gammaproteobacteria > Burkholderiales > Casimicrobiaceae > CAIWHR01. Next base: position 5,775 of record JBDTWB010000049.1, on the reverse strand, counting down.
AGCCAACCCCATACCGGTGAAGTGGGCGCTGGCCGAGATGGGGCTCATCCAGAATGTGCTGCGGCTGCCGCTCACGCCGCTGTCCACCCGGCACCACGAGACCGTGCGCGACGCATTGCGCGAAGCGGATTGTCTCTCCTGATTCCAAGGTGTTTAGCATGAAAGCAGTCAAGTCATTTTCCCTTACGGGAGCCTTCGTCGTAGCCATTGTTGCGGCATTGGCGCTGGCCGGGTGCAGTTCCATGTCCACGTCGCTCGGCAAGAAGGTCGAGTACAAGTCCGCGACCTCGGCGCCGGCGCTGGAGATCCCGCCCGACCTCACCCGACCGCAGTACGACGAGCGTTACAACGTGACGACGGCCTCCGGGCTCGCCGCACGGGACGCTACGCGACCCGTCTCGGGCACCGAAATCGCGCCCAAGGCCAATGCCGAGGCACGCATCGTGCGCGCCGGCACCGAGCGCTGGATCGTCGCCAAGGCCACTCCGGAAGAGGCGATGAACACGGTGCGGCAGTTCTTCATCGACAACGGCCTCGCCATCGCCCAGGACCAGCCACAGATCGGAGTCATCGAGACCGACTGGGCCGAGAACCGCGCCGAGATCCCGCAGGATTTCCTGCGCCGCCAGCTCGGCAAGTTCATCGACGTCCTCTACAACACCTACAAGCGCGACAAGTTCCGGGCCCGTATCGAGCGCGGAGCCGAGCCCGGTACTGTGGAGATCTATCTCTCGCATCGCGGCATGGAGCAGATGCCGACGGCCATGAGCCAGGGATCGCCCGTGGCCTTCGCCTGGGCGGTGCTGCCGCCCAACCCCGACCTCGAAGCGGAATTCCTGACGCGGTTGCTGGTGCGCTTCGGAGCGACCGAGCCGCAGGCGACGCAGGCGTTGCAGGCCTCCGAAAAGGTACCGGATCGCGCCCGCGTCGAGACCGCCGCGGACGGAAGCTCACGTCTGGTCGTGGAGGATTCGTTCGACCGCGCCTGGCGTCGGGTCGGGCTTACGCTCGACCGGATCGGATTCACGGTGGTCGATCGGGATCGCTCGAAGGGCCTGTACTACGTGCGCTACGCCGATCCCGACGCCGCCCAGAAGGACACCGGCTTCCTGTCGAAATTCGCGTTCTGGCGCGACAAGACCGAGAAGCCCGAGCAATACCGTGTCGCGGTCGTCGAAGCGGGCGGCAACAGCACGGTCGCCGTGCAGGACCCGCAAGGCGCGCCCGAGCGGTCCACCACCGGTAATCGCATCCTGGGACTCCTGCGCGATCAGCTCAAGTAGCACGCCATGCGGGGATTGCCGAAGCGCGGGGAAATTGGGCGCATGCACAACATGACCGGTACCGGCGGCCGCATGTCGGCGCTGCCGCGGTACATCCCGTGCGCTTCGCGTCCTTAGGCAGCGGCAGCGAGGGCAACGGCCTGGTGGTGCAGGCCGGCAGCACGTGCGTGATGATCGATTGCGGCTTCGGGGTGCGTGACGTCGCTACGCGACTCGGCCGCCATGGTCTCCTGCCCACCGACATCAGCGCGATCCTCGTGACCCACGAGCACGCCGATCACGTCGGTGGCGTTCCGGCCTTCGCGGCCAAGTATCGGATCCCGGTGTGGGCCACCTTCGGAACGTTGCAGGCGTCGGCTGGTCGCCTGGACGCGGCGGAACGGATCTACGGCTTCGACAGCCACGATCAGTTCGCCATCGGTGATCTCGAGATCCACCCGTTTCCGGTGCCGCACGACGCTCGCGAGCCGGTCCAGTTCGTGGTCACCGATGGCGTCCACCGGTTCGGAATTCTCACCGACATCGGTACGTCCACGCCGTTCGTGGAGGCGAGCCTGTCGGGATGCGACGCCCTGGTCATCGAGTGCAACCACGACCGGGAGCTTCTCGCCGGCAGCGACTATCCCTTCATGCTGAAGCAGCGTATTGCCGGTCGCTTCGGACATCTGGACAACGATGCGGCGGCGGCCATCGTGGCGAGCATCGACACCTCCCGCTTGAAGCACATCATCGCCGCCCATCTTTCCCAGCAGAACAACACCCCGGCGCGGGCGCGGGCTGCCCTTGCGGCAGCGCTGTCCTGCAGCGGAGATTGGGTGGGCATCGCCGATCAGTCGCTGGGCTTCGCCTGGCGGTCGTGTTGATCGCCGACTGGTCGTCAAGATCACGCAACGGAGGTTGGAGAGCATGGAAAAGCGCCAGGAGCTCTACCGGGGCAAGGCGAAAACGGTGTACGCGACGGATGACCCGCATCGCCTGGTGATGCACTACCGCGATGACGTGTCGGCGTTCGACGGGGCCAAGCTCGCGAAGCTCGATCGCAAGGGCGAGACCAACAACCGTATCAATGCCTACGTGATGGGCCGGCTGGCCGATGCCGGTGTGGCAACCCACTTCGTGCGCCTGCTGGACGAGCGCGAATCGCTGGTCAAGGCGATGAAGATGCTGCCGGTGGAATGCGTGGTGCGCAACGTGTGCGCCGGCTCGATGGCCAAGCGCTATGGGATCGAGGAGGGCACGCGCCTGCCCGAGCCGATCTTCGAGTTCTTCCTGAAGAGCGATGCCCTGCACGATCCGCTGGTCAACGACGATCACATCCGGGTGCTCGGCTGGGCGAACGTCGAGGAGATCGCCGCGATGAAACGGCTCACCCATCAGGTCAACACGTTGCTGCAGCCGATGTTCGCCGCCGCCGGCATCGATCTCGTCGATTACAAGCTCGAGTTCGGTCACCCGGTCGAGGACCTGGCCGGCCCGCTCGTCCTCGGCGACGAGTTCACGCCCGATGGCTGCCGATTGTGGGACACGACGACCGGCGAGAAGCTCGACAAGGACCGCTTCCGGCGCGACCTGGGCAGTGTCATCGAGCACTATCGCGAGGTCGCCCAACGCATCGGCGTGCCCCTCTAGCTCCTCGGGAGCGGGACGAAAAAAAGGCCAGCATTGCTGGCCTTTTCCGCTGCGGGCTGCGTGCAGGCCGATGCTTACTTCTTCATCGCGTCCTTGGCAGGCTCCGTCGTCGTCGTGGTCCCCGGCGAGGTCGGGGTAGCGCTGGCATCAGCGGGAGCGGCGGTCGCCGGGGCGGGCATGCTGCTCGTGGCGGCGTCCGGGGCCTTGGTGGCGTCGGCGGCCGGCGGCGTGACCGGCGCGGGCGCCGGGACGACGACGGCAGCGGGCGTGACCGGCTTATCGGCAGGTTTTTCGCCGCATGCGGAGACGGCAAACGCCACGGCTGCCGCGAGAAGGATCGACTTGTTCATGGAGGAGGGTTCCCTATTGGAGTGGTAGTCGTTGTGGGTCAACGGGGTGGCCGGTCATCCGGCCCTCGTGACCTGCCCTGAACTGTACCACAAAGTACAGTGTTTTCAAAGAGATTGTGCAGTGCGTCAAGCCCTATAGACCCAACGTTGTGGCGCCGATGCCCGGTTCCCCGGTCGCCCAGATTTCATCGAATCGACGCACGAGCGGCACCGCCTGGGCCGGTGCGTCGAGAGCGAGGCTGGCCCGTGGCTGGGCCGCGTGAAAGCGATGCAGGAAATCGCGTTCGTCGACGATCACCAGCGGATTGGACGCCGCGCGGGCCGCCGGTCCGGTGCGATAGATCGTGACCACCTCGCTCCATTGCCGCAGCAGCCGCACCAGTCGTGGGCAGTTGCTTTCCAGATGGCGCGTGTCATGCACGATGATCTGCACGCGGGCCTCGGCAGAGCGCCGCAACAGTCGAACCAGGGCGTCGGTTCGGGGGGGCGTGTTCCAGCCCATGTTCGCGAGGTCGACGTCGAACACCCGCAGGGTCCGGCGTGCGCGATTCACCAGGAGGTCGATCGCCTCGACCTGCGCGGCAACGGACTCGAGAAGGCGCTCCGAGGGCGCCGGCACGGCATCATGCGTTTCCGGGGTGGACATAGCCATCGACGTACCAGTCGTAAATGAGAGCGAGGACGGCAACGCTGGGGAGTGGTTCCTGCGCGGGAGCGTGGACTGGAGCGCTCGGGCGTGGTCCCCGCGCCGGGGGTAGCGCCCGATCGTTGGCGAGGGCCTCGAGGGTTCGCGCCGCGCCGACGCCTACGCTGGCGCGCGACATGACGCTGCCGTTCATGTAGAAACACGCATCGTCATAGAGGAACTGCGTGCGCAGGTCGAGGCGCAGCCCGCCGCGCGCGATGCGCTTGGCAAGGGCCGCGCGTGAGAGCGGTGCGGACGGCGGTTCGAAATAGACCGATGGCTTGGGCTCCGATAGCGTGCTTCCGAGGAACCGCGCGATGTCGGTCGCGTTCCACGTGATGCCGTTCACCATCCGGACCACCTTGCGTAGCATGGCCGGGCTGATGCGCGCGGGCTCGCGCGTCGCCGCGAGATCGGGATCGGCATAACGCCCCGGCACGTCGAGCGAGTCCTGCAGGTAGGTCAGGAAGGCCGCGGCGGTCTCGCTTGCCGTGGCCGCGCGAAAGCCGATCGAGTAGGTGGTGCAGGGTTCGAGCGCGACCCCGTCGTGCGCGTACGCGGGCGGCAGGTAGAGCATGTCGCCCGGCGCGAGGATCGCGTCCTCCGTCGGTGTGAATCGACGCAGTACCCGCAGAGGCAGACCGGGCCGGAACGCCTGATCATCCTGCCGACCATAGCGCCAGCGGCGCCGGCCGAAGCCCTGCAGCAGGAACACGTCGTAGGCGTCGAGGTGCGGCCCGACGCCACCGCCGGGCGCGGCGTAGCTCACCATGAGGTCGTCCAACCGGGCGTAAGGCACGAACCGAAAGCGGCGCAGCAACGCGTCGGCCGCGGGAACGTGAAGGTTCACGCCCTGCACCAGCAGCGTCCAGTTGCGCGCGGGCAGGGCGCGCAGTGTGCGGAGGGTGAACGGTCCGTGTGCCAGCGACCAACGTGCCCCGATGCGCTGCACGAGGCGCGACTCGACATCGTCCCGCGCGGCCAGCGCAAAGAGTGCATCGCGGTCGACCACGCCGTCAAAACCGGGCATCGCGGCGCGCGCGAGATGCGCCGCCTTCTGCCAGTGACGCCGCAGGAACGCGGCGGCCGTGATGCCCCCCAGCAGCGGACCAAGTGCCATGCCGTCCGGCTCTCTCGCGGCCGGACGGCGGAGGCGCTGCGGCCGGGTGCGCGAGTAAACCATGGGGCCGATTATAGCGGCGGAGCGCTGCTACAATGCCTTTACATCTCCAGCCGCGAACCCTTCTGCGTTTCGCGCGTCTCTACCATTTCATTCCGCTTTTCGAGGTCCCTCATGAACGTTTTCACCAACACTGTCGTCACACTCACGTTCCAGCTCTACGATGATGCCGGCGTCTTGCTCGAGGAGACCGACGAGCCCATTGCCTACCTCCACGGCGGGGAGTCCGGGATGCTGCCCAAGCTCGAGGAAGCCTTGACCATGAAGAAGGCCGGCGACGAGGTGACGGTCAAGGTCGAGCCCACCGAGGCATTCGGTGATTACGACCCGGAACTGGTCAAGATCGAGCCGGCGGATCGCCTGCCGCCCGAGGTCGAGGTCGGCATGCAGTTCGAGGCCTATGCCAATCCGGACGAGGCCGAGGGCGAGGGCATCGTGTTTACCGTCACCGACATTGCCGACGGCAAGGTGGTGATGGACGGGAACCATCCCTGGGCGGGTAAGAGCTTGCGCTTCGATTGCCGGATCCTCGATGTTCGTGCTGCCACCGAAGAGGAACTCGCCCACGGCCACGTGCACGGCGCGGGCGGCCACCACCACTAGCCCGCGGGGCACTCCGCCACGAAGTGCCGCTTAACGAAGTGCCGC
>JBDTWB010000048.1:0-23054 GCA_040006895.1 Casimicrobiaceae bacterium | reverse complement strand
AAGCGCCCAAAGAAAGCGCGGCCCGAGGCTTGTTCGCCGGGATGCTCGCGACGCCGGCTGCCGTCGAGATGATGACGATGAACACGGTGCCGTACAGGATGATGAAGATCTTGGAAAATTCGCCGATTCCGAACCAAATCACCGCCACCGTGATCATCGCTACCGCGGGGATGAACCGGAGCGTCTCCACGACGGGATCCAGTAAGCGCCGTATGGTGACGAAGGATCCCACGAGCAGGCCGACCAGCACACCGAGCACCGTGCCGAGGGCGAATCCCGCGAGGATCCGCTGCAGGCTCGCCCAGACGTTGACGATGAGCTCGCCGTTGGCCAGGAGCTCGCCCGCCTTGCGCAGCACCGGCAGCGGCGGCGGAAACAAAACCGACACGAAGATTCGCGTGGCGACCAAATGCCACAGCAGGAACATGCCAACGAAACCGGCCAGGTAAGGCCAATAGGCAAGCAGCGTCGCGATGCCCGGCGAGGACGCGGCCGGCGAGCCGCTCCGCTGCGCGCCCGTTGTTGCTCCGGCGCTCACTCTACCCGCTCTCGCGCCCGCGAAGTCCGCGACGCACTCTTTAGCACTTCCTCACGAATCATCTGGTAGACCTCGCGGTAGACGTCCATGAATGCGGTGTCGGTCCGGTTACGGGTCTCGCCGAGGCGCACGTCAATCAAGCCCTTGAGCGTCGCCGCCGGACCCGCCTTCATCACGCCGATGCGGCTGCCCAGGATAATCGCTTCGTCTATATCGTGCGTGATGAAGAATACCGAGGTCTTGGCGGCGCTCGCGATCTCGCGCATCTGCTCCTGCATCAGCAGGCGCGTCTGCGCGTCGAGCGCAGCAAACGGCTCGTCCATCAGCAGCATGGTCGGCTCGTTGGCAAGCACTCGGGCAATCTGGATGCGCTGCTTCATGCCGCCCGAGAGCTGGGGCGGGTGCTTGTGTTCCTGTCCGGAAAGACCGACCAGGTCGAGGAAGTGCCGGGCGCGCTCGCGCCGTTGAGCAGCGGCGACTCCGCGCATGCGCAGGCCGAACTCGACGTTCTCGAGCGCGGTGAGCCATGCGAAGAGCGAGTCGTCTCCCTGGAAGACGACCGCGCGGTCGCGGCCCGGCGCGCGAATCGGGCAGCCGGCAATCTCGACCGTGCCGCCGGTGGGCTGCTCGAATCCAGCCAGCATATTGAGGACCGTGGTCTTGCCACAGCCGCTTGGACCCAGCAGACAGAAGAACTCGCCCAGCTGGGTGTCCAGGTCGAACTCGCGGACCGCCACGTACGCGGGGGCGTGCCGCGGCCGGTACGCCTTCTCAACCTTGCAGAACGACACGAGTGCCATGATTCCAGGATTCCTTTCGCTCCGATCAGAGAGCCACGTTGTCCCTGCCGCCGCGCACCGTCACCCGATCACGAAACCGCCGTCGGCGATCACCGTCTCGCCGGTGATGTACGACGCTGCTGGCGACGCGAGGAAGAGCGCCAGTTTCGCAGCCTCGTCGGCGCTGCCGTAACGACCGATGGCGATGCGCGCGAGCCCCCGATCGCGATCGTCGCGCCGCACCGACTCGTTCATTGGTGTGATGGTCCGGCCCGGCGCCATGCAGACGACGCGCACGCCCGAAGGTCCCCACTCCACGGCAGCGGTGCGCGTGAATTGCGAAACCGCCGCCTTCGCCGCGGCATACACGCCGCGCTGTTCCCCGCCGGTGAAGGCGAGCTGCGACCCCACGTTCACGATCACGCCTCCGCCACGCTCTATCATCTTTCGCGCCACCGCCTGGGCGAGCAGCATGACCCCAATGACATTGACGTCGAGGACCCGCCGGATGTCGTCGGCGGTGCTTTCGAGGAGCGGCTTCAACAGCAGGATGCCGGCGTTGTTGATGAGGACGTCGACCGGGCCCGCTGCTTGCGCCAGACGCTCGACCGATTCGGGTTCGGCCTGGTCGTACGGATGCCATTGCGTATCCGGAGCCGTTGCCGTCGCGATCGACCGCAACGCGGCGGCGTCGATATCCGCGAGGACTACGGTCGCGCCGTGGCTCGCGAAACCGGCCGTGAAGGCGCGGCCAAGGCCGCCGGCCGCGCCCGTGATCAGCACCCGCCGACCCGCGAAGTCGAGGTCGCCGCTCAGCAGGCCCCTGGGTCGGGTTGGTGCTACAGAGACTGTCATGCAATCGCCCTCCCGGACCGCTACATCTTGGCAGGAAGATTGACAGCCGCCGGATCGACCGATCGCAGCAGCTCGGGATAGAACCAGGCGCTGTAATCGAACTGGCCCTGCTTCAGCCGACCCTGCGTGATCTGCTGGTCGACGATCCGCTTGGTGACCGCGTAGGAGTCCGGACCGAGATTCAGCGTGAAGGTTACTTTTGGCATCATCGAATCGAGCAGGCTCTTGGGGAGGTTGAGCATCTTCCCGACCATTTCCTTAGTCTTTTCCGGCTCCTTGTTGATGAAGTCGTTGGCCTCCTTCATCGCTCTCATGAACCTGACCGCGGTCGGGCGATTGGCCTCGATCCACTTGCGGCTCATATAGATGAATCCGACGTCCTGCACCATGCCGATGTCGTCGACCAGTATCCGGGTATTGGGCACGTTGAGGACGGTGCGCGACAGCCAAGGCTCCCACGCGGAGAAAGCCTGTACGTTGCCTCGCTCGATAGCCGCGACCATCTCGGGAGCTTCGACGTTCACCATCGCCGACTTGAAGTCGGCGACTTCGAGCTTGGCATGCTTGAGCGCGTCGTACCAATAGCTCTCGCTGGCATTGCCGATCGAGACCCCGACCTTCTTCCCCTTGAGTTCCGCGAGCGACTTGATGTCGCTCTTCGCCACGATCCCGTACCAGCGGTCGTAGCGCAGCATCTGGGCGACCGCAACGATATCGGGGTCCTTGAGGTGATTGCTGATGCCCGCGAATGCGGCCGACATCGAGGCTTGCGAGGAGTTGGATATAAGGAGCGGGACCATCGCGCCACCTGACGGGCCCGTGCGAAGGTCGACGTCGAGGCCGTTCTTCTCGAGGAAACCGCCGAGCTTGGCCACGTAGAAGATCGAGAACCCCGGATCGACGCCCGTGGCGATCGTCATCTTCGTCGCCTCGGCACCCGAGACGGGCAGCGAGCAGGCAAGCAGCAGCATCGACAGGATCAGGCGCAATCGGGTAACCATGGCATTTCTCCTTTCGGACGTCGTCCGTCGTTTACAAAAAACCGCCCCAAAACTCGACGGCACTTTTCAGCGCGATGTGTCTTCCGGTCGAAGGCAGGTCTATCCCGGCAGGTAACGCGCGCACAGCCGCGTGGTCGCTATTTGAAAGGCCCGGTCTACCAGGAATCCGAGCACCCCCAGGATCACGATCCCGACGAACGCGAACTCGGTCTGCATCCACGTGCGCGAGCTGAAGATCAGGTAGCCGATGCCGTTCTTCGGCGCCACCAGCTCGGCGGCAATGATCGTGGAGAAGCTGTTGCCGATGGCCAGGCGCATCCCGGTGAGCATGTAGCTGACCGTCGCCGGCACCTTGACCATGTAGAAGGTGCGCCACGGGCCTGCCCCGCAGCAGCGCGCGGCGCGCAGCTGGTTGTCCGGCACGCTGGAAACCCCGATCATGGTGTTAAGCGCGACTACGAAAACCGTCGTATACGCGATGAGCGCGACCTTCGAGCTTTCGCCTGTCCCAAGCCAAAGCATTGCAGCGGGGATCCAAGCTAGGGCGGGCAGCGCTCGGAGGAACTGGACGTACGGCTCGAACAAGAGGCGAACCGGGCGAAACGAGCCCATGAGCACGCCGAGCATGATTCCCAGTGCGCTTCCCACCGTGAATCCGACTGCGATGCGCATAAGGCTGGCCGCAATGTCGGTCAGGAGGCGGCCGTCATCGAACAGCTTGACGGCTGTGCGCCAGGTGCTCAGCGGCGAAGGGAAGAGCAGCGGGATGAGCGCTTGGCTGCTGCCGTACTGCCAGAGCGCGACAATCGCCGCGGTCGACAGCGCGTAACCGAGGACGCCGACGCGCGCCTGCTGGGTCAGCCGGGTACTCATGTGAGCAGGCTGTCTTCCGTGTGCAGCGCGCGCTGCACTTCGTCGGAGATGCTGCGATTGATGCGCTCGTAGTAGTTCCCGAATTCCGGGCCGCCGCGACGGCGTGGGCGCGCGAGTTCGATCGGGATGATTTCCTTGACCGCCGAGTTGGGACCCGCACGCATGATGGCCACTCGGTCACCGAGCAGGATGGCCTCGCTGATGTCGTGCGTAATGAATAGCACGGTCCGCCGCACGCGCGTGCAGAGCTGCACCAACTCATCCTGGAGGATCGAACGCGTTTGGGCATCGAGCGCGGCAAACGGCTCGTCCATCAAGAGGATGGGCGATTCCAGCACGAGCGCACGCGCGAGCTGGGTGCGCTGCTTCATACCGCCCGATAGCTGCCTGGGATACTTGCGCTCGTGTCCCTCCAGGCCGACCAGCTTCACGGCCGCGGCGGCGCGCGTACGGCGTTCCTTGCTGCCCACGCCGGCGACGCGCAGGGGAAACGCCACATTGTCCAGGACGGACAGCCAGCCGTACAGGGAATCGCTGTCCTGGAAGATCACGACGCGGTCGCGGCCCGCTTCGGCAACGCGCTGCCCATCGGCAAGCACGTCTCCGCGCGAAGGCGACTCGAAGCCTGCAATCAGGCTGAGGACTGTCGACTTGCCACAGCCGGAGGGGCCGAGCAGCACGAAGAACTCGCCGCTCGCGATCTCGAAGGACAAGTTCTTGATGACGTGGTGCTGGGCCTTGCCGAACCCGAAGTCGACGTTGCGGACGGTGATACGGCCGCCTCCGGCCGCCGCCTCGCCCCGCAGCGGGAGCGCATTAGCGGACATCGTGGCCAGCTGGCAGATATCGTTGGAGGACTCGGCCGGTGAATATGCGCACGAGTCGGTCAGCCGTGATGCCGAGCAATCCGAGCACCAGCATGGCGGCGAACATGTCGCTCATCGCCATCCACTTGCCTGACTCGACGATCCGGTATCCGAGCCCAGAATCGGCGGCGATCAACTCGGCTCCCACCACGGCCGCGAACGAGTTGCCCAGCGCAATCCGGGCACCGGCCACGATGTAGCTCATGGTCGCGGGCAGCACGACCCACGCGAACAGCTGCCAATCTCCGACGCCGTAATTGCGTGCCGCGCGCAGCTGGTTGCGGTGCAATGCCGACACGCCGGCCATCGTATTGACCAGAACCAGGAACACGGTCATGTAGAAGATGATGAGGATCTTCGATGTCTCGCCGATTCCGAACCACATGATGGCGGGTATGAGCCACGCGATCGGCGGAACGAAGCGCAGGAACTGCACGACAGGCTCGAGCGCCGCACGGACCACTCGGAACAGTCCCATGGCGAGGCCGAGCGGCACGCCGACCAAGCATCCCAGCACGAAGCCGATCGCGATCCGCCGCAGGCTCACGGCAATGTCAACCAGAAGCGAGCCATCGCGCACCATCGCCGCTAGCGAATCCGCGATCCGGAGCGGCGAGGGAAACAGAGGCGAATCGAGTGCTCGGCTGGCGGCCGCCCAGCCGACGACGCCGACGACGACGGCAAGCGAAGTCGCGAGCACGGGTGTTACGCTCAGTCGTCGCAGAAGGCGCCCCAGGGTGGGGCGGCCGGCCGCGGTTTCGACCGTCCGGAACGGGTCAGCGACGCCCATCGTGGGTCTCATGAATCGCGTTGCTTTGAGACCCGAGGCGTGTCGGCCGAAGGCACGCCGTTGATAATCAATTGCTGCCATCCTCGCACGCTCGAGCGCCCCCTCGTTAGTGTCGGCGCCATCCGCGCACCGATCCGCGACGGGAAAACGTTAGGCCTCCCATGGCGATGCTGTCAATGAGACCCATTTGGTCTTATGTGATACAGTTTTCGTATCGTGCCAAACTAACCGCTGATCGGCCGTATGAAGATCGAATCGCACCTAGAGAAATTCCGCCGCATGGACGACCTGCTCGCCCGCCTCGACCCGGTCGCCGACCCCGAGCTGTGGATCTGGACGGCGATGAACAGCTGCACCAATCTGCTGAATGCCGCGCTGCACCGCTGCGGCGCCAGCGCGGAAGCGGACTCGTTCCACACGCAAACCGACGGGCTCTACGCCGTGCCGGACCGCAGGAACGGAGGATTCGTCGACGCCATCGATCCGCCCGGCGACGTCATGCACGTCGGCCAGCCCGCGTTGGCGATGCCCCTTCCGGCTGCAGTGGAGCGCGCGTGCGCGGCACTGCGGGTGATCGAAGATCTGCGTGAGCCGTACGTGCGAGGCAGCGAGTCCGTGCCAACGGCTGCGGCACGGGATTGGCATGAGGCCTATCGGCGATGCGTCGCGGAACTTCGCGAGGCGGCGAGCTTGCAGGACTCACCTTGAGAGTCGATGCGCACCGTGCCAAGGCTGAGAGCGTCGAGCGCTCGCTTGGGCGGCTGCGACGCGCGACCGACTACGAAATGGTGATCGAGGGCTGTATGCTCGCCGGAACCCATTGGCTCAATGTGCTGCTGCACCTGCACGGTCTTTTTCCGCCGGAGCGCGACGCGATGCACGCCGAGTTCATGACCCTCGCAGAACGCCGCAAGGCGAGCATCGTGATCCGTCCCGCGATCGACGCGCTAGACGTGATCGAGGGACTTCGCACCACGCATGTCCGCGGCGACCTGCCGGGCGGCGACCAGGCCGCGCAACGCGCGCTCACCTGCCTTGCGGTGCTGCGTCAAAGAGCTGTGGCCATGGGCCCGAGCGCTCCATGACCGGCGCAGCGGGCGCGGGGTCGCACGCGACGGCCCGTAACGTTAAAGGTCTGTTCGACCGGGCGCGGCCTCCTTGATGATCGCGGGATAGACGAGCTCGTCGACCAGCTTCTTGGCGTCCTTCGCCGGGAACAGGCCAATGCCGACCCCCCATTCCGCAATGCTGATTTCCTGGTTGACGACCTTTCTGCGGAAATCGCCGGGCCAGCTCAGGTACTGGATCTGCTGGGCCACGCCCTCCACCGACGGTGCCTTGAGGACCTCATTGGCGACCTTCGCGGCTTCCATCGGGTTCGCGGTCATCCAGTCGGCGGCGGCTATCAGACCCTTCACGACCTTCACCGCGACGTCCTTGCGTTCCCGGGCCATGTCCTCGCGCATCACCACGTTGCCCGCAAATACGAACCCGTCATCGACCGTGCGGCTGAACACCTTCGAGTGAGGCACCATTTCGCTCGCCTTGGTCAGGAACGGCTCCCAGGAGAAAAACGCCTGGATGTCGCCCCGCGCGAGCGCGGGGATCTGATCAGGCGCGTCCATGTACTTCACCGCGACCTTGTCTGCCGGTATCTTGTTGCGTTCGAGGAACCATGCGAGGTGATAGTTGGCCCCGCTTCCACGCTGCACCCCCACGGCCTTGCTGGCGAAGTCTTGCGGGCTCTTGATTGCGTCGGCGTTGACGACCAGCCCGTTAATGCGCCCGCTCAGATAGCCCGTCATCACTTGCACGACCTTCCCGCCGCGGGCTCGCGCGGCCAGTTGGGGCGGCTCCGTATTATTGGTGATATCGGCCCGTCCCGCGATCACCCCCTGCAGGGCGGCCGGTGACGAGTCGAACAGCTGGAGTTGCGCGTTAAGGCCCTCCTTCTCGAGAAAGCCCTTTTTGACGGCGATGATCATCAGAGACATGTCGGTTGACGGCGAGACGCCGACCGTCACTGTAGGCGTCGCTGCGCCCGTTTGCTGGGCCACCGCATTGAACGACCCTATCAACGCACCTGCGATTGCCAGAATCCACGTCCTCATGGAACACCCCCTGTCTGAGTTCATTGAACAACGAAAAGGCAAACGGACCGCCCGGCTTCCCGGCTTCGTGCCCGCACCGGCCGGTTCACAACCGTCATGGCCGGTCGTACCGGTAGCGCTCGACCTTCTCCTGGTCGAGCGCGACGCCGAGCCCGGGGCCGCCAGGGAGCGCGAGCACGCCGGAAGACAGATCGAGCTTGGACGTCACGATGTCGTCGGCGGTCTTGAGCGGTCCAACGCATTCCAGCCCCTCGACCACTCCGGCGCTGGTCGCCGCGAGCATGATCTCCGCCATCGTGTTGATGCCGAGGCCGAAGCCGTGACCGATGATCACGCCAAGGCCGGCAGCTGTCGCGGTTTCCAGCATGCGACGGGTGTTCAGGAACCCACCCTGCTTCATCACCTTGAGCTTGACGAGGTCAGCGGCGCCATCCCGGATCACGTTGATCAGGCTGGCGTGATCGGTGATCGACTCGTCTGCCATGACCGGAATGCCGATTGCGCGGCGAACCCTCGCCATGCCGGCCAGATCGCCCGCCGCGACCGGTTGTTCGAATAACTGGACCTCGTAAGGTTCGATCAGCCTTCCAAGCGCAATGCTCTGCGCAACGTCGTACCCGGCGTTGGCGTCGACTCGGAGCCGCATGGGTGCGCCGACGGCTTCCCGCACAGCCCGCACGCGATCCCGATCTGCTTCGATCCCGCCGCCGACCTTGATCTTCGCGGAGCGGAAACCTGCCCCCATCCATTTGCGCGCCTCGGCAGCGGCGGCATCGGGCGACAGAATTCCGATCCACGCATTGAACCGGACGCGATCCAACACCGCGCCGCCAAGGTAGGCATGCACGGGGATGCCTAGCCGCCGCGCAGTGAGATCGACGCACGCCATTTCGATGGCGGCCTTGGCATCGAGATAACCGCGCAACGCCTCGTCCATGGTCCGGCTCAGCCGGTGCACGTTGGCGGCGTCGACGCCACGCAGGAGTGGCACCAGCCTGTCGCGGAGTGCGGCCAGCGACTCGTCGATGGTTTCTACCGAGTAACCTGGCGAGGGATCGATGTTGCCGAGGCCCACCGACCCGTCATCCGAAGTGATGCGGACGATGACACTCTTCTGGATTTTCTTGGTAACGTAGGCATTCGCGTAGCCGGAACCGATCAATGGGACGGCAACAGCGAACACCTCGATCCGGTCGATGCGAAGCTCGAAGTCATGGCTCGTCGGCCGAGCGCCGCCCTGGTCGTGATCCATGCCAATGCTCAGCGCCGCAATTCCGCCCACTTGCTACCTGCTGGCAGCGTGACCGCCACCAGCACGGTCTTGATCGCGGTCCCCCAAAGGAACGGCGCGAGCCCCGCCGCGATTGCTCGTTCCCAGCCGAGAGTGACCGCGAGCCACGCGACGCCGCAGCCCAGGATCAACACGTGTCCCATGAGGGCTGCGCTCATGCAGGCGAGGAACCCGCGCGCCCACCCTCGCGCAGCCAGCCATGCACAGGCAATGGTCGCCAGTGCGAAACCGATGATGTAACCCCCCGTAGGTCCAGCCAGGTAGGCGACCCCGATACCCTTTTCCGGGGTCCCCGCAAACACCGGCACGCCGAGCAGCCCGAGTGCGATGTAGCCGCCTACCGCGGCCGAGCCGAGCCGCATTCCGTAGCTCAGCGCGATCACGAGTACCACGTAGGTCTGCATCGTGATCGGCACGGGCCAAAGCGGGATCTGAATCTTCGCCGACGCCCACAGCAGCGCAATGGCGACAATGACCAGCACGATGCTGGAATCTCGCGACGTGCCAAACAGTTTCGGCGCCACGGGAAGTGCAAGCGAGGACGAGGTCTGCGGTTTCATGCGCTTCATCTCCTTCAATAGCCAGGGCCGCTTTCGCCCGAGTGAATTCGTAACATCACCGTTTTCGTGCCGGCGTGCCGCGCAATCGTGTCGGCGAGCGCCGGGGCGCGCTTTCCGCCGCAAGATTGATCGGCGAATTCCAAGGCGTGATGGCGGCGACGACACCCTGCGGCTCGTGCACGGTGAACGAGAGGTAGTCGCCGCGCGGCGGCGGGACCTCCGAGCAAAGCGTCTCGCCCAATCCTGCGTAATAACGGGAGATCCCTGCGGCTCCCGAGACCTGCTGCCGGCATTCGCTCAGTGTCTTACCGCTTTCG
Source organism: Casimicrobiaceae bacterium (assembly GCA_040006895.1). GTDB lineage: Bacteria > Pseudomonadota > Gammaproteobacteria > Burkholderiales > Casimicrobiaceae > CAIWHR01. Next base: position 13,073 of record JBDTWB010000048.1, on the reverse strand, counting down.
CGCATCACGATCTGCGCAAGCGGCTCGACGCGATCGTTTAGAAGACGCGCGATGGCATGAAAATGGTCAGCCCGACGGTGCGGCAACAGGTCGCCCCACCCGGTTTCCTCAAGGGCCCCCCGCGCATCCCGTACCGCGATGTCGATGTCGCTGACGGATGCGGTGGACAGTGTAGCGTTTGACTCGCCGGTCGCAGGGTCGATCGAGACTAGCATCGCGCCGCTGCGCGTGTGCCAGTCGCCGTCGATGAACAACGATCGCGATTCCAATAAATTTCGGTCGATGCTCAACATGGCTGATTCGACACCTTGCGAGCGAATGCGGAGCTCTGCTCTCATGGGGAGAGAAGCGCGGGCTTGAATCGCTCCACGAAGCCCGTGAACACCTCGCCCGCCTTGAAGCTCGGGTGAGCGATCGTCGCGCGCAGGAACGCGAGGTTGGTGACCGGCCCCTCGATCCGGATCGCCTGCAAGGTATCGAGCGTGAGGGCAATGGCGGCGTCGCGCGTAGGACCGCGGCAAATCACCTTGGCGATCATGGGATCGTAGAAGAACGTAACGTCATCGCCAGTGCGAAACCCGCTGTCGATGCGCACGTCCGGCGTCGGATCTGGCACCTCGAAGCGCACCAGCCGCCCCGGCGAGGGCATGAAATTCTTGGCCGGATTCTCGGCGTAGATTCGGCACTCGATGGCGTGACCCTGCGCTTCCACGCTGTGCTGATCGACCACTGCCAGGGTGCCGCGCGCCTGCTCGATCTGCATGGCGACGAGGTCGCGCCCGGTCCTCATCTCGGTGACCGGATGCTCGACCTGTATTCGGGTATTCATTTCGAGGAAGAAATAAGCCAGGGTGTCGGCGTCGACGACGAATTCTATGGTCCCGGCGCCCGCGTATCGCTGGTCTCGGCAAAGCCGGACCGCGGCCTGCGCCATCTCCGCGCGCAGTGCCTGCGGGATGCCTGGTGCGGGACTTTCCTCGATAACCTTCTGGAAGCGGCGCTGGATCGAGCAGTCGCGCTCATGCAGATGGATCGCCTCCCCATTACCGAATCCGAAGACCTGGATTTCCACATGGCGCGCGCGCTCGATGCAGCGCTCGAGGTAGATCGACCCGTCGCCAAACGCCTTGGCAGCCATGGACTGCGTGGCCTCCGCCATGCCACGTAGCTGCTCGGGCCGGTCGACCCGTCGCATGCCGATGCCCCCTCCCCCGGCGGCTGCCTTGATCAGCAGCGGATACCCGACGTCTTCTCCGGCTGCTTCGATTCCAGTGAGGTCGCTCGTTTCGAACCGCCCGCTGCCGGGCAGGACCGGCAGACCCGACGCCTGCGCGAGATCGCGTGCCCGCTGCTTGTCGCCCATGTCGCGGATCGCCTGGGCTGCAGGCCCGATCCAGAGCAGCCCGGCGGCACCCACGGCCTCGGCGAATTCCGCGTTCTCGGACAGGAATCCGTACCCAGGATGTACCGCATCGGCGGCGCTGGACTGCGCGGCGTCGAGCAGTCGGTCCACCCGCAGGTAGCTGTCACGCGCGGCAGCAGGCCCAATCTCCACCGCGGCATCGGCCATGGTGACGTGGAGCGCCGACCGATCGGCCTCGGAATGGACGGCGATACTGCGAAGGCGGAGCCGCCGACAGGAACGGATGATCCGGCAGGCGATCTCGCCGCGGTTCGCGATGAGCACGCTTTTCACGTCGGCCGCCTCAGACTTCGATCCGTGCCACGACTGTGCCGTCGCCGACTATGTCGCCTTCTTTCACCAAGATCTCCCTCACCACTCCTTTATCGGGCGACGCGACCGGGATCTCCATCTTCATCGACTCCATGATGAGCACGGGCTCGTCCTCCTCGACAGCATCGCCCGCCATCTTCAGCACCTTCCACACGCTGCCGGTAATGTCCGCCTTCAACTCGATCGTCGCCATGCTTGCTCCGGGTTTACCTCGATGTCTGCAGCACGATTTTCCCGCAATGGGCCGCGCGCTCCATCAGGCGATGCGCTTCCGCCGCATCCGCGAGCGGTAACACCGTCCCAACCACCGACTTGAGGCAGCCGTCTGCAAACAGCGGCCATACTTGCGCCTCGAGCTGCTGCGCCACCTTCGATTTGTAGGCATCGGGCCGGCTGCGCAGCGTCGACCCGGTGTAATGCAGCCGCTTCAACATGATCGGCATAAGGTCGAGATCGACCTTGGCACCGAGTGCGAAAGCGAGCTGGACAATTCGCCCATCGTGCCGAGCCGCCTTGATGTTGCGTTGGACGTACGGCCCTCCGACGATGTCGAGAATCACGTCGGCGCCTCCGAACGCATCTCGCACGGCTGCGACAAAATCCTCGGCCTGGTAGTCGATGGCGCGATCGGCACCAAGTGCGGCGCAGCTCGCAACCCGGTCGGCGGGATGATCGGTTGCCACTACGCGCGCCCCGAAGGCCTTGCCCAGCTGGATCGCGGTCGTACCTAGGCCACCGGCGCCACCGTGAACCAGGAGCACCTCGCCAGATGCCAGGCCCGCGGTCATGAAGATGTTGCTCCACACCGTGAAATAGGCCTCTGGAAGCGAAGCGGCCCCGGCGAGGTCGAGGCCTGCCGGGATCGGCAGGCAATGATCTTCATGGACCACGCAGTACTCGGCGTATCCGCCCCCATTGGTCAAGGCGCAGACGCGGTCACCGCTCTTCCAGCGCCGGGTACCTGGACCCGCCGCGGCCACTTCGCCGGCGATCTCGAGGCCGAGGAGGTCGGAGGCGCCCTGCGGCGCGGGGTAGAGTCCCCTGCGCTGCATCACATCGGGACCGTTGACGCCGGCGAAGGCCACCTTGATCAGCAGCGTGCCCGGCGCGACTTGCGGGATCGGCCGCTCTGCAACCCTGAGCACCTCGGGACCTCCAGCGCCCGCCTGCTCGACTGCGGCCATCGTCGTCGCGGATCCGCTCATGCGCTCTCCGGCGCTTCGGTGCGCGGTTGCCGATTATCGGGCAGCGGGGCTCGGATCGCGTTCCATTGCTGTTCGATCCACCGCACCGCACGAAGCGCGTAGGCCGCGTCGACCAGTTCGTCGTAAACTGGAATGCCGACGCTTAGCGCCAGCTCCCGATAGCGCCGACGCTGCTCGTCGAGCTCCGGCGAGCCGTCCACGCGCAGGACAATCATGAAATGCGCCCGCCCGGGATGCGTTTCCTGCACCCGCACCGCGGCCTGAATCAGGTTGTCTACAGGATCACCTCCACCCCGGCCGACGAACGCCGCAAGGTTGATGTGCATTACCATCGCGTCGGGTAGGGCGGATTCGTACACAATGTCGAAGACGGTGTTGGCCACCCGGCCCTGGTCCTCCTGCAGCGTCGCGACCGGCGCGTCGATCGGATTGGCAATACTGGTCCCGGGCGGCAGCTTGAGCGCCTCCAGGCGCGCGACCGTGGCACGGTCGAACGGCTCGACGTCGAGACCACATTGCGCGAACGAGTCGGCCGCGAGGACGCTTGTCCCTCCGCCATTGCCGAACAACACGACGCGCCGCGTCGGCGCCTCCGGGCGCGGCGTTAGGAACTGGAACGCCAGCAAAGCGTCGATGAAGCGATCCACGGTTTCCACCAGAACGCATCCCGACTGTTTGGCCAAGGCTTCCCAGGCCCGGTCGTCGCCGGCCATCGCACCCGTATGCGACGCAGCCGCGGCCCGGCCTTGCGACGAGCGCCCGCCGCGTAGGATTACGACCGGCTTGCTTGCCTCGGGAGAGCGCAGGAGGTCGAAGCAGCGACGGCCATCCTTGATGTCCTCGAGGTACAGCCCGATGACGCGCGTCTGCGGATCCGCGAAATAGAATTCGAGCAGGTCCATCGGCCCGAGGTCGGCGCTGTTTCCAACCGTCACAAGACCACTGAACCGCAGCCCGCGCCACTGACCACGCTTGACGATATCGGTGCCCAAGCCGCCACTCTGCGACACTACCCCCACCGTGCCGAGCTCCGCGGGCGCATCCACCGGAAACGTCACTCGCCCACGAGGAGAATAAAGCCCCAGGCAATTGGGACCGAGGACGCGGCAGCCGCCCGCGCGCGCCGCCTGCACGAGGTCGGCCTGCAACTCCGCGCCTTCCGCGACCTCGCCGAAGCCGCTCGAGATCACTTGGGCGAAACGTACCCTACCGTTGGCCCTGCGAAGTACCTCGGGGATGGCGCGCGCGCCGATGGCGATGTACGCATAGTCAACCGGCTCCGGCGTTTCCGCAAGGCTCGGATAGGCGCGCAGGCCTTCGACCTCGGTCGCCTTCGGATGGATCGGATACAGTTGCCCCTCGTAGCCGAACTGCGTCATCCGTCGTAGGAAGGTGTTGGCGATCGTGGTCGACGAGGTCGACGCCCCCATGACCGCAATCGTGCGCGGCGCGAACAACGGACGAAAGCGCTCGACCAGCGACTGCCCATCATGGTGGTCGGGAAGCCGGCCCGCCGGCTCGAATGCGTCCGGGTCCGACAGAATGAACCGCGCGTCCACGACGACCGCGCCTCGCTCACCGACGATGACGGGATTGAGATCGAGCTCGGCGAGGTCGCGGTCGAGGCTCATCAGCAGCCCGCGCTCGCCGCCAACCCGCATCAGCAGGTCGACCAGGGCGGCACGATCGACCGGAGCCCGACCGCGCGCACCGTCGAGGAGCCGCGCGCCGCGAAGGTCGGCGAGCATCGCCACAGCGTCCCGCCGGGTGATCGGACACAGCCGGAACGCGACATCTTGCAGTATCTCGACGAAGATGCCGCCGAGGCCGACCATCAGCAACGGCCCGAACCGGCGATCCCGCACCGCGCCGATGACCATCTCGACGCCGGGCGGACACATTGCCTCGATCAGATACCCATCGACGCGTGCCGCGCGTACCTGCGGTCGCGCTGCGATTGAGGCGATCGCTGCGACCACGCCTTCGCGGCCGGTCACGTTCAGCACGACTCCTCCGGCATCGCTCTTATGCAGGATGTCTTGAGACAGCACCTTGACGGCGAACGGCCCGGAGGACCCTTCGATCGCACCTTCCACATCGGCAGGGGCGCGCGCCACCGCGAACGGCGGCACGGCGATGCCGAACGCCGTCAGCAGGCCTTTGCCATCGGCCTCGTTGAGTGCGGTGCGCCCGGTCTCGCGGGCCTTGGCGATCAGCGCCTTCGGTTGCACGCGGCGTCCTTCAGTAACTGGTGGGCCAATTTTGCAGGTGGTGCTTCCCGACCCCACCGCCGCGGCGCGAACGATACACATCAAACATCCGGATCAGGTAATCACGTGTTTCCTGCGGCTTGATGATGTTCTGGAGCGAGAAGATGGTGGCCATGTCCCATACCTCGTCGTTCTTTTGAATATGCGCGAGCGCCTCCTCGAACCCCGGGTCTCCCGCCGACAACCCATGGACGATGCTGGTGGCGAAGGTCGGGTCCATGAAGCTCACTTCCGCCGTGGGCCACGCGATCATCTCATCGTTGTGACGCCCGCCGCCCATCGCGACATAGGCGCGCCCGTAGGCCTTGCGCACGATGACGGTGATGCAGGGCACGGTGACGAACGACGTTGCGTTCATCATGTTCATGATCAAGCCCGGCGCGCCCTTGCGCTCGGCATCCTTGCCTACCACGAAGCCCGGGGTGTCGAGGAGGCGAAGCAGCGGGATATTGAAGCTGTCACATAGCACCTGGAAATCGATGATCTTGCGACAGGCTTCCGCCGAAAGCGCGCCGCCACCGACGACCGGATTGTTCGCGATGATGCCGACAGGGGCACCACCCAAGCGCGCCAGACTGGTTATGGCCGCACGACCGAAGCGCGGCTTGAGTTCGAACACGCTCCCGCGGTCGGCGATGATGCCGACGATCTTGCGCATGTCGTATACCTGCGTGCGCTTCTCGGGAAGGATATCCAGGATCGCTTCCTGGGGCTGCACCGCGTCCGCGGCAAGCTCGTGGACCGGCGGCAGTTCCATGTTGTGCGAGGGCATGTAGCTCAGGAACTGGCGTATTTCCCGCATCGCCTCGACATCGGTGTCGACGAAGCGGTCGATCAGGCCGGTGTATTCCGCGTGGATGCGCCAGCCGCCCAGCTCTTCGAGGTCGACCTTCTCGCCGATCGCCATCGAGACCAGCCGCGGACTCGAGACGGCCATGATCGAGCCCTTTTTCATCACGGCGAAATCGGAGCAGCAGCAGAGCCACGCCGACGAGCCGAACGCTGTGTCGAGGGCAGCCGCGGCCCAGGGTGTCTCGCGCGAACGGCGGAACTGCGTGGGATCATTGCCCAGTAGCACGCCCATACCGCGCGAGCCCATCGCGTCGGGCAGGCGGGCTCCGGTGGATTCCCCGACGTGCACGAACGGCATGCCCTTCTCGTTCGCCGCGCGACGCACGTGTCCCATCTTCTTGGAGTTGGTGGCGCTCGTCGATGCGCCCCCCACCGTGAAATCATTGACGACCACGGCGACGTCGCGCGCATCGATCCGGGCGAAGCCGACGATCTTGCCGTCACGGGGAGTCTTGGCCTCGTCCTCCTTGAACACCCCCGATGCGCCGAGGAGTCCGATCTCGATGAAAGAGTCCGGATCGACGAGCGCCTCGAGCCGTTCCTGGGCATTGAGCTGACCCCGGCTCTTGCGCTTGGCGAGCTTCTCAGCGCCCCCCATGCTCCTCGCACGAGTGCGGCGGCGGTCGAGCTCGGCGAGCAAAGTTTCGTGTGCCACCAACGACTCCCGAATCCAGACGCGCCTCCCCGGGAGACGCGATTCGTTGAACGTTAGGCTTCGCTTATCGATGCTGTCAATGAGGCCAGATTGGTCTTACCTGATACACTTTGTGTATCGTGCCAAGGTTGGTGACATCCCTTCTGCACCCGCGACAGCTCGAGGCTATCGTCGCGGTAGCCCGCGTTGGCTCCGTTCACGCAGCCGCTCGCGAGCTCCGAATTCCCCAGCCTGCCCTCTCGAGGTTGGTCGCGGCATCGGAGAGGATGCTAGGGATTAGGCTCTTCGCGCGGTCGCGCTCCGGCACGCTGACCACGCCGGCGGGAGACCGCGTCATCAAGGAAGCCGCGTTCGCGCTCCACGCACTCGAATCCGTCAGCGAGGCGGCCCGTGAGCCGCTGCCGGTCGTCCGCTTGGGCTGCATACCCCGGGTCATGCATGTCCTGATTCCACACCTGCTCGCCCAAATGAGCGACTCCGACGCCGGCTTTCGACTGCAGGTGTCGGTCGGGACGTCGATCGAGCTCGCGTCCGAACTCGAGGCGGCGCGCCTCGATTTCGTGATCGCACGGCGAGCCGCCCCGGGAATGGTTGACGCCATGGAGCTGGACGCCGAGAAGCTATACACCGAGCGCACGGTAGTGGTCTGCGGTCGCGACAACCTTGCGGTCGGCGGCACGACGTGTCACGTCCGGCAGCTGGCCCGCCTGCCGTGGCTCCTGCCAAAGCGAGGCTTCTACTCGCGCGACCTGATGGACAAGATCGTTGCGGGCGCGGGACTGGCACCGATCGTGCCGGTGATCGAATCCAACTCCTTCGAATCGAGCCTTTCGGTGGTGGCTGCGACCCGCTTCCTCGCGATAGCGCCCGAGTTCGCGGCGCACCGCTTCGAGCAGCTCGAACTGGTGCGGATCGTCCGCATGACGCCGTCGCTCGGCGCAAGCCCTGTCATGCTCCAGTATCCGCCGCGACAACGGGCGCACCCCGGCTTCGAGCCTTTTCGTGCCGCCGCCATGCGCGCAGCGAGAGGCGCGCGTGGCTGATTAGCGCGTGCTTTCGGGTGTACCCGCCCGACGAGCCATCCGAGTAAGGCCACCGTGCAAAAAAGCGGCGAACTTGCGAGTTAACGTCCCGAGGTCACTTACCGCCGATGGCCAAGGCGTCGAGGTTGGCGACGTTCGGACGGGCCTCGCCGCGCTCGATCGCGTGCACCAGGGCTGTGATGGCGGCATGGCTGTCGGCGCTCACGCCGGTGCCGCGTGCCCGGGCGACGATGTAACCGTTGAAGTAGTCGACCTCGGTGCGCCGTCCTTTCGCGATATCCTGCGCGATGCCGGAACGCCCCTCGGGCAAACTGGAAGCCTGCGCCGCCTCCAAGTGGTCGCCTAACTCCGCCAGCGACACCGTGTCACCGTGCGCCGCCCGGATGTAAAGGTCGGGATCCGCTCCGAACACGGGCTCCAGCTCGTATCCGAGCGCGCGGCCCAATTCGATCGCCTCCGCGGCCAGGTGTGCGATCACGCGACGAGCACCCGCGAGCGCGTACATCTCCTTGAATGAAAGGCCGGTCACTGCACACAGCGGGGAGGTCATCGCGTTTGCCACCAGCTTCGACCACCGCTCGCCCCAAAGGTTGGCTGTGATCCTGGCGCTGTCGACCGCCTCGAGCAGGCGCACGACCTGCGCCGCGCGAACCGTGGACCTGCCGTGGACCTCGCCCACCCGAAATGCCGTATGCGCACCGGCGCCCGGGGGATTGGTCCGCCTGATTTCACCTGGCGCCACCAACTCGACCTGCACCTTGCTGGCGATGCAACCGACAACCCGGCTCCAGCCGACGACCTGCGCGACCTCCTCTTCGACCAGCCCATTCTGCATCGTCACGACGAAGCCGCCCGCCGCGAGGTAAGGCGCGACCAGCTCGGTGCACCACCGAGTGTCGTAGAGCTTGACGCATACGAAAGCAATATCCACGGGCCGGTGGACAAGCCGTTGGACCTCGCCGAGGTGCAACGCAGGCAACTCGACCCGATACTCCCCGTGTGTTCCCGTGAGCAAAAGCCCGTCGCTGCGGATGCGCTCGACATGCAAAGGCCAGGGGTCGATCAGCGAGACGGCGTGACCGGCGCGCGCCATGAGCCCACCGGTGAATCCGCCGAGGGCACCCGCGCCGATGAATGCTATCTGCAGGCTCACGGGCGTTCTGCGCAGCGCACGACATGCGACGAGCGCAGCTGTCTTGCCGCAGCAACTATGGTCGATGCCATACAACCCCGGTCAAATGATGGCGATGCCACCACCGCCGCGCGGGTCCGAGCCGCCAGCAAACGCGCCGTCCTCGCGTCGCATTGCCATGAACACCATCGCGAAGGCGCGATCGTAGCCCTTTGCGGATGGTCGGAGCTTCCAGCCAAGCGACTCGAGTTCCCGATGCAGGCGCCAGTACAACCGGCTTTCCATTTCCAGCCACGGGCCTTCCGCATGAAACCGCGCGGCCTCAACGGCCTCTACTGGCCGCATGCCTTGCTCGACAACGGCCAGTAGCGCGTTGACGATCGCCGTGGGCATGCGCGTTCCGCCAAGCGCGCCCAGCGCCATCCACGGCCGCGCCGCTCGCATGACAAGGGTCGGAGCCGCCCCCGTCATTCGGCTCTTGCCCGGCGCGATCGAGTTGGGATGGCCTGGGAACGGGTGAAACTGGTACATGCAATTGTTGTAGATGAATCCCAGGCCCGGCGTGACGACTCCCGATGCAGAGCCCAGCGTATGCGTGAGCGAGACCGCGTTGCCTTCCGCGTCCATGACGCAGTTGTGCGTGGTTTGGGCGGATTCCGCGTACCCCAGGCTTTCGACCGAGATTGGCTGGTCGCTGCGGACCAGCGCCGCGACTTTCGCGGCGTGGCTCGTACTCACGAGCCGATCGATTGGAACCTCGACGAAGCCCGGATCGCCGAGGAACCGGGCACGGTCGGCAAAGGTGGCCAGCATCGCACGCCCGACCCGATGGACGTAGGCCGCCTCGCCTTCGCGCCGCAGTGCGGCAACGTCGAGCTGCTCGAGGACGTGCAGAAGCTCCACGACCTGGACACCGCTCGCCGGCAAGGGCGCGCTGCGGATTTCCAGGCCGCGGTAGGAGCCCGCCACAGGCTCTACTACCTCGGCGCGGTAACGCGCCAAGTCCCCCGCATCGAACAGGCCGTCGTTTTGACCGAAGTCGTCCGCGATCGCGCGGCCGATTTCGCCACAATAGAAATCATCCGCGCCGGTGCGAGCGATGCGCTCGAGCACGGCGGCGTAGTCAGGCTGGCGCAGCAGCTGCCCGGGCTTGAGCAATTCACCCCCGGGCGCGAAGATGGCCGCACAAGCGGCGGTCGTCCGGATGCGTTCCAAGCCCGACTTGTGCCCGGGCTCGGTCAGGTCGGTCCAATGGGCGTAGACCTCGCCGGGCAGCGGAACGCCATCGCGGGCGATCCCGATTGCAGGTTCGAACAGTGCAGCCCAAGGTAATCGTCCGTACCTACGATGCGCGGCATCGAAGCCGGCCAGCGCGCCCGGTACGACCACGGAGCGGTAGCCGACCTGGTTCACCGCATCGCGCACCTCGTAGCGCTCGGCGTGACCGTGAATCTGGCCTACGACGTCGTCCGCGAACACATCCGGCCGCGCGCGCGAGCCGGCCCGGCCGTGATAGCCCACCGAAACCGTGCGCCCCGTCCCTACGTCGTGGATCAGCATGCACCCGAAGCCGCCGATCCCACCGTTGCACGGATCGACCACACCCTGCACCAGCGCCGTCGCAATCGCCGCGTCGACTGCATTTCCGCGCTGCCGAAGGATCTCCGCACCGACCGACACCGCGATCGGCTGCGGGGCAACGACGATCCCTCGTTTCCCGGTTGTATCCACTTCCACCACCTTCGACCGTCGTCAACCGCCGCGTGTCGTGCGCTTCGGGAATGCGTCAAGAAACCGCCTCACATCGGCAGCGATCTTCTCCGAGGTCCTCGTGACGATCTGCTCCCCGAGCTTGGGCGAGGTGATTTCCGGGTCCCCGAAGAAGCCATCGGTCGGCGCGATCTCCTCGATGTTCAGTACGGCCCGGAACGGAAACGACCGAAGCATGTCCACCGGACCGCGGTCGGGCTTGGTGCGTTTGTCCATTCGAACCGATTCGGGCGCATGTGCCTCGGCGATGGACAGCTCGACCGAGCCGCCATGGCCGTCGGCACCGTAGGCGAGGTCCTCGGGCTTGATATGCCTGGCCGCGTCGGGCCCAAGCACCTCGGCAAGGCGCCCCTTGTTGGCATCCTGGTAACACATGTAGAGCACGTGAGTCTCCGACTCCCATGCCGCCTCCTGCAGCCCCGAGATCGCAGCGTGATCGTTGCCGCGGTGCCCGCTGATCGCGAGCACAAGACGGTATCCATCACGAATGAAGTTCTGGCAGATCTCCTTGAGCAGGAATGCGTAGGTGCTTGGCTTCAGCGCGATCGTTCCCTTGAAATGTCGCTGGTCGAAGCACATCCCGAAGGGAACGGCTGGCGCAAGCACCGCGTCCAGTCGTTCCGCAACGTTGCGCGCGACGATGCGGGCGGCGAACGTGTCCGTCCCCATGGGGCCATGCGGGCCGTGCTCCTCGGTCGATCCGAGCGGCAGGATGATGATGCCGGTGCCGTTCTCGAGGTACTTCTCGACCTCGTCAAAAGTCATTCGGTCCAATTCGTACAGCACGTGCCCTCCTGGGTCGGTATGGTCGTCTAGCTACCGGGAAGATTCGCGATTTCTGGATCCTGGAAGAAGTAGTCCTTCCAAGACTGCGGCATGGTCTTGATGGTTCCGATCTTGTAGAGGAACTCGGCGTACTTCATAGTCTGCAACGGCGTCATCGTGAACTGGATCTTCTTTTGGTCCAGCACGGCGTAGATTTCGTCGAACGTGAAGCCCTTGTTCTGTGCAGCGTAGATCTCGGCGGCCGCCCTCTTGTCGCGGTTGATCAGCTCGTCGGCCTCCTTCAGGGCCGCGACGAAGGCGTGATACACCTTGGGATTCTCAGTGCGAAACTTCTCCGTTGCGACGAAGACATTGAGCGTCCCCTGGCCGCCGAGCGTGTCGTCGGAACGCAGCACCGTGTGCACGCCGGGCCGCTGTAGCTCCTTGGTCGAATAGGGCTCTACGGTGAAATGGCTGTTCACTTCGGAGTTGGACAGCAGCGCGACCATGCCGTCTGGATTCGACAGCGATACGGTGAACGGGTCGAGCCTGCGAAGATCCTGCGCGCCGAACTCCTTGGCGGCCGCCATCTGCAGCTGGATCGCAGTGACCGAGACCTTGACCGCGGGAACGGCGATCTTGTCGCCATCGGTGAAGTCGCGGATCGACTTGACGTTGGGGTTCCGGGTGTTGAGGAACATGGACTCGGCGTCGGCTGCGGCCACCCCGCGAACCTGTCCCTTGGTCTTGTCCCAGAGAATCAATAGACCCGGCACGCCGTTGAGGGTGAACGAGACGCTACCTGAGAGCAACGCGTCGTTCTCGGCGGCGGCACCTGCAAACGTCGACCATTCGACCTTGAGGTCATCGAGCCCTGCCGCTTTCGCGTGCTTCTCGACCAGCTTGTTTTTTTCCATCACGATTGCCGGCAGCTGACCCAGGCTGAAAGACCGGCCGATCCTGATCGACGTCACTTCGGCATGACCGATGCCCGGTGTCGCCAAAGCCGCAAAAAGCAAAACCGCCGACGGAATCATTGTCATTCGTATGCGCGATCGATTCACCGTTCCCTCCGGATGATTGGAATTGTGGCGGCCAGCTTCGACGGAGCCGGCGCACGACATGGGCGACCGAGTGCGCGGCCGCGAGGCAGCGTTCTCGGCAAGCAGGCACCGGACTGCGCGATCCTGGGCGCGACGATCGATCGGTGCAGAGATCGTTAGCTCGCGACGGGCCGGCGTTCGGACGCAAAAAAGGGTAGGCCTGATCAGCTCGGGATGTCAATGAGACCGGATTGGCGTTACTTGATGCATTTGAGGCATTACTGCACCCGTCGCCACCCGATGCGTTCGTAGTCTCGCTGTAGGTAAGCGATCCGCCGACGCGCACCCCAATTCTGGCACGCTGCATTCGGTGACGGTCTCCGCGGGGGACTGCGCCATGTCGACGATCACGGCCTGGTACCGGGGTTGCATACGCTTCCATAGCAACCCCCTCTCCTGGATGATTTGGGAAATACGCACCGAGTCGTGGTGATCACTGGCACCGGCTGTGGGCTGGGCCGGCAGTACGCCCTGCGTTTTTCGGCACAGGGAACCGCTGTCAACTCGTCAACGATATGGAGCGCGTGTCCGCACGCGTTCAGG
>JBDTWB010000047.1:0-23065 GCA_040006895.1 Casimicrobiaceae bacterium | reverse complement strand
GCTTGCGCTGCAGATGCTCCTGCGAGCCGCACAGGTTGCAGGGAATGATCGGGAACTGCATGGCGTCGGCGTAGCGAAGGAGGTCGCGTTCGCGCACGTACGCGAGCGGCCGGATGACGACGTGACGGCCGTCATCGGAGGCGAGCTTCGGCGGCATGGTCTTGAGCTTGCCACCAAAGAAGAGGTTGAGAAAGAACGTCGCCATGATGTCGTCGCGGTGATGACCCAGGGCGATCTTGGTCGCCCCGAGTTCGCCGGCGACGCGATAGAGCGCGCCACGCCGCAGTCGCGAGCAGAGGGAGCACATCGTGCCCCCCTCCGGGATGACCCGCTTCACCACGCTGTAGGTGTCCTGCTCCACGATGTGGAAGGGGACGCCGCGGGCCGCGAGATAACGCGGCAGCACGTCGGCGGGAAAGCCGGGCTGCTTCTGGTCCAGGTTGACCGCAATGATCTCGAAGCCCACCGGCGCTCGGCGCTGCAGGGAAAGCAGGATTTCGAGCAGGCTGTAGCTGTCCTTGCCGCCCGACAGGCAGACCATGACCCGATCCCCGGGCGCGATCATGTGAAAGTCGGCGATCGCCTCGCCTACCTGCCGGCGCAGGCGCTTCACGAGCTTGTTGGTCTCGAAGACAGCCTTGCGCGGATCGGGCGTACGTTGCGGGGCGGTTGCGGGTGCCGGCTGGGCGGCGATTTCGGAGGCGTCCATGCCGGGCATTCTACGTGGCCCCCTGCATGGCTGCCGATCCCAGGGATCGGACGACGGGGGCGGGTGGTAGCATCCGCGGGACACTGTGCCGGGGCGCGGTTCGCATGCGTTCCGCGCGTTCTGCATTCCCCTCGAGCCCGACCATGACCCTATCCATATCCTGCCGGTTCGATGCTGGCGCCATCGAGGTCCAGTCCATCCAGGACGCCGGCGACATCCGGGTCGCCGTTCGCGCCGACTCCCGTGCCGAGTTCCGGCAGTGGTTCTACTTCCGCCTGCAGGGTGCCCGTGAAACTGCCTGCCGGATCCGCTTCACCAACGCCGGGGCATGCACCTACGTGGCGGGTTGGAAACAGTACGCGGTCGTCGCCTCGTATGATCGGGAGACATGGTTCCGGGTGCCGACGACCTTCGACGGCGCGGAACTCGTGGTAACCCACACGCCGCGCTACGACAGCGTCTATTACGCCTATTTCGAGCCCTACGAGTGGGACCGTCATCTCGCGCTGCTCGGGCGGGTCGGCAGGAGCCCGCGTGCCACGATTACCCGGCTCGGCAGCTCAGTGGAAGGGCGCGACCTGGATCTCGTGACCATCGGCGAGGCCGCCGCGGGCCGGGCGCCTATCTGGTGCATCGCGCGCCAGCATCCCGGCGAGACCATGGCGGAGTGGTTCGTCGACGGCCTGCTGACGAGGCTGATCGACCCGCGCGATGCCATGGCGCGCACGCTCCTCGAACGCGCCGTCTTCCATGTGGTGCCGAACATGAATCCCGACGGGGCGTGTGCCGGCAACCTGCGCACCAATGCGGCCGGCGCCAACCTCAACCGCGAATGGCTGGCGCCGAGCCTGGAGCGCAGCCCCGAGGTGCTGGTGGTGCGCGAGGCGATGCAGCGCACGGGCGCGGCAGTGTTCCTCGACGTCCACGGCGACGAGGGGCTGCCCTACGTATTCGTCGACGGCTGCGAACGCCTGCCGTCGTACACCCCTGCCCACGGCGAGCGTGAAGCGCGGTTCACCCGAGCCCTGCGGGCCGCCAATCCGGATTTCCAGACCGAGGTCGGCTACCCGCGCGACAAGGACACCAAGGTCAACTTGGCATTGGCGTCCAAATGGGCCGGCGACCGGTTCGGGTGCCTCTCCCTCACCCTCGAGATGCCATTCAAGGACAACGCCAACCTCCCCGACACGGAGGTTGGCTGGAACGGTGCCCGAAGCGCCCGACTCGGGGCGGACCTGCTGCCGGCCCTGGGCGCAGTCCTGTCCTGACGGCGAGGCGGCCGGCCGCGGATCCGGGAGCGCCTTTTGGTCCTTTTTGGCGCTACCATCCGCAACTTCGCAACGGTCAGGGAGAGAGCGCAATGCGGACCATCCTCGTCGCCAATCCGAAAGGAGGCAGCGGCAAGACGACGCTGGCAACCAATATCGCGGGGTGGCTCGCCGGCAAGCGCCAGGCAGTAGCCATTGCCGACGCCGATCCCCAGCAGTCCGCAACGGAGTGGCTCGCCCGGCGGCCCGAGCTCTTCCCTCCGATCGAGCGCTGGGACCCGGCCGTGAAGCGGAGCGGGGGCGACGGCGGCCCCACGTGGCTCATCGTCGACAGCCCCGCCGGCGCGCAAGGCGAGGTGCTGCGGGAAACCATGCGACGCATCGACGTGATGCTGGTGCCGGTGTCGCCGTCGTCCTTCGACATGAGTGCGACCCAGCGCTTTTTTGCCGCGATCGCGGAATTTCGCGGCGTCAAGCAAGGGACCCTGCCGATCGGTCTCGTCGGCATGCGCGTCGACGCCCGCACCCGCAGCGCGGCCGAACTCGATGAATTCCTTCGCGGCTTGGACCTGCCGGTGATCGCCCACCTGCGTGACACGCAGAACTACGTGCACTGCGCGCGCGACGGTGCGTCGATCTTCGACCTGCCACGCTCCCGTGCCGAACAGGACCAGGAGCAGTGGCGCCCGCTGACCCGCTGGATCTCGCGCCAGACCCTCACCCGCCAGGCAGCCTGACCCGGGCAGCACCGGCCGATACGGCGACGGCGTGCGCGGCACTAATTCGGCGCCGCCTACCGTTTCTTGTCCGCGCTTTCCTTGGCGGCCGCGCGGCTCTTCTCGGCGGCTTCGCGCGCCGCTTCGACGGCGCGCTCCGCGGCATCCTTGCTTTTTTCCGCGGCCTCCTGCGCGGCCGCGGTGATCTTGGGCGTGGCGTCCTGGACGGCGTCGGCGGCCTTGCCGGCGGCCTCCTTGGTGACCGCAGTCGCATCCTTCGCCGCTTCCTGGGCCGCCGTGCCTGCCTTGATCGCGGCGTCCTTGGTGGCCTCTGCCGCACGCTCGGCGGCGCGCCGCGCGGCCTCGGCGGCATCCTTCGATTCCGAACTGCATCCCGCCAGTAGCCCGCTCGCGGTGAGCGCGACCAGCAAGACCATCATGCGCTGTGACATCCTCGATTTCTCCTGTGGGAACCTCGCTGCGTGTCCGCATAGCGCGACACGCTACTCGCCATGTTAGCTCATCCCGGGGTCGATCTCTGCGGCGATGCCGACGGCGCGCAGCACGTTGTGGAGCTGCGAGCCGTTGCAAATGGCGTCGTACGCGGCACGATAGCTCTCCGTGGTCGGATGCAGGCGATCATCGGCGAAGTAGCGGCGCGGATTACCGGCGAACAGCGCGGCGCCGCGTTCCCGGAAGAGGTCGATGTAGGTCACCCCTTCCTCGCAGGCGATCCGCAGGAACATGTCCCTGGAGCACCTCGACCGCATGGTCAGCAGCCAGCTGAACGGCGGGAAGAACACCGGGCATTGGCCGATGTCGGGCGCGCCCATGAAGATCACTGTGGCGGCGCGCGTCCGCGCCGCCCGTAGCGTCGCCGTGATGTCGCTTTCGAGCTGCGGCAGGGGCGTGGCGCGCAGGATGTCGTTGCCGCCGACGTGGACCAGCACGACGTCGAAGCGCGCCACTGCGGGAAGATGCTCGAGCTGCCGCAACGCATCGGCGGCCTTGGCGCCATTGCGCGCGCGGTTGGTGATGGCTACATCGGGATATTCCCGCGCCAGCAGTCCGGCGATGGAGTCCTCGGCGCAAAGGGCGCCGGTGCCCACGCCGGTGCTGTCACCCACCACCAGCACTCGCGCGCGACAGTCGGGCAATTCGCGCTGGAACGGGCGGCTGCGCCGGGCAAGATGGTAGCCCCGATTGGCATGCACGAACAGAAAGGCAAGGCGGTAAAAGACCATCACTCCGGCGGCCAAGCCGGCGCGGCGGAACAGCGGGCCGAGCGGCAGTGCGGTCATAGGTGACTCCCGGAGGTGCAATGCCTACGCTAACGCGGTACTGAAGGGCGTTGCGGCAATGCCTCCTACACAAACCTCCCATCGTGCCCAATAGGCGCGCAACCCCCATGCCAGCGAAGCGGCCCAGATGCGTCAGGCTACGCACGGGCGGGCGCCTGGCGAGCGTGGGCAAGCCGGCCGGAAGCAAGTTTTACACGAGCAATCCGCCAAAATGGCGAGCCCAGCGAACCCTGGCATTGCGTCGACGCCGGTTGAAAAGTCAGGTAAACCAGCAAGGGCTCTTAAGACATTGACCGACACCCCAGCTGTTGCGTGTGGTCCGACTCGACTTGCTTCGTTCGCCGGCAAGCAAAACGCAAGCGGCGCCGCATCAGCGGCGCCGCCCGGGGGCACAGCAAGGCTGGTCAGGCGGCTTCGCTGACGAGCTCGCGCAGCACGTACGGGAGGATCCCCCCGTGAGTGTAGTAGTCGACCTCGATGGGCGTGTCGATCCGCAGCAGGAGCGGCACACGCTGGCTCTTGCCATCCGCCCGGTGAATCACCAGGGTCACGTCCATCTGCGGCTTCAGTTCGCCGTCCAGTCCCTCGATGTCGAACCTCTCGTCCCCCTTGATCCGTAGCGAGTCGACCGAGTCCGCGCCCTTGAACTGGCAGGGCAGGACGCCCATGCCCACCAGATTGGACCGATGGATGCGCTCGAAGCTCTTGGCCACCACGGCACGCACCCCGAGCAGTTGGGTACCCTTGGCCGCCCAGTCACGCGACGACCCCGTGCCGTATTCCTCGCCCCCGAACACGATCGTGGGTATGCCCGCCGCGATGTAGCGCATGGCCGCGTCGTAGATGAATATCTTCTCGTCACCCGGCTGGTAGAGCGTCACACCGCCTTCCTCGCGGCTCCCGTCGTCGCGGACCGGGATCATCAGGTTCTTGATCCGAACGTTGGCGAACGTGCCACGCATCATGACCTCGTGGTTGCCGCGCCGCGATCCGTAGCTGTTGAAGTCGGGCTTGGCGACGCCGTGCTGAACCAGCCACTGGCCGGCGGGCGATGCTTCCTTGATCGAGCCCGCCGGGGAGATATGGTCGGTCGTGACCGAATCACCGAAGATGCCGAGCGCGCGTGCGCCCTTCACCGCGCCACTTGCGCTGGGCGTCATCGCGAAGTCGTCGAAGAACGGCGGCTTGGCGATGTAGGTCGACTTGGGCCAGTCGTAGACCTGGCCGGTTCCGCCGTGGATCCCGGCCCAGAGCGGCGTGGCATTGGCGAGATCGCTGTACAGGCGCCGGAAAGTCTTCGGGTCCTTGGCGAAGTGCATGACGCTGGCCACCTCGTGCGACGTCGGCCAGATGTCCTTGAGGTAGACGGGGCCATCCTTGCCGATGCCCAGCGGCTCGGTGGTCAAGTCCTTGAGCACGGTGCCCGCGATCGCGTAGGCAACGACCAGCGGCGGTGACGCCAGGAAGTTCGCCTTCAGATTGGGATGGATCCGTGCCTCGAAGTTGCGATTGCCCGACAGAACCGCCGCACAGACGAGATCGTTGGCGACGATCGTGTCGTTGAATTCGCCCGGCAGGTCGCCGGCATTGCCGATGCAGGTCGTGCAACCGTAGGCGGCGACGCTGAAACCGAGGCGCTCCAAATACGGGAGCAGACCGGCACGGGTGAGGTAGTCGGTGACGGTGCGCGAGCCGGGTGCGAGCGAGGTCTTGACCTGCGGCTGCACGGTGAGACCCTTTTCTACCGCCTTCTTGGCGAGCAGGCCGGCGGCCAGCAGCACGCCCGGGTTGGAGGTATTGGTGCATGACGTGATGGCGGCGATCAGCACATCGCCGTTGCCGATCTCGACGTCCAAGGGCATCTGGGCTTCGACGGGATCGGCCACCAGCGGACGATTGTCGACCATCTCACGCACGTCCCGGTCGGCGCCGGGTTCGGTACGCTGCAGGTCCGACGTCGCGTCGACTTCGCCGATGCCGGCCGGCGCCCAGCGCGCCGGGTAACGCTGGTCGAGCTTGGCGGCGGGCTGGGAAAAACCGTTCTCCGCAGCCGGCTTGGAATACAGCGAGACGAACTGGGATTTGAGGCTGCCGAGTTCGATCCGGTCCTGCGGGCGCTTCGGTCCCGCGACCGACGGACGGATGGTCGCGAGGTCCAGGCCGACTGTCTTGCTGTAGTCGATCTCGCCCGCGCGCGGGATGCCGAACATCTTCTGAGCGCGGAAGTACGACTCGAACGCATCGATCTCCTCTTCGGTGCGGCCGGTCGAGCGCAGGTACTCCACCGTGGCTTCGTCGACCGGAAAGAAGCCCATCGTCGCGCCGTATTCGGGCGCCATGTTGCCGATGGTCGCCCGATCCGGCACCGCCAGGGTGGTCGTGCCCTCGCCGAAGAACTCGACGAACTTGCCGACCACCTTCTCCCGCCGCAGCATTTCAGTGACGGTGAGCACCAGGTCCGTCGCCGTGGTGCCCTCGGGCAGCTTGCCCTTGAGCTCCACCCCGACCACGTCGGGCGTCAGGATGTAGACCGGTTGGCCGAGCATCCCGGCCTCTGCCTCAATGCCGCCGACACCCCACCCGACCACCCCGATGCCATTGATCATGGTGGTGTGGCTGTCGGTGCCGACCAGCGAATCGGGATAGTAGACACCGTGCTTCTGGTGCACGCCCCGGGCGAGGTATTCGAGGTTGACCTGGTGGACGATGCCGATCCCCGGGGGCACGACCTTGAACGTGTCGAACGCCTGCATGCCCCATTTCATGAACTCGTAACGTTCCTGGTTGCGGGAGAACTCGAGCTTCATGTTGAGATCGAGTGCGTCCGGCCGACGGTAGAAGTCGACCATGACGGAGTGATCGACCACCAGGTCGACCGGCACCAGCGGCTCGATCAACTTAGGATCCTTGCCCATGTCGGCGGCGACGTTACGCATCGCGGCGAGGTCGGCGAGGAGCGGCACCCCGGTGAAGTCCTGCAGCACGACCCGCGCGACCACGAAGGGAATCTCGTCGGTCCGCGGACCAACCGCCTTCCAGGCTGCGAGCTCCCGGATATGCGACTCCGCGACCTTCTTGCCGTCGCAGTTGCGCAGCACGCTCTCGAGCACGATGCGTACGGAAACCGGCAGGCGGGAGATCTTGCCGAGACCAGCGGCCTCGAGCGCAGGCAGGGAGTGGAACTTCCCCTTGCGGCCGGAGCGAAGGGTGAATTCCTGGAGCGTATCGAACAGGCTGTTGGCCATGGCGGTTCCTTGTGTGCGGGTCACTTGCGTGCGGGAGCGCCCGCGACGTCGTTCATGTTGATCTTCATGCCGTTGCCCAGGATCATGTCACCGGGTCGCTGATCGGGCTTGCAGGGACCAAGCCACCGCGCCTCGATCGAGGCGCTGCCTTCCTTCATGCCCATCATCGGTGGGTCGTAGGTCGAGCGCGTATCGACCTTGTAGCTCGAATCGAACGACCCCGTGAACACCGAATGCGTGGTCGCCGTGGTGTCGCCCAACCTGCAAACCGAATCGACCACGATTTGCCCGCCGGTGCGCTTGATGTTCTGCCTGGCGCAATTGTTCTTGATCATCCCGGCCGTCTGCTGCTGGACGGCATTATCGGTGCTGGCATCGATGCACATCTGCACGACCGGTGCGCCCGACTGCGCGGCCACCGTGCCGGCATTGGTCGACGCGGTGCGGATCTCCCAGAGGCCCGACTTGCGCTTCGGAAAATCCTCCGCCTGGGCAACGACGGCAGTGCCCGCGGCGAGCGCGATGCCGGCGGTGAGTAGGGCGATGCGCATCATGACCTCCGTCAGATGACGAACAGGTCCACGAACTCGTGAACCGGCATGGCGTCGAGGGTCCTGGCGTCCAGCGCCACCGCAAGGATCCGCTGCTGCTGCTTCGCGGGAAAGCGCCGCGCCAGGTTGGTGCGGAACTTGTCGACCAGCACCGGCATGCCTTCCTTGCGCCGGCGGCGGTGGCCGATCGGGTACTCCACCACGACCTCGGGCAATTTGGTGCCGTCGCGGAACTCGACCGTGATCGCGTTGGCGATCGAGCGCTTGTCGGGGTCGTGATAGTCGGCTGTGAAGTCCCTGTCCTCCACGCACGTCATCTTGGCCCGCAGTGCATCGATGCGCGGATCGCGCGCGATCGCATCCTCGTAATCGGCTGCGGTGAGGCGACCGTAGAGCAGCGGCACCGCCACCATGTACTGGATGCAGTGGTCGCGATCGGCCGGATTGGCGAGCGGCCCCTGCTTGTCGATGATGCGGATGGCGGACTCATGGGTGCGGAGGGTGATGCCCGCGACGTCGTCGACGGTGCGCCCCTCCCTGGCGAGTGATCCATGGATCTGCATGGCGCACTCCACCGCGGTCTGCGCATGGAACTCCGCCGGGAAGCTGATCTTGAAGAGCACGTTTTCCATCACGTAGCTGCCGTAGCGGCGCTGGAACTTGAACGGCTGTCCCTTGAACAGCACGTCGTAGAAGCCCCAGGTCTTGGCCGTCAATGCCGAGGGATAGCCCATCTCGCCGGTGCGCGCGATGAGCGCAAGGCGCACGGCCCGGGCCGTGGCGTCGCCCGCGGCCCAGCTCTTGCGCGAGCCGGTGTTGGGCGAGTGCCGATAGGTGCGCAGCGACTGACCGTCGATCCACGCATTGGAGACGGCGTCGATCACCTCGTCGCGGGTGAGCCCCAGGAGCTTGCTGACGACCGCGGTCGACGCGACCTTCACCAGCACCACATGGTCGAGGCCGACCCGGTTGAAGCTGTTCTCGAGCGCGATCACGCCCTGGATCTCGTGCGCCTTGATCATGCCTGTAAGGACGTCGTGCATCGTCAGTGGCGCGTTCCCGGCCGCGACGTTGGTGCGCGAGCACCAGTCGGCAACCGCGAGGATTCCGCCGAGATTGTCGGACGGATGGCCCCACTCGGCCGCGAGCCACGTGTCGTTGAAATCCAGCCAGCGGATCATCGCGCCGATGTTGAATGCGGCCTGCACGGGGTCGAGCTGGAACGATGTCCCCGGGACCTTGGCGCCGTTCGGCACGACCGTTCCCGGCACGACCGGACCGAGCAGCTTGGTGCAGGCAGGATAGGACAGCGCCTCGAAACCGCAGCCGAGGGTGTCGATCAGGCAGTAACGGGCCGTCTCGAAGGCTTCGGCGCTGGCGACCTCGTGGTCGAGGACGTAGTCGGCGATGTCGGTGAGGACGGCGTCGGGTGCGGGCCGGACGTTGCTGATGTGCTGGGACATGGAAGCTCGGGCGTGGAATGAGTGGGCGATCGTCGTCAGCTGCGCTGCTCGATCGGGACGAAGGCACGGTCCTCCGGCCCGACGTAGTTGGCGCTCGGCCGGATGATCTTGGCGTCGACGCGCTGCTCGATGACGTGCGCTGCCCAGCCGGTCGTCCGCGAGATCACGAACAGCGGGGTGAACATCGCCGTCGGCACGCCCATCATGTGATAGCTGACCGCCGAATACCAGTCGAGGTTGGCGAACATCCTCTTGGCGTCAGCCATCACCTGCTCGAGACGCTCCGCGATGGCGAACATCTTCATGTTGCCTTCGAGCTCGGAAAGCCGGCGGGCGACGTCCTTGATGACCTCGTTGCGCGGGTCGCCGGTGGTGTACACCGGATGCCCGAAGCCGATGATGACTTCCTTGCTCTCGACCCGGCGGCGGATGTCGGCCTCGGCCGCGTCGGGCGAGTCGTAGCGCTTCTGGATCTCGAAGGAGACCTCGTTGGCCCCGCCGTGCTTCGGCCCGCGCAGCGCGCCGATCGCGCCGGTGATGGCCGAATACATGTCCGAGCCCGTGCCGGCGATGACCCGGCCGGTGAACGTCGACGCGTTGAACTCGTGCTCGGCGTAGAGGACAAGCGAGGTTTGCATGGCCTGCACCCATTCCGCGCGCGGCGGACGGCCATGCAGGAGATGCAGGAAATGTCCACCGACGCTCGCGTCGTCGGTCTCGACCTCGATGCGCCGCCCGTCATGGCTGTAGTGGTACCAGTACAGCAGCATCGACCCGAGCGAGGCGACCAGGCGGTCGGCGATGTCACGCGCCCCGGGCTTGCCATGGTCCTCGCGCTCCGGGAGCAGCGTGCCCAGGACCGACACGCCGGTGCGCATGACGTCCATCGGATGGGCGGCCGCGGGAATCTGCTCCAGAACCCGCATCAGGGGCGTCGGCAGGCCGCGCAGCCGGCCGAGCTTGGTCTTGTAGGCGGCCAGCTCCGGCGCGGTCGGCAGCTTTTCATGGATCAGGAGATAGGCGATCTCCTCGAATTCCGAGTGTCGCGCAAGGTCGAGGATGTCGTAACCGCGATAGGCAAGGTCGTTGCCGGTGCGGCCCACGGTGCACAGCGCGGTATTGCCCGCGGTCACTCCCGAAAGGGCGACCGACTTCTTGGCTTTTGGGGCGCTTGCGGGCGCGTCCGTCATGGCAGGATTCGCATTGAAGTTGGAGTTTGGAAGCTGGTGTCGGTAAGCCGGTGTCGGTAAGCCGGTGGTGCGTGGCGCCGGCGCGAAACGTTCGCTCAACGCCTCGTGGTGGGTCCGTCCTCCGGCTTCCGGCCGGCGAACAGCGCGTCGAGCCTGGATTCGAAGGCATGGTAGCCGAGGAAATCGTAGAGCTCGGCGCGGGTTTGCATCGTGTCGACGACGGCCTGCTGGGTGCCGTCGTGGCGCAGGGTCTGGTACACGCCAAGCGCCGCCTTGTTCATCGCCCGGAACGCGGAGAGCGGGTACAGCGCGATCGCGACGTCGGCGCTGCGCAACTCGTCGAGGGTGAACAACGGCGTCGCGCCGAACTCGGTGATGTTGGCGAGGATCGGCACGTTCACGGCATCGGCGAAGCGGCGATACATCGCGAGTTCGGTGATCGCCTCGGGAAAGATCATGTCGGCGCCCGCTTCGACACATGCGCAGGCGCGATCGATCGCCGCGTCCAGTCCCTCGACCGCGAGGGCGTCGGTGCGGGCCATGATCACGAACGACGGGTCGGTGCGCGCGTCGACCGCGGCGCGGATCCGGTCGACCATCTCGTCCTTGGGCACGATGGCCTTGTTCGGCCGATGCCCGCAGCGCTTGGCGCCAACCTGATCCTCGATGTGCATGGCGGCGGCGCCGAACTTCACCAGCGATTTGACCGTGCGGCCGATGTTGAAAGCCGAGGCGCCGAATCCCGTGTCGACGTCGACCAGCAGTGGCAACGGGCACGCGTCGGTGATGCGCCGCACATCGGTCAGTACGTCGTCGAGATTGCTGATGCCCAGGTCGGGAAGGCCGAGCGAGCCAGCCGCAACCCCGCCCCCGGAAAGGTACATGGCGCGATAACCGCTGTGCTCGGCGAGCAGGGCGTGGTAGGCGCAGATGACGCCCGGCACCTGCAGCGGCTGCTCGGCAGCGACCGCGGCACGGAACCGCGCACCAGGACTGGCATCGGTCATCGGAACTCCATCATGGGTGCGTTGGCATAGCGCCGTCCGGTGCGAACCATCCCTTCGACTCTGCAGGCAGCTTGGCGCCTGCTGCCTCCGCCCGCTGCAGGATGCTCCAGAAGTAGCGATACGAAGCGCGGTCGTGCATGCGATTGCCGCGGGCAATCGGCGCCCAGTCGACGGCGCGCGCCGCAGCGAGTACCGCGGACGCCTCGACGATGGCGTCGTGATCGGGCTGCATGGCGAAGACGATTGCGTCGATCTGGCTCGGGTGGATGCTCCACATGCGCAGGAAGCCGAACTCGTCGCGCGCCCGGCGGGCGTCGGCATAGACGGCATCGTCGTCGTTCAAGGCCTGGCTGATGCCGTGGGTGGGCACCACCCCATGGGCCAGGGCGGCTGCAGCCACCTCGGCCTTGGCGCGACGCAACAGTGCGTGATCGAACTGGCCCGGACTGGTCATGGCCGACGCGGGAATGGCGCCCTGATGCGCGCTCACGAAATCGAGGGTACCGAAGTCCATGCTTACGACGCCCGCCAGCCCTGCAATCTGCCAGGCGTCGTGCACCGCACCCGGCGTTTCGATGAGCACGCTGACAGGAATCTCCCGGCCGAGCCCGGCGCGAGCGACGGCGAGGACCACCGCGTCGAGATAGGTCGCGACGTCACCGACGTGCTCGGCCTTGGGCACGGTGAGGAAGGCGAGGCGATGCCCGGCTTCGTGGACCAGGATCGCGAGCTCCTCGCGCCAGGCCGGGTGCCGGACCCCGTGCGTGCGCGCGCCCATTCGCGACGCCGTGTTGGCATCGCTGGCGATCAGCGCCGCGACCATCTTGGCGTGCTCGCACTCAGCGCCCACCGCCGCACCATCCTCACAGTCGGCCGCGATGTCGAACACCGGCCCACGCTCGACCTGAAGCGCCAGCGCTTTGCGCAAGAACCGTTCCGTGCCGGCGTAATGCACGCACGGCGCGAGCAGGGGTAGCGCCCGCGTGGCGTCGTGCAGCGCCAACCGCGGATGCAGGGGATCGGTCATCGGTTCGCCGCGGGGAGGCGGCAATCAACCCAGCAGGGATGCAACGCCGGCGCGCTCCTCTTCCAGCTCCTGCAGGGTCGCGTTCATCCGGTCGCGCGAGAAGTCGTCGATCGGCAGATCCTCGATGAGGCGGTACGCGCCGTTCTCGGTGGTCACCGGGAAGCCGTAGATCACGTCTTTCGGAATTCCGTACTGGCCATCGGACGCAATGCCCATGGTGACCCACTCGCCCCTGCTGCCGCCGAGCCAGTCGCGGACGTGGTCGATCGCAGCGTTCGCCGCCGATGCCGCCGAGGACAGGCCCCGCGCGGCGATGATGGCGGCCCCCCGCTTGCCGACCGTGGGCAGGAAGGTATTGCGATTCCAGTCCTCGTCGTTGATCAGATCCCTGAGCGGTTTGCCGTTCGCGGTGGCAAAGCGGTAATCCGGATACATGGTCGGGGAGTGGTTGCCCCAGACGACCACTTTCTTGATGTCACCGACCGGCTGGCCACTTTTCAGTGCCAGTTGCGAAAGCGCCCGGTTGTGGTCGAGCCGCAGCATGGCGGTGAAGTTGCGGCGGGGCAGCGATGGGGCCGACTTCATGGCGATGTAGGCGTTGGTGTTGGCCGGGTTGCCGACGACGAGCACCTTGATGTCCCGGCTGGCGACGGCGTCCAGCGCGTTGCCCTGCTCGATAAAGATCTTGGCGTTCTCCATGAGCAGATCCTTGCGCTCCATTCCCGGCCCGCGCGGCTTCGCCCCGACCAGCATCGCAATGTCGGCGTCCTTGAAGGCTTCGCGCGCCTCGGCCGTGCCGGTCATGCCGGCGAGAAGCGGAAAGGCGCAGTCCTCGAGCTCCATCATCACGCCCTTGAGCGCGGCCTGGGCCTTGTCCATCGGCAACTCGAGGAGTTGCAGGATGACCGGCTGATCGCGGCCGAGCATCGCGCCGGCGGCGATCCGGAACAGTAGGCTATAGCCGATCTGGCCGGCGGCACCGGTGACGGCAACGCGGACGGGCTTCTTCATGCGCAATGCTCCTGGAAGGTGGCGGCGGTGACAGGCAGCCGCGGGGCAGCGGGCGGGGCGGGTGAGGGGCCAGGCCATCCGCAGTTCGCGCTGCAGCCACCCGCCAGCACCGGCGTCGACAGGAAGCGCCGCCAATCGGCAAATTGTAGGATGGTGTGCGCGGCAGTGTCAATGTACTCCTCTATCTTATAGAAGATATATGATAGGGGCTCGGCGGCACGTGGCGCGGCCGAGCATGGCCCCTGCGGCCGCCACCTGTCATTCGCCCGAAACGCCTTCGTGTCCATGTCGACCGCGCCGTCCTTCCGCCCCCTCTACCTCCAGATCCGCGACGTCCTCGAAAAGAGTCTCGAGGCCGGCGAATGGGGCCCCGGGCAAGCTATCCCCAGCGAGATGGAACTCGCGGGACGGTTCCGCGTGGCGCATGGCACCGTGCGCAAGGCGATCGAAGCCCTGGCCGCCGACAACCTGGTCGTACGCCGGCAGGGCAAGGGCACCTTCGTGGCGACCCACACCGAGGAGACCGGATCCATGTTCCGGTTCCTGCGCATCCGGCGCGACGATGGCGTCGACGAATATCCCGCCAGCCGCCTGCTCGAAGTGCGCCGGACCAAGGCTGGCGCCGAGGTTGCCCGCCTGCTGGCCATTCGGCCGGCAGATCCCGTGTTGCTCCTGCGGCGGGTGCTCGACTATGGGGGTGAGCCGGTGGTGCTCGACGACATCACCTTGCCCGCGGCGCTATTCCGGGGCCTCACCCGGGCGCGGCTTCTGTCCCATCACGGCTCGATCTACGGCTTGTTCGAGCGGGAGTTCGGCGTGCATATGTGCAAGGCCGAGGAACGCCTGCGCGCCGTGGTGGCGGATGCAGTCACGGGTCCTCTACTGGCAGTGCCTGCCGGCGCACCGCTCCTCGCGGTCGACCGGGTGACGTTCACCTACGGCGACCGGCCCGTGGAGGTACGCCGGGGCCTGTATACGACTCGGCGCCATCACTATGTCAACGTTTTGAACTGATGTCCTCAAAGGGTTCCAGCCGCCATGCAGCAGCGCGCGGGACCGGACGCGCTATAATTTATGGCTATTTGTCCTTGTTCGCCCGCGAATGCCCCCCGAAGGGGATTTCCGGCACGCTCCGCGCGTGTCAACGACAAAGGCCTCGCGCCGTCCTGCTGGTGCCCGCGAGTGCGCACTTTCGGCAAGGGTTCCGATCCGCATGGTGACCACGTCGGCCTGCACTGCAATTTCGAGCGATGCGCGAGCGATGTACGCATCGTTTGCCCTTCATAGATCCTGAAGCGAGCGCCCCTTGGTCAAAGCCCGCCCCGTCTACCTCAACCTGGTCGCAATCCGGCAGCCGCTTCCGGCGATCGTTTCCATTCTCCATCGAATCAGCGGCGTGCTGCTCTTCCTGGTGGGTATCCCGCTGGTCCTTCTCGTCGTGGCCGCGAGCCGAGGCACGGCGCAGGAGTTCGACATCGCGCGAGGCTGGTTCGGTTCGCCGCTGGCGAAACTCGTCGTCCTGGCCATGGTATGGGCGTATCTGCATCACTTCTGCGCGGGCATCCGTTACCTCCTGCTCGACATGGACCTGGGCGGCGATCTCGAGCCGGCCCGTCGATCGAGTGTCATCGTGCTGTTCGTGAGCCTTGCGCTTACCGTGGGCGTCGGGGCGCGGCTATGGTGAAGCGTCCCCTGCGCAACACCGTGGGCGCCCATTACGGCTCGATGGAATGGCTCGCGCAGCGCGTCACCGCCGTCGTGATGCTCGTGTACACGTTCGGCTTCCTGGGCGTTCTGCTCTGGCATGGCGGACTCGACTACGCCACGTGGAATGGCCTGTTCGCCAGCAACCTGTTTCGCCTGCTCTCGTTCCTGTTCATGGTGGCGCTGCTCTACCACGCGTGGATCGGCGTGCGTGACATCTACATGGATTACCTGAAGCCCGTCGGGGTGCGCCTTTTCGTTCAGGTGGTGTCGCTCGCCCTCCTGATCGCCTATCTGGGCTGGACCATTCAGATTCTCTGGGGTGCGCGATGACCCCGCTGCCGAGCGTCCCGGTGCGCCGGTTCGACGCCATCGTGATCGGCGCGGGAGGTGCTGGCATGCGGGCGTCGCTGCAGCTCGCCGAGTCCGGCCTTTCCGTCGCCGTGCTCTCCAAGGTCTTCCCGACCCGTTCCCATACTGTGGCGGCGCAGGGCGGCATCGGCGCATCGCTGGGGAACATGGCCGAGGACAACTGGCTGTGGCACATGTACGACACCATCAAGGGCTCCGACTGGCTCGGCGACCAGGATGCGATCGAGTACATGTGCAGGATGGCCCCCGAGGTCGTCTATGAGCTCGAGCATTTCGGGATGCCTTTCGACCGCAATCCTGACGGCACGATCTACCAGCGGCCGTTCGGCGGGCACTCCGCGAATTTCGGCGAGAAGCCCGTCCAGCGTGCCTGCGCGGCTGCCGACCGAACCGGCCACGCGATGCTCCACACGCTCTACCAGCGCAACGTGCGCGCGCACACCCAGTTCTTCGTCGAGTGGATGGCGCTCGACCTGATTCGTGACCAGGATGGCGATGTGCTCGGCGTCGTGGCGCTCGAGATGGAAACCGGCGAGGTCATGATCCTGCAGGCCAAGGCTACGATGTTCGCGACCGGCGGTGCGGGGCGGATCTTCGCGGCATCGACCAACGCCTTCATCAATACCGGCGATGGTCTGGGCATGGCGGCACGGGTCGGCATCCCCCTCGAGGACATGGAGTTCTGGCAATTCCATCCTACGGGCGTCGCCGGTGCCGGCGTGCTAATCACCGAAGGCGTGCGCGGCGAGGGCGGGATCTTGCTCAACGCCAACGGCGAGCGGTTCATGGAACGCTACGCGCCCAACCTCAAGGACCTGGCGTCGCGCGACGTGGTGTCGCGGTCGATGGACCAGGAGATCAAGGAAGGCCGCGGCTGCGGGCCGGAAAAGGACTACGTGCTGTTGAAGCTCGATCACCTCGGTCCCGAGGTGATCATGAAGCGGCTGCCGTCGATCAGGGAGATCGCGCTCAAGTTCGCCAACGTCGATCCGATCAAGGAGCCGGTACCGGTCGTTCCGACCATCCACTACATGATGGGTGGGATCCCGACCAACGTGCACGGCCAGGTCGTTGCGCCCAAGGACGGCGACCCGAATGCGATTGTCCGTGGCCTCTATGCGGTGGGGGAGTGCGCCTGCGTGTCGGTGCACGGGGCCAACCGGCTCGGCACCAACTCGCTGCTCGACCTGCTGGTGTTCGGCCGCGCCGCTGGCCGGCACATCGTCGACCAGGGGCTGGCTGCGCGGCAGCACCGGCCGCTGCCTAAGGATGCGGCGGATCCGGCCCGGGCACGACTGGCCCGGCTCGACGGGGCGACTGCGGGTGAATCCGTCGCGGAGGTGGCAAGCGATTTGCGCAAGACCATGCAGGCGCATTGCGGGGTGTTCCGCAACCAGGAGCTCCTGAGCGAAGGCGTGCGCAAGGTCATGGAGCTCGAGCAGCGCGTCAACCGGGTTGCAATTCGCGACAAGAGCCGCATCTTCAACACGGCACGGGTCGAGGCCCTCGAGCTCGACAACCTGATCGAGGTCGCCAAGTCGACCATCGTCTCGGCGGAAGCGCGCCAGGAAAGCCGCGGCGCCCAGGCCAGAAGCGACTATCCCAGCCGGGACGACGTGAACTGGCTGAAGCACACGCTCTGGTATCGAGACGGCAACCGCCTCGACTTCAAGCCGGTGAACTTGAAGCCGGTGTCGGTGGACGCTTTCCCGCCCAAGGCCCGCACGTACTGAGCCCCCGGGAGCCAGCCGATGCCCTCACCGCTTCGCGCCGATCGCATCACTCCGCGCGATGTCCCCCGTGCCTGTCGCGCGTTGCGCGGCATGCCATCGCCCGGGTCACGCCAAACGTCAACCCGGCTCCCGACGCGACCGATGCACGTCAGCCAACCAATCGGCACACCATGAAATTCCGCATCTACCGCTACGACCCCGATACCGACGCCAAGCCCTACGTCAAGGACTACGACGTCGCGCTCGAGTCGACCGACCGCATGCTGCTCGATGCCTTGATCCGGATCAAGGCAGTCGACGACTCGCTGGCGTTCCGCAGGAGCTGCCGCGAGGGTGTCTGCGGCTCGGATGCGATGAACATCAACGGCAAGAACGGCCTCGCCTGCACGACCAATCTCAAGGAGATCAAGGAGCCTGTCGAGCTGAGGCCGCTTCCCGGCCTGCCGGTGATCCGCGACCTCATTGTCGATATGAGCCAGTTCTTCCAGCAATACCACTCGATCAAGCCCTACCTCGTCAACGAGACGCCGCCTCCGGAGAAGGAGCGCCTGCAGGCTCCGGACGACCGCGAGGAGCTCGATGGGCTGTACGAATGCATCCTGTGCGCGTGCTGCTCCACCGCCTGCCCTTCGTTCTGGTGGAATCCCGACAAGTTCGTCGGCCCGGCGGGGTTGCTCCAAGCCTACCGCTTCATCGCCGACACGCGCGACCACGCCACCAACGAGCGCCTCGACAACCTCGAGGATCCGTACCGACTGTTCCGCTGCCACACGATCATGAACTGCGTGGACGTATGCCCGAAGGGACTCAATCCGACCCGCGCGATCGGCAAGATCCGCGAGATGCTCGTCAAGCGCGCAGTGTGACGCGCGTGGAAACCGCCATGCCGACTGCCGCGAATGCCGCCGGACCGGCCGATCGCCTGTCTGTGACCGAGCACAACCGCCTGCGCTGGCGATGCCGGAGGGGGATGCTCGAAAACGATCTCATTCTGACGCGGTTCCTGGACGCGCGTGCCGGCGCCATTGCGGCGGACGAGCTCGATGCGCTGGACCGGCTGCTGGACCTGCCCGACGACGAGCTTTGGGAGCTTCTGGCGGGGCGCGTGGAAGCGGACGATCCTGCAGTGATGCCTCTGCTCGGCGTGTTGAGAAGTCTTTGATCGATGAGCAGCCCAGACAAGTCCGGCCGAGCCGGCGACGCAGCGTGGAGGAGAGACCGCCCGAACCAGCGGGACGCAGCAGAGTGGTCGACGTGGCCGACCCTGACCGACGTCTAGCTCCCGCCCAAAATCATTCCGCATGGAGTCCGAGCAATGAAAACCGACCGCACCGCGACCCTGTCCTTTTCCGACGGGTCGCCCTCCATCACGTTCCCGATCGTCGAGGGTACGGTGGGCCCGGAAGTCCTCGACATCCGCGCGCTGTACAGCAAGACCGGGCGTTTCACCTACGACCCGGGATTCATGTCCACGGCGGCGTGCGCGTCGGACATCACCTATATCGACGGCGACAAGGGCGAACTGCTGTACCGCGGCTATCCGATCGAGGAGCTGGCGCAGCACTGCAATTTCCTCGAGGTGTGCTACCTGCTCCTGAACGGCGAGCTTCCCGATCCCGCCCAGGACAAGGAGTTCGTCGGGCTCGTGACCAATCACACCATGGTCCACGAGCAGATGCAGTTCTTTTTCCGTGGCTTTCGTCGCGACTCGCACCCCATGGCGGTGCTCGTCGGCGTCGTCGGCGCGCTGTCGTCGTTCTACCACGACGCCCTCGACATCAGCGACAAGCACCACCGCGACGTCTCGGCGATCCGGCTCATCGCCAAGCTGCCGACGCTGGTCGCCATGGCCCACAAGTACTCGGCGGGCCAGCCGTTCATCTATCCCCGCAACGACCTCGCGTACACGGCGAACTTCATGCGCATGATGTTCGCCACCCCGGCCGAGGAGTACCACGTGAACGACGTCCTGGTTCGCGCGCTGGACCGGATCCTCATCCTGCACGCTGACCACGAGCAGAATGCGTCGACGTCGACGGTGCGGCTGGCGGGAAGCTCGGGCGCCAACCCGTTCGCGTGCATCGCCGCGGGCATCGCCTGCCTGTGGGGCCCGGCGCATGGCGGCGCCAACGAAGCCGCGCTAAACATGCTCTACGACATCCAGCGGGAGGGTGGCGTGGCCAGGATCGGCGAGTTCATCGACAAGGTCAAGGACAAGAACTCGACCGTGAAGTTGATGGGCTTCGGACACCGTGTCTACAAGAACTACGACCCGCGTGCCAAGCTGATGCGCGAGACCTGCTACGAAGTGCTGAACGAGCTCGGGCTCAACGACGATCCGCTGTTCGGTCTCGCGATGGCACTGGAAAAGATCGCGTTGGAGGACGACTACTTCGTATCGCGCAAGCTCTACCCGAACGTCGATTTCTACTCGGGGATCGTGCAGAAGGCCCTCGGCATCCCGGTGTCGCTGTTCACCGGGATCTTCGCCATGGCGCGGACGGTGGGCTGGATTGCGCAGTGGAACGAGATGATCTCCGATCCGGACCAGAAGATCGGCCGGCCGCGGCAGCTCTACACCGGCGCGACACGGCGGACCGTCAAGCCGCTCGCCAAGCGGAAGGCGGCCTGATCCAGATACGTCACGGCGCTGCCGTCCCATCGTGGAAGCACAACGGCGCCGGACATGCACGACGAGGCGGTCGGTCGCCGAGCGGCGTCGTGAAGCACCTTCGTGATTAGACGAGGAGAGGCGAGACAACGATGAGCACCATGCAGGAACTGAAGTCCAGCAGCACCCTCTTCGGGGGCAACATCCCGTTCATCGAGGAGCAGTACGAGAAATACCTCGCGGATCCGGATTCGGTCAGCCAGGACTGGCGCGGCTATTTCGAGACGCTGCGCGGCGGTGTGCACGACGTCGCCCACGCCCCCGTGATCGAGTCGTTCGTCCAGCTCGGCAAGAACCGCCGCATGGCCGGTGCCATGGTGGATGCGACCACCATGCACAAGCAGGTGCAGGTGCTGCAGCTCATCAGCAAGTTCCGTACCCTGGGGATGTTCCACTCCGATCTCGACCCGTTGAAGCGGCAGGCCAACCGCTACATCCCCGATCTCGACCTGCGGACCTACGGCTTCACCGACGCCGACATGGACACCGAGTTCGCCGTCGGTTCGTTCAAGGGCGGGCCGCAGCGGATGCGGCTCGCCGATCTCATTACGTCGCTCAAGGACACGTATTGCCGCACCTTCGGCGCGGAGTACATGTACATCTCCGACACGCCGGTGAAGCGTTTCGTGCAGTCGCGCATCGAGCCGATCCACTCGCGTCCGGAGTACACGGTCGAGCAACGCCGGCAGATCCTCGAGCGCCTCACGGCGGCCGAGACGCTCGAGCGCTACCTTCACACCCGCTACGTGGGCCAGAAGCGCTTTTCCGGCGAGGGCGGTGAGACCCTGACACCGATGCTCGACCATCTCATCCAGATCGCCGGCCGCGACGGGATCCAGGAAACGGTGATCGGCATGGCGCACCGCGGCCGCCTCAACGTCCTGGTCAACACCCTGGGCAAGATACCGAGCGAACTCTTTTCCGAGTTCGAGGGCAAGTACGCCCAGCAACTGCCGGCGGGTGACGTGAAGTACCACCAGGGCTTCTCCTCGGACGTCATCACGCCCGGCGGACCCATGCACCTCACGCTGGCATTCAATCCGTCGCACCTCGAAGCCGTCAACCCGGTCGTCGAAGGCTCGGTGCGTGCGCGGCAGCATCGCCGCGGCGATGCCAAGGGTGACCAGGTGCTGGCGGTGCTGATCCACGGCGACGCGGCGATCGCCGGCCAGGGGGTCGTCCAGGAATGCCTGAACATGGCGCAGACCCGGGGTTTCTACACCGGCGGTACGGTGCACATCGTGATCAACAACCAGATCGGCTTCACAACGTCCGATCCGCGCGACGTGCGCGGCACGCTCTATTGCACCGATGTGGCGAAGATGGTCGAGGCACCGATCTTCCATGTCAACGCCGACGACCCCGAGGTCTGCCTGCTCGCCATCGAGCTCGCCATGGAATACCGCAAGGAGTTCCACAAGGATGTGTTCATCGACCTCGTGTGCTTCCGCCGGCTCGGCCACAACGAGGCGGACGAGCCGATGGTGACCCAGCCGCTGATGTACAAGAAGATCAACCAGCATCCCGGAACGCGCAAGCTGTACGCCGACCGGCTGGTGCAGGAAGGCGTGGTCCAGGCCGATGAGGCCGAGGCAATGGTCGCCGCCTACCGCGCGGCGATGGACAAGGGCTTGCATACCAACAAGACGGTCCTGTCCAATTACAAGGCACCGTTCTCGGTCGACTGGTCGCC
Source organism: Casimicrobiaceae bacterium (assembly GCA_040006895.1). Classification (GTDB taxonomy): domain Bacteria; phylum Pseudomonadota; class Gammaproteobacteria; order Burkholderiales; family Casimicrobiaceae; genus CAIWHR01. The sequence goes on along the minus strand of JBDTWB010000047.1, from coordinate 1,404 downwards.
CTTCAAGGATCGCGACTGGACGGAGGCCTATGATTCCACCGTCCCCCTCGAAGTGCTGCAGAACCTCGGTCGCAAGCTCACCGAGACGCCGCCCGGGTTCAAGCTGCATTCGAGGGTCGAGAAGGTGATCGCCGACCGGCTCGCAATGGCCGAGGGCAAGCATCCGATCGATTGGGGCATGGCCGAGAATCTCGCCTATGCCGCGCTGCTGAACGATGGCTACGGGGTGCGCCTTTCGGGCGAGGACATCGGTCGTGGCACGTTTTCGCATCGCCACGCCGTGCTGCACGACCAGAACCGCGAGAAGTGGGATGCCGGCACGTACGTGCCCCTCGAGCATCTCAAGCCGGACCAGCCGAGCTTCGAGATCATCGACTCGGTGTTGACCGAGTTCGCCGTGGTCGGATTCGAGTATGGCTACGCGACCTCGGATCCGAGCCGGCTGGTCGTCTGGGAAGCGCAGTTTGGCGACTTCGCCAACGGGGCGCAGGTCATCATCGACCAGTTCATCAGCTCCGGAGAGGTCAAGTGGGGTCGCGTCTGCGGCATGGCGATGCTGTTGCCGCACGGCTACGAAGGACAGGGTCCGGAGCATTCCTCGGCGCGACCGGAACGCTACCTCCAGCTCTGCGCCGAGCACAACATGCAGGTATGCGTGCCCTCGAATCCGGCACAGATCTTTCACCTCCTGCGCCGGCAGATGATCCGCATGTACCGCAAGCCGCTCATCATCATGAGCCCCAAGAGCCTGCTGCGGCACAAGGAGGCCGTTTCGACCCTCGACGAGCTCGCGAACGGAAAGTTCGACAACGTCATCGGCGAGACCGAGAAGATCAACGCCAAGGCCGTGAAGCGGGTGATCGTGTGCAGCGGCAAGGTCTATTACGAGCTCGCCGCCTACCGGCGCGAACACAAGATCTCCGACGTGGCGATCATGCGCGTCGAGCAGCAGTATCCGTTTCCTCACGCCGAGTTCAAGCGCGAGCTGGCCAAGTTCCCGGCATCCAAGGAACTCGTCTGGTGCCAGGAGGAGCCGCAGAACCAGGGCGCATGGTATCGGCTGCGCGCCTACCTCCGCGCCGACACGCCCGCCGGCCAGGCGATCGCCTACGCCGGCCGGCCCGTCTCGGCGTCACCCGCAGTCGGCTACATGTCCAAGCATGCCGCCCAGCAGAAGCAGCTCATCGAGGAAGCCTTCGCGCCCGGCCTCGGCATGGGCGAGATGCTGGTCGGCAACTGATCCAAATCCAGGAAATCGCCACCATGCTGCTCGAAGTGAAAGTGCCACAGCTGCCCGAATCGGTGGCCGAAGCGACCCTCCTTGCCTGGCACAAGCAGCCAGGTGACGCCGTCAAGCGCGACGAGAACCTGATCGACATCGAGACCGACAAGGTCGTGCTCGAG
>JBDTWB010000046.1:0-23141 GCA_040006895.1 Casimicrobiaceae bacterium | reverse complement strand
ATTGGCACCACAGTGGACACCACGATGCCCGCCGCGAAGGACACCACGACGGACGCCACGATGAACGCCGCGGCCAGCACCACCGCCGCCGGGAACGCCACGGTTCGCGCCACGATCCGCAGCCTGTACATCGCGGCGATCGTGGTGCTCCAGGTGATGCTCGCCTGGAAACTCGTACCCATCATCGCCCTGGGACTGCAGCAGCACATCCGTCTCGGTACCTTGCCCGACGGCTGGCCGTCCATCCTGCAGGTCACCGGTGCAGCCGCATGCGTGGTCGGCACCGGTCTCGCGCTCGGCTATCCGAGCGTTGCCTTGATGCGCCATGTGCAGCGCGGCGTACAACGCTTCGTGGGCCTGCCGCCGTGGACCATTGCCCTGACCTTCATGGGATTGGCGCTGCTCGGCATGGATGCGGCACTGCGCGCACTGGCGCGCCTGCCGGGTTCCGAAGCGGCGGAGGAGCTGCTCGCGGCCGCGCTGGCGCTCGGACCGACCGGGGTCGCCCTCATGAGCGCGGGCGTGCTCCTCGGCGAGATCCTGCGGCGCAATCGGCCCATGCGCGCCCGCACCTTCGAGACGCCCCCTGCGTCCATCGAGGCTGCCGCGACGACCGTCGCGCATCCCTGGCGGAGGGCGGCATGAAGAGCCTCGGGGCGACTGTGCCACCCGTGCCGCTCCGGCAACCGCAGTACTGGATCGCGGTCGTCGCAGCCGATCATGCGCAACGTGCGCGCGCCGGAGGTTACGCGGAGCTCAATCACGGCCGAGCCGGCATCCTGACCTCGATGGTCGCGGGCGATGGCTTTCTCACCTATTCGCCGCGGACGTCGGATCCCAAGGGCGAACCGCTCCAGGCCTTCACGTCCCTGGGTCATGTTCACGACGGCACGCTCTACCGGTCGGCCTCGTCCGATGGGGTGCCCGTCTTCCGGGTCGCCGTCGATTACGCCGTCGTCACGCCGGCGCCCATCCGGCCACTCTTGGACCGCCTCGACTTCATCCGCAACCGGCAGCACTGGGGCGCGGCGTTTCGATTCGGCGCGCTCCGCATCGGCGCCCCAGACTTCGGCACGATCGCCATCGCCATGGGACACTCCGACAGCCGGGAGGATCATCAAGCGGCGTGATGCGGTGCCCGGTGCGCTCGACGCGCCGGCGGCGCTGGGATAACGTGGCCGGATGGCCCGCATCGAACCATTCGCGCAACACGCCGCCCCCGGGGCAGTCCCCTGCACCGGCGATACCGGCGCGCGCATGGCGCCTGATGTGCGCTGGCAGTGGCTCGCGTTCCAGGATTTGTCGCCTCATGATCTGTACGCGGCACTGGCGCTGCGGGCCGCCGTGTTCGTGGTCGAGCAAGGGTGTGCCTTCCTGGATCCCGACGGCTGGGATGCAGGTGCCCTGCATCTCCTCGGCTGGGATCCGGAGTGCGGCGCAAGCCCACCCCGGCTCATCGGCTACCTGCGCGTGCTGCCGCCCGGACTCAAGCACCCGGAGCCGGTCATCGGCCGGGTCATCACCGCAGCTTCGCACCGCCGGCGGGGACTCGGCCGCCTGCTGATGATCGAGGGCATGCGGCGGACGCGTGCGGCGTTCCCGCGGGCGCCGATTCGCGTTGCCGCACAGCAGCGCCTCGAACGCTTCTACGCGAGCCTGGGATTCGCGCCGCTGGGCCCGCCTTACGTGGAGGACGACCTGCCCCACGTCGACATGGTGCTTCCCCCCGGTCGGTGAAGCCCGCAGCCCGCTGCCCGTTTACAACGCCGGACGCCGCCACATCAGGTTGCCCGGCGCCGTAAGATTGCCATCGCGAACGCCCCTACGCTAAGCTCGACCTACCGGTGCGCGATGCTCGCGCGCCGGTCTTTTTTTGGGGATCCAGCCGCGCCATGCCTTCCGCCGCCCACGACCATCGGCGCGCCGTGCTCATGATGGTGCTCGCGGCCACGTGCTGGTCCTCGGGTGGTTTTCTGGTACGGCAGGTCTCGATCCAGAATGCCTGGGAGATCGTGTACTGGCGCTCGCTGGCGATGGCGATCTTCGTCGCGGTGACCCTCGCCGTGATGCATCGCGGCGCGACGCTCAGGACCATTCGCGCAGTCGGCCTGCCCGGCGTGCTCTCCGGGTGCTTCCTGGCCGGGACGTTCTTCTTCTTCATCGCCTCGCTCACCCGCACCACCGTCGCCAACACCTTCGTGCTGATGAGCGTATCGCCGTTCCTCGCGGCGCTGGCCGGGCGGATCTTCCTGAACGAGCGCGTCCCCCGGCGAACATGGATCGCCATGGCCGTGGCGTTCGCCGGCATCGTCACCATCTTCGGCGCGGCCGTGGACGTCGGTCGGTTGACCGGCAACCTGCTCGCCCTGGGTGTGTCCTTCTGCTTCGCGCTCAACGTCACCATGCTGCGCCGGTTCCACGCCTCGGTCGACATGCTGCCCACCGTCATGCTGGCCGGCATCTTCTCCCTGGTGCCGGCATTCCTGCTCGCCGGACCCTTGCAGGCGACCCCGCGGGATATCGCGGTGCTGGCGTTCATGGGATGCATACAACTGGGTACCGGCTGCTTGCTCATGACCGCCGCGTCGCGTGCGCTCACCGCGACCGAGCTCGGACTGCTCGCCTTGCTCGAGCCCATTCTCGGCCCGTTGTGGGTATGGCTGCTGATGGCCGAAGCGCCGTCGCGCTTCGCCTTGATCGGCGGCGTGATCGTGCTCGGCGCCGTGCTCGCCAACGAGATCTACGCAGCCTGGGAAGGCGGACGCCAGCGCGCACTGCGCGCCGCCCGCATGCCCGAAGTCAGGCCCCCCGCCTGATAGCGGTCGAATCGATGACCTGGCCGGCGTTCCCCGCAGCGTTCTACGTCGTGGCAACGCTCGCGATCCTGGTCACCGGTATTTCCAAGGGCGGTTTCGGTGCCGGCGGCGCGGGCATCGCCGTGCCGCTGATGTCGATCTTCATCTCGCCGGCCGAGGCCGCGGGGATCGTACTGCCCATCCTCTGCGCCATGGACCTCTTCGGCGTGCACGCCTATCGCGGCCGCTGGTCGGGGCGTCACCTCGCCGCGGTCGTCCCCGGCGCTCTCGCCGGCATCGTGCTCGGGGCCCTGGCGTTCGGTTTGCTGCCGGTCGCCGCGATTCGCGCCCTGCTCGGGCTCATCGCCATCCTGTTCGCACTCAACCGGTGGTTTCACATCAGCGAACGCATCGCCAAGGCGCTTGCTGCCGAGCGCCGTCCACCGGGACCGGTGGCGGGCGCACTCTGGGGGGCGCTGTCCGGCTTCACCAGCACGCTCGCGCACGCCGGCGGTCCGCCTTTCGCGGTGTACATGCTGGCCCAACGTCTCGACAAGACCCTGCTGGTCGCCACCTCGGTGGTGTTCTTCCTGATCCTCAACTACGTGAAGCTGATCCCGTACTACCTGCTCGGCCAGCTCTCGACCGCCAACCTCGCGGTTGCGCTGCTGTTCGCCCCGCTAGCGCCTATCGGCATCTGGCTCGGGGTATGGCTGCACCGCCGGGTGAGCGAAGTCGCCTTCTACCAGGTGAGCTACACTCTGCTCTTTGCAACCGGGCTGAAGCTTGTCTGGGACGCGGTGCGCTAGCGGCTCGCTGAGTGCCCTCCCGGCAGCCGCACCGCGGCGGCGATGCAGCCTTGCGGGTGGCGGTGTGGAGTGGGCAGACACCGAGGCAACAGCGGGGCAGACACCGCGCAGACCACCGTGCAGATATCAGGCACGCACAGCACACACATCTCCACCACGCACCGGCCGGCGCAGCCGGGCTGGGCCACGTGCTCGCCAACGCGCACGCCCCGGCCGCACGTGCGGTATCAAGCTTCCGGGCCACACGGGTCGCCATGAAACAGACCTTCCTCGAATTCGAGCAACCGATTGCCGAGCTGCAGGCGAAGATCGACGAGCTTCGATACGTGCACGAAGACTCGGCCGTCGACATCTCGGACGAGATCAACCGCCTCGCGAAGAAGAGCCAGCAGCTCACCCGTGACATCTACGCCAAGCTCTCGGCGTGGCAGATCGCGCAGGTCGCACGGCATCCGCAGCGCCCGTACACCCTCGACTACGTCGGCAGCATCTTCGGCGATTTTCGCGAACTGCACGGCGACCGCGGATATGCCGACGACCCGGCGATCGTCGGGGGCATTGCCCGATTCAACGGCCAGCCGTGCATGGTCATCGGGCATCAGAAGGGGCGCGACACCAAGGAAAAGATCCGCCGTAACTTCGGCATGCCCCGCCCCGAGGGTTATCGCAAGGCGCTGCGACTCATGAAGCTCGCCGAAAAGTTCGGCTTGCCGCTCTTCACCTTTGTCGATACCCCCGGCGCCTATCCGGGCATCGGCGCTGAAGAACGCGGCCAGTCGGAGGCCATCGGCCGCAATCTCTACGAAATGGCCGGCTTGCGCACACCAGTGGTCGTCACCGTCATCGGCGAAGGCGGCTCGGGTGGCGCCCTCGCCATCGCGATCGGCGATGTCTCGCTCATGCTGCAATACTCCACGTACTCGGTGATCTCGCCGGAAGGTTGTGCCTCCATCTTGTGGAAATCGGCCGAGCAGGCGCCCGAGGCCGCCGAGATCCTGGGGATCACGGCCGCGCGCCTCAAGCAACTCGGGCTCATCGATCGCGTCGTCACCGAGCCTGTCGGCGGCGCCCACCGCGATCACCCGGCAATGATGGTGACGCTGCGCAAGGCGCTGACCGAGTCGCTGCGCCAGCTGCAGGACCAGCCGCTCGATGCGCTGCTCGAGGCGCGCGAGGACAAGATCCTCGGCTACGGCAAGTTCAAGGAAATCTCGCCCGGCTGACCGGGCGAAGACCGATGGTCGCCCACCACCGCAGCACGGCGTCCGATGCGGTCGATGGCGCGGTCGACCTCTCTCTCGCCGCACTCGCCGCGGCCGCCGGCCATCAAGCAACCGCCATGCCGCCTGCGAGCGCCGCGTCGCGCGGGTTCGCATCGACCGGGCAACGCCAGGATGGCGCGCCGGTCTTCCCGAGTCCACCTCCCGTGCGCATCGTCGTCGGACTCTCCGGGGGTCGGGACTCGATGGTGTTGCTCCACGCCCTCGCCTGTGCGCGCCACCGCCGGGCGATCGATCTCCGTGCGCGCCACGTCCACCACGGCCTTTCGGTCCAGGCCGACGCATGGGCAAATTTCTGCGTCCACCAGTGCGAGGCGCGGGATATACCGATCGAAGTCGTCCGCGTGCAGGTCGAGCGGCGTGGCGGTGAAAGCCTCGAGGCGGTCGCGCGCACGGCGCGGTATGGGGCGCTCGCGGCCGCCACCGCCGATGCCATCGCCCTTGCGCATCACGCCGACGATCAGGCCGAGACGATGTTGCTGCAACTGTTGAGGGGAGCCGGACCCCAGGGCCTCGCCGGCATGGGCGCCGTGCGCCGGCAGGCGGGTGCACCGGATCTCGTGCGTCCGCTGCTGGCGCTGCCCGCGGCGGTGCTCGAGTCGTACGCCATCGCCCATGCACTGGCCTGGATCGAGGACGAGTCGAATGCCGACATCCGGCTGCGCCGCAACGCCCTCCGCCACGCGGTCGTGCCGACCCTGCGCGCAGCCTTTCCGGGCTATCCCGACACCCTGGTACGCGCAGCCCGCCACCAGGCCGAGGCCGCGGCCCTGCTCGACGATCTCGCGGCCGTCGATAGCGCGGCGCTGCTCGGGGACGATGCGCAACTCGGCCGGGTGCTGTCCCGCGCCGGCCTCGCCGCGCTCGCCGCCGCCCGTCCCGACCGGGCGCGCAACGTGCTGCGCGCCTTCCTCCGCCGGCACGGCGCGCCGGCCCCTTCGGCCGCACGCCTGGCCGCCCTGCTCGAGCAATGCACCGGTGCGCGCCGCGACTCGCGCCTCCGCTGGCGGCACGCGGGCCTCGCGATCGGCGTGCACGGCGCCTGGATCGCGGTCCACACCGAGGTCTCACTCGCGTCCTACGAGATCGCGTGGCACGGAGAGACCGCGCTGGCGTTGCCCGGTGGAACGCTCTACGCCGATCGGATCGAGGGCGGCGGGATCGTTGCGGCGCTGGTCGGCCGCGCGAGTATCGCGGTGCGGCCGCGTCGTGGCGGCGAGCGGCTGCGAATCGCGACCGACCGGCCCCACCGGGCGGTCAGCCGCTTCCTCCAGGACCAGCGAACGCCGCTCTGGCAACGATCCCATTGGCCGGTGCTCTGGGATGGGATCACCCCCATCGCCGTGCCGGGACTCGGCGTCGATCCGGGCTACGCTGCGACGGGCGGGACCACGGGGCTGGTGCTGCGATGGGAACCGGGCTGAGAAGTCAGGCCCGCCGCTTTCCCGCGCCGGGGCACGATCGCGACCGCGATCGCCCCATGGCGCTGGAACGGAACGCCTGTTAACGAACGGCGATGTCCTGAGCGGCGAGGCCCGACTCGCGCCAAGCCCGTCCGATCATGCGGCCCGGGCTTCGTGATGCCCGGTCCGTTTATCGACTTCGGCCCGGCGCGCGCCTCGGGCGGAAATGCTCGCGGCGCCCTCGACCGAGTGATAGAATACTGAGTTAACTTGCTCATTTTATGCCGGAGCTCCAAGCATGGCCCAGGAACGCACCCTTTCGATCATCAAGCCAGACGCCGTCGCCAAGAACGTGATCGGCAAGATCTATAGCCGGTTCGAGGACGCCGGCCTGCGCGTCGTCGCCGCTCAGATGCGGCAGCTGTCCACCGCGGAAGCGGAAGGGTTCTATGCCGTGCACCGGGAGCGGCCGTTCTTCGGCGATCTGGTTCGCTTCATGACGTCGGGACCGGTCATGATCCAGGTGCTCGAAGCCAACAATGCCATCGCCAAGAATCGCGAGTTGATGGGCGCCACCGATCCGCGCAAGGCCGCGGCCGGCACGATCCGGGCCGATTTCGCCGACTCGATCGACGCCAACGCGGTCCACGGCTCCGACGCCCCGGAAACGGCACGCCAGGAAGTCGCCTATTTCTTTCCGGCGCTCGCGGTGTACGGGCGCTGAGCCGACGAATGCCGCGGCGCCGGCCCTGGCGCCCGGAGGCAGGACGCATCAGACCGTGATAAACCTGCTCGATCTCGACCTTTCAGGCCTCGAAAATCTTTTCGCCGAGCTCGGCGAGAAGCCTTTTCGCGCCCGCCAGGTCGGGCGGTGGGTGCACCAGCGTTTCGCCGACGACTTCGAGGCGATGACCGACCTCGCCAAGCCCGTGCGCGCGAAGCTTCGGGACCACGCGTTTGTGCGCGGCCCGACCGTGGTGCGCGACAGCACCGCCGCCGACGGGACGCGCAAGTGGCTGCTCGACGTCGGCAGCGGCAACGCGATCGAGACCGTCTACATTCCGGAGGACGACCGCGGCACGCTCTGCATCTCGTCGCAGGCCGGCTGCGCGCTGGACTGTGCGTTCTGCTCCACGGGCAAGCAAGGCTTCAACCGCAACCTGACGACGGCGGAGATCGTCGGCCAGCTCTGGCACGCCAACCGCACCCTCCTTGCCGACGGCGCCAGCGCGCCGTGGATCGAGCATGGCCGCCCGCCGATCACCAACGTGGTGATGATGGGCATGGGCGAGCCGCTGGCGAATTTCGACAGCGTGGTCGCGGCGCTATCGGTATTCCTCGACGATCGTGCGTACGGGCTGTCGCGCCGCCGGGTGACCTTGTCCACCTCGGGGCTAGTCGCCCAGATGGATCGGCTCCGCGATGCGTGCCCGGTCGCGCTCGCCGTCAGCCTCCATGCACCGAACGACGCCTTGCGGGACCGGATCGTCCCGATCAACCGCAAGTATCCGTTGGTCGAATTACTCGCGGCCTGCCGCCGCTATCTCGAACGCGCGCCGCGCGACTTCATCACCTTCGAGTACGTGATGCTCGATGGCGTCAACGACCAGCCGGAGCAGGCCCGCGAGCTCGTGCGACTGGTGCGCGACGTGTCCTGCAAGATCAACCTTATTCCCTTCAACCCGTTCTCCGGCTCCGAATTTCGCACCAGTCCGCGTGCGCGCATCCTCGCGTTTCAGAAGATCGTGGGCGATGCGGGGATCGTCACCACCATCCGCAAGACGCGGGGCGACGACATCGACGCCGCGTGCGGCCAACTGGCCGGGCAGGTGCAGGACCGTCGCACGCTCCGGCGGGTGGTGCCGATCGCTGCGAGCGCGGCCATGGCGCCGAGCACCCCGGGCGGTGCACGATGAATCCGATGCGCACCCTCCTCGTCGCCGGCATGGCGGTGCTGTTCACGGCCTGCTCGAGCAACCGCGATCGGGCCGACAACACGCCGCAGCCGCAACCGCAAATCCAGCCGGCGCTAGGCCTGACCGGCTCGCGTTCCACCGAGGCGACGCCACGACAGCGGTCGGTGTTGCGCACCGACCTCGCGGCCGGTTACTACGAGCGCGGGCAGATGGGCGTGGCGCTCGAGGAACTCGCCGAGGCCGTTCGACTCGACCCCGACAATGCCCGCGCGTACAACATCTACGGCCTGATCTACACCGTTCTCGGAGACGACGCGAAGGCCACCCAGAGCTTCCAGCGCGCGCTCGCCCTCGCCCCGGACGATTCCGATATCCACCATAACTGGGGTTGGTATCTTTGCACCCACGGCAAGGCGCGGGAGGCGTTGAAGGAGTTCGAGGCGGCGCTCCGCAACCCGCTCTATCGCACGCCTGAAACCGCGCTGGTCAATGCCGGGCGCTGTGCGGCTTCGCTGGGCGAAGTCAAGGACGCCGAGGCGTACTACCGCCGCGCCCTCGCGACCGCGCCGCAGGACGGCAACGCCGCCTACGGCCTGGCGCTGCTGGCCTACAAGGCGGCCCGCCTGCAGGAGGCCCGCGGCCTGGTGAAGAACGCGCTGGCGCGGGCGATGCCCACGCCGGAGGCGCTCTATCTCGGCATGTGCATCGAGCGCAATCTCGGTGATCGCCAGGCCGAGCTTTCCTACGTTTCGCAGCTGCGCAATCGCTATCCGGACGCGGCGGAAACGCGCGCGATAGCCTCCGGGACCTGCGAGTGACCACGCCCGAGCCGCACGCTGCCGGCGCCATGGACGACACCGGCGAGATGAGCATGCACGCCGGGGCAATGCTGCGCCAGGCGCGCGAGGCAAGCGGCCTCACGCTCGATGCGGTCGCGCAGCAGCTCAAGCTCGCGCCGCGCCAGGTGAAGGCCCTCGAGGACGCCGATTACACCTTGCTCCCCGGGCGCACGTTCGTCCGCGGCTTCGCCCGCAACTACGCCCGGCTCATGGGACTCGATCCGCAGGTGATCGTCGATGCCTTGCCCGGAGCATCTCCGGATGGCGGCCTCGAATCACCGCCGTTGCATGCCACCGCGGTCAAGATCGGGGAATTGCCGTCCTATGCCCGCCGGCCTCCGGGGTGGTTGCGGTGGGCACTGCCGGTGGTCATCGTGGCCGGCATCGCCGCCGTCGTGGCGTACCAGCACGTTCGCAGCGATCTCGCCGGCCCGGCCTCCCCGACAGCGACCACCCCGCCGACGGAGTCGGCGCCGGCTGTGCCGGGCGCGCCCGACGCATCGGCCAGCGGCGCTACCCCGCTGCCCAGTCCCGTCGTGAGCCCGCCCCTCGCCACCGTTCCCGATGCCGGGCCCGCAGGCCGGCCGGAGACCCTGGCTGCCGCCAACCCACCCAATGGCTCCCTCCCGATGACCCCGGCGTCGACTGCGCCCGCATCGACTGCGCCCGCATCGACTGCGCCAGTGGCCGGCAGCGAATCCCTCGGGGTCGTGGTCCGGGCGCCGGCGTGGGTCGAGATCAAGGACGCCGCGGGCCGCACCCTGGTCGCCCAGACCGTGGCGACCGGACAACGCCCGAGCTTCTCGGGTACGCCGCCGTTCGAGCTCGTCATCGGCAATGCATCGGCCGTGACCCTCACCTTTCGCGGCGCCCCTGTCGACCTCGCACCGCATGTCCGCGGCGGCGTCGCGCGCCTGAGACTGCCTGTCGCACCATGACCGCCGCGCTTCCCCGCCGTTCCACGCGCCAGGTGCGCATCGCCGACGTGCGGGTGGGCGGCAACGCGCCCATCGTCGTCCAGTCGATGACCAATACCGACACCGCCGACATCGCGGCCACGGTCGCGCAGGTCAAGGCCCTCGCCGACGTCGGCTCCGAACTCGTGCGGGTGACGGTGAACACCTCCGAGGCCGCGGCCGCCGTGCCGCGCATCCGCGAGCGGCTCGACGCGCTGGGCTGTGCCGTGCCGCTGATCGGCGATTTCCATTTCAACGGCCATAAGCTGCTGGCCGCCCATCCCGATTGCGGCCGGGCGCTCGCCAAGTTCCGGATCAATCCCGGCAACGTCGGCAAGGGATCGAAACGCGATTCGCAGTTCGCCACCATGATCGAGCAGGCGCTCGAGCACGACCGGCCGGTGCGCATCGGCGTCAACTGGGGCAGCCTCGACCAGGATTTGCTCGCGCGCATGATGGACGACAACGCGCGGCTTGCGGCACCTCTTTCCGCCGACGCCGTGATGCGCGAAGCGCTGGTGGTATCGGCGGTCGGCAGCGCCGCGCGTGCCGTCGAGCTCGGCCTGCCCGCCGATCGCATCGTGCTGTCCTGCAAGGTATCCGACGTGCAGGACCTGATCGCCGTGTATGGCGAGCTCGCCCGCCGCTGCGACTTTCCGCTGCACCTCGGGCTCACCGAAGCGGGCATGGGCTCGAAGGGCATCGTCGCGTCGAGCGCCGCCATGGCGGTGCTGCTGCAGCAGGGGATCGGCGACACCATCCGCGTGTCCTTAACGCCCGAGCCAAACGGCGACCGCACCCGCGAAGTCATCGTCGCCCAGGAACTGCTGCAGACCATGGGCCTGCGCTCGTTCACGCCTTTGGTCACGGCCTGCCCCGGCTGCGGCCGCACGACCAGCACGACGTTCCAGTCACTCGCCGAGCGCATCCAGTCCTACCTGCGCGCGCAGATGCCGGCGTGGCGCCTGCGCTACCCCGGAGTGGCCGACATGAAAGTGGCGGTCATGGGCTGCGTGGTGAATGGTCCCGGCGAATCGAAGCTCGCCAACATCGGCATCTCCCTGCCGGGCACGGGGGAGATCCCGGTCGCGCCGGTGTACGTCGACGGCCGCAAGACGGTCACCTTGCGCGGCGAAGCGATCGCGACGGAATTCCAGGGGATCGTCGAGGCGTACGTGCGCGCCACCTATGGCGGCGAGCCGCGCAGCCCGCTGCTGGATCCCGAGGTGCGCTCCATCCCGGTGAAGGCAGTCTCGTGACGGCGGTGGGCGAATCGATCACCGCCGCGGGAGCGGCCGGCATGCGGGCGACGCCGGCGGGCAAGATCCAGGCCGTGCGCGGCATGAACGACGTGCTCGCCGACGAAGCCGCCGTCTGGGAAGCGCTCGAGGACATTGTCCGCGACGTTTTTCGCCAATACGGCTATCGCAACATGCGGGTGCCGCTGGTGGAGCCGACGCCGCTGTTCGTCCGCAGCATCGGCGAGCTGACCGACGTGGTCGAGAAGGAGATGTACACCTTCGAGGACCGGCTGAACGGCGGCAGCCTGACCTTGCGCCCCGAAGCGACCGCCGGCATCGTGCGCGCGGCGATCGAGCACAACCTCACCTACGATCGGCCGCAGCGCGTCTGGCTGATGGGGCCGATGTTCCGGCACGAGCGTCCCCAGAAAGGCCGTTACCGCCAGTTCCACCAGTTCGATGCGGAGGCACTCGGCTTCGCCGGCCCTGACATCGACGTCGAGCTCATTGCCATGCTCGCGCGCCTGTTCAGCCGTCTCGGCATGCGCGACACCGTACGGCTCGAGATCAACTCGATCGGCGATGCCGCGGAGCGTCGCGAGCATCGGGGGCTGCTGATCCGTCATTTCGAGCAGCACGCTGCGCTTCTCGACGACGACGCGCGCCGCCGCCTGCAGGCCAATCCGCTGCGCATCCTCGACAGCAAACATCCGGCGATGCAGGACATGATCGCCGCCGCGCCGCGCCTCGTCGATCACCTCGGCCCGGCCTCGCGCGAGCACTTCGAGGGCCTGCAGCGCGGTCTCGCCGAGCATGGCATCGACTTCGCCATCAATCCGCGGCTGGTGCGCGGCCTCGACTACTACAACCGCTCGGTGTTCGAGTGGATCACCACCCGGCTCGGCGCCCAGGGTACCGTCGCGGCCGGCGGGCGCTATGACGGCCTGTTCGAAGCCCTCGGTGGAAAGCCCACGCCCGCGTGCGGTTTCGCCATGGGTGTGGAGCGCATGATCCTGCTGCTACAGGAAACGGGCTTCGGTGCGGCGGCGACCCCGCTCGCCTACGTGGTGCACGCCGGCACCGCGACGGAAGCCATCGCCGTGCACGCGGCGGAGGCGTTGCGCAATGCCGGGCACGCGGTGGTCGTCAATGCCGGCGGTGGCAGCTTCAAGTCGCAGATGAAGCGTGCCGATGCTTCGGGCGCAGCCTACGCCATCATCGTTGGCGACGACGAGGCGGCGCGTGGCGAGGTTACGGTCAAGCCGCTGCGCTCGGGCGGCGACCAGCACGCGATGCCACTCACGCATCTTTCCCGACATTTCACGACACCCTGAGGCCGCGCCGCGAGCGCGGTTGTAAAAGGATTTCAAGCATGGCCGTATACGACCTGGAAGAGCAGGAACAGCTCGAGGATCTCAAGGCATGGTGGCGCCGCTGGGGCAACCTCGTCACCGCCGTGGTCGTCGCCGCCAGCCTGGCGGTGGTGGGTACGCAGGGCTATCGCTGGTGGAAACATCGCCAGGCCGAGCAGGCCTCGACGCTCTATTCCGCGGCGATCCTCGGGGTCAAGGCGAGCGATCTCGCCAGGGCGCGCGACGCCGTAGCCCAGCTCACCGACCGCTATCCCGGCACCACGTACGCCTCGAGCGGTGCCATGGTCCTGGCCGGCCTTCTCTACGACAAGGGCGACAAGCCCGCGGCAATCGCCCAGTTGCAATGGGTGGTGGACCATGGCAGCGAAGAGGCGCGCCAGATCGCGCGCTTCCGGCTCGCCGAGGCGCAACTCGACGCCAAGCAGTACGACGACGCCCTGCGCACCCTCGATGCCAAGCACGACGAGCCGTTCGCCGCGCTGTACGCGGACCTCCGCGGCGACATCCTGGCGGCAGCCGGCCGTCCCGCCGAAGCGCGCGCGGCCTACCAGGTCGCCTTCGCGAAGCTCGAGCAGAAGTCGCCGTACCGCACGTACGTACAGGTGAAGCTCGACGCGCTGGGTGGGCCGACCGACCCCGTGGCGTCGGCGGCGCCCGAACTCACGTTGCCGTCGGTGCCGGCCGCGGCGCCAGGGACTGCGCGGGCCCCGGCCGCCGTGGCGCCGCCTGCCCCGTCGCAGCCCGCGCCAGCACCGACACCGGCACCGCTACCGGGGGGCAAATGAGCGCGTCCGTGCGGCGCTGGGCCGTGATGGTGTCCGCGGCGGGACTGCTCGCGGGTTGCGGCACGATCAACTCGTTGCTGCCGTCGATCTCCCTTCCGTCGTTTCTCGGCGGCGGCCCCAGCAAGCCTGGCCCGCTGCCCGAGATCAATGCGAGTGCAACTGCCCGCGTCCTGTGGCAAGCGCCGATCGGCAAGGCCGCACCCGGCCTGGCGCCGGCCGTGGTCGACGGTGCGGTGTATGCAGCGGCGTCCGACGGCACCCTCGCACGCTTCGACGCCGCTACGGGGCGCCAGGCATGGCGCGTCAGCGCAGGCAAGCCGCTCTCGGCCGGCGTTGGCGCCGACACCAGCCTGGTCGTGGTCGGAACGAGCAAGGGCGAAGTGCTCGCCTTCGACGCCGAGGGCAAGCCGCGTTGGCAGGCACGGGTCAGCAGCGAGATCCTGGCACCGCCACTGGTATCGGAAGGCACCGTCGCGATCTGGTCCGGGGACGGCCGCATCTATGGCCTGGCCGCAGCCGACGGCAAGACCAAGTGGGTCCACCAGCGGATCAATCCTTCCCTCACCGTGCGCAACACGTCCGGTGGGGTCGTCTCGCGCGGCGGGCTATTCAGTGGCAGCGCCGGTGGCAAACTGGTCGCGCTCGATCTCGCCACCGGCACGATCGGCTTTGAAGGAAGCGTCGCAACCCCCAGGGGGGCGACGGAACTGGAGCGCATTGCCGACATCACCAGCCTGCCGCTGGCGCTGGAACGCCGGGTTTGCGCCGTGGCGTTCCAGGGGCGGATTGCCTGCTTCGAGATCGCCCGCGGGGGCATCGAGTGGACCCGCGACATCTCGAGTCTCACCGGGATCGCGGCGGACGACCGCTACCTCTATGTCACCGATGACCGGGGCAGCGTGCACGCCCTGGACCAATCCACCGGCGCCTCGGCGTGGAAGCAGGACAAGCTGGCCCAACGTCGCCCCGGCGGACCGCAGATCGTGGGGGATTACCTCGGCGTTTTGGACGCCGGTGGCTACCTCCACCTGCTCGACCGCCGGGAGGGTAACCTGGTCGGCCGGCTTGCCACCGACGGCACGCCCGCGACGGCCCAGCCGGTGCGCACGGGCGCCAACGCGCTGTGGCAGAGTGAGGGCGGCACCGTTTACATGGTGACGGCGCCCTAAAGCGGCGTCCGACCCGGCGCGGCCCGCCGGATCGGCGCCCTCGCACGACCCCCGGCACGCCGGGGTGCGCCTTCACCCGCGCTCGCGCAACAGCGACGGGACGCACGCCTGCCCGCAGGACGCACGCCCCACGCGTTCTTTCGACTACGCTCGACCGGACCTTCCTGCCGCCATGCTGCTGCCTACCGTCGTTCTCGTTGGCCGTCCGAACGTCGGCAAGTCGACGCTCTTCAACCGCCTCACCAAGACCCGCGCCGCGCTCGTCGCCGATTTCCCGGGGCTCACCCGCGACCGCCATTACGGCCACGGCCGCGGGAGCGACCGGCCGTTCCTGGTGGTCGATACCGGGGGCTTCGAGCCCGTCGCCAAGGACGGCATCCTGCACGAGATGGCGAAGCAGACGCGCCAGGCCATCGCCGAGGCGGACGTCGTTATTTTCCTGGTCGATGGCCGTTCCGGTCTCGCTGCCCAGGACCGTGAGATCGCGGACCTGCTGCGCCGGACGGGTCGCCCGGTGGTGCTCGCGGTCAACAAGGCCGAGGGGCTCGACTCGGGTCGGGTCACCGCGGATTTTCACGAGCTCGCCATCGGCGATCCGGTGCCCATCTCGTCGGCGCACGGCGACAACGTCGCCGCCCTGGTCGAGCACGCCCTCGAGCAGGTGCCGCTGCCGGAAGCCCCGGCCGAGGACCCGGCGGAGGACGCCACGGGCCGCGTCAAGGTCGCCGTGATCGGCCGGCCGAACGTCGGCAAGTCCACGCTCGTCAACACCCTGCTCGGCGAGGAGCGGGTGATCGCCTTCGACCAACCCGGCACCACCCGCGACTCGATCTACCTCGATTTCGATCGCCAGGAGCGCCATTACACCCTGATCGACACGGCCGGCGTCCGCCGCCGCGGCAAGATGCTCGAGGCGATCGAGAAGTTCTCGGTGATCAAGACCCTCCAGGCCATCGAGGACGCCAACGTGGTCGTGCTCATCCTCGACGCGCAGGAGGTCACCGAGCAGGATGGCCACCTCGCCGGCTTCATCCTGGAAGCCGGACGCGCGCTCGTCGTCGGGGTGAACAAGTGGGACGCGGTGCCGGCGTCCGAGCGCGACGAGGCCAAGCGCAACCTCGACCGCAAGCTCGGCTTTCTCGCCTTTGCGGAGCGGCACTACATCTCGGCGAAGGCGGGCCGTGGCATCGCCGGGCTGATGCACTCGGTCGACGCGGCCTACGCCGCCGCCATGGCCCGGCTGCCCACGCCGCGCCTCACGCGTGCCCTGATCAAGGCGGTCGAGAAGCAGCAGCCGCCCCGCGCCGGGATGGGCCGCCCGAAGCTGCGGTACGCGCATCAAGGGGGCCAGAACCCCCCCCTGATCGTGATTCACGGCACCGCCTTGGGGCATATTCCCGAGACGTACCGGCGCTACCTGGAACATTTCTTTGCCGAGACGTTCCAACTGCGCGGAACACCCCTTCGGATACAATTCAACACCGGCCATAATCCCTATGCCACTGCACCTGCACGCCGCAAAAGCCGATAAAACCCTACGGGCGCCGGAAATCGCGTCGGAAGGCGAGCGCGACGAGTCGCGACCCGGACCGACCGCGAAGGCGCCCCCCAAAACAACCGCGGAGCGCACGATGAGCAACAAAGGGCAAATGCTACAAGACCCGTTCCTGAACACCCTGCGCAAGGAACACGTGCAGGTCTCGATTTATCTCGTCAATGGCATCAAGCTCCAAGGGCAGATCGAATCCTTCGATCAGTACGTCGTGCTGCTCAAGAACACGGTCACGCAGATGGTCTACAAGCACGCCATCTCGACGGTGGTCCCGGCGCGTGCGGTCACCATGCCGCATCACGCCCCGAACGCTGACAGCGACGGTTGACCGGACGCACTGCGCGCGAGGCGACCGTCTCGCGAATCCACGCATCGCTCGGCGCGCTGCCGCGCCCCGTAGCGGCGGCGCCGTGCAGCGCACGGCCGCTGACCCCGCGTCGCGCCGCGGCCGGCAGCATGCCTCGGGCCCGGGTCATCCCCGCGGTCAACTGCCATTCCCGATACGCGTTGGCGTCGCTACGTTGGCGTCGCCCCGACCCTGCCGGTTCGCCGCGCCGACGGATGGCCGCGTGATGCCCCACCCGGTCCTCGCCGCCCCGCGTCCATACCCGCATGTTTGAACGGCCCAAGGGCGGCGACCGCGCTCTGCTCGTGGTCCTCGACCTCGGCGACGGTACGCCCGCCGAGCGCCTGGCCGAGCTGGAGGCGCTCGCCGTTTCCGCTGGCGCGACCGTGGTCGGCACCGTCACGGGGCGACGCAAGCGCCCCGATGCGGCGCTCTTCGCCGGCAGCGGCAAGGTCGCCGAGATCGCCGCGCAGCGCGTCGAGACCGGTGCCGACCTGGTGATCTTCGACCATCCGCTCTCGGGCGCGCAGCAGCGCAACCTCGAGCGCGCAGTGGAATGCCGGGTGGTCGACCGCACCAGCCTCATCCTCGACATCTTCGCGCTCCGTGCCCGCAGCGCCGAGGGCAAGCTGCAGGTCGAGCTCGCGCAGGTCAAGCACCAGATGACGCGCCTGGTCGGCGGCTGGACCCACCTCGAGCGGCAGAAGGGCGGTATCGGCCTGCGCGGACCGGGGGAGACCCAGCTCGAGACCGACCGGCGCCTGCTCGGCACCCGCGAACGCGTGCTCAACCAGCGCCTCGCCCATGTCACCCGGCAACGCGCCACCCAGAGCCGTACGCGGCGCCGCGCGGAAGTACGCACCGTTGCCCTCGTGGGCTATACCAACGCCGGCAAGTCGACGCTGTTCAACGCGCTCACCGGTGCCCAGGCGTACGCGGCCAACCAGCTCTTCGCAACCCTCGACACGACCCTCCGGCGGGTCCGCTTGCCCGGTGCGGCAACCGTGGTGCTCTCGGACACGGTCGGCTTCCTGCGCGAGCTGCCGCACGATCTGGTCGCAGCGTTTCGCGCGACGCTATCCGAGGCGGCCGATGCCGATCTGCTGCTGCACGTGATCGACGCCTCCGCCGCCAATCGCGACGAGCAGATCGATGCCGTCGAGGCGGTGCTTGCCGAGATCGGCGCCGATGCCGTGCCGCAGATCCGCGTGTTCAACAAGATCGACGCGGCCGGCTTTGCGCCGGGTGTCGAGCGTGACGAGTCTGGTATACTTCGTGCGGTCCGATTGAGCGCGCTCACCGGTGCCGGCTGCACGGAATTGCGTGCTGCGCTGGTCGAGCGTTTCCCGGCGAGCGCCCCACGCGCTGCACGTTCCTCCGCTTCGGCCGCGCTCTAAAAGCTCGATCGCCAATAAAACGCGCGCGGCCCCTGGCTTCGCCCACAACGCTTCCGGACGCGCAAGACGTCCAGACACCCTGCCATGTCGCTCAACGATCCCCAGTGGGGCAAACGCGGGAACAGCGGACCGCCCGACCTCGACGAGATCTGGCGCAACGTCAACCGCAAAATCAACGATCTCTTCAGCCGGAGAGGCGGCGGCTCGCCCGAAGACGGCGGCAATGGCGGCCGCATGGGCAAGCTCCTGCCGATCGGTGGCGCAGGATTGCTGCTCGCCATTGTGCTGCTGGTGTGGCTGGCGAGCGGTTTCTACATCGTCGACGAAGGCCGCCGCGGCGTGGTCACTCGCTTCGGACAGTACACCGAGACGACCCAGCCGGGGCCGCGCTGGCACCTGCCGTTCCCGGTCGAGGCCGCGGAACTGGTCGATTTCTCGCAGGTGCGCACCATCGAGATCGGCTATCGCAACACACCCAAGAACAAGAACGAGCGCGAGTCGCTGTCGCTCACCGATGATGAAAACATCATCGACATCCAGTTCGCGGTCCAATACAACCTGAAGAGTGCCGAAGCTTTCCTCTTCAACGTTCGCCGGACCGACCAGATCGTCGCGTTCATCGCCGAGACCGCGATGCGCGAGGTGGTCGGCAAGGCGAAGATGGACTTCGCGCTCTACGAGGGTCGCGAGCAGATCGCGCGCTCGGCCGAAAAGCTCATGCAGGAGATGCTCGACCGGTACGGCACGGGCGTGTACGTGCAGAAGGTTACGTTGCAGAACGTCCAGCCGCCGGACAAGGTGCAGGCTGCCTTCGACGATGCCGTCAAGGCCGGCCAGGACCGCGAGCGCTTCCGCAACGAAGGCCAGGCCTACGCCAACGACGTGGTACCGCGGGCCCGCGGCCAGGCCGCACGGCTGATGGAGGAAGCGAACGGCTATCGGGCCGAGGTCGTCGAGCGCGCCGAAGGCGACGCCTCGCGCTTCCGGCAGATCCTGGTCGAGTATTCGAAGGCCCCGGCCGTGACCCGCGAGCGTCTGTACCTCGACATGGTGCAAACGGTGCTCAGCAATGCCAGCAAGGTGCTGGTGGACCAGAAAGCCGGCAATAGCTTGCTCTACGTGCCGCTCGACAAGCTGATGCAGCAGGGCGGCACGGCGCCGGTGACCACCGTCACGCCGGACCCCGGCGGCCGGCCGAGTCCGCCCGATGCGGTGCCTTCGTCCGATCCTTCGCGTTCGCGCGAGGCATTGCGAACTCGCGACCGGGGAGACGTGCGATGAGATTCACCATGCCCATTCTCGCCCTGCTGGTCGCGGCCCTGCTGGTCGCCTCGCAGGCGCTCTATACGGTCGATCAGCGCCAGTACGCGATCAAGTTCCAGCTCGGCGAGATCGTCGACGTGAAGGCCAAGGCCGGTCTCTACACGAAGCTGCCCATGGTGCAGAACGTGCGCTACTACGACCGGCGCATCCTGCTTCTGGACAACGCCGAGCCCGACCGGATCACGACCTCGGAGAAGAAGCCGCTGCTGGTCGACTTCTTCGTGCTATGGCGGATCATCGACGTCAAGCGCTACTACGTGAGCGTGTCCGGCGACGAGGAAGCGGCACGGCGGCGGCTGTCGCAGACCGTCCGCGCGAACCTCGCCGAGGAAATCAACAAGCGCACGGTGCACGAGGCAATCTCGACCGAGCGCGACACGATCATGAACAACACCCGGGCCAAGGCCGACCAGGACGCGCGCTCGATCGGAGTGGAGATTGTCGAGGTGCGGCTGCGTCGCGTGGAACTGCCTCCCGATGTCACCGGCCCGGTCTATGCCCGGATGGAATCGGAGCGGCGCCGCGTCGCCAACGAATTGCGCTCGCTCGGCCAGGCCGAGTCGGAGAAGATCCGCGCCGACGCCGATCGCCAGCGGGTTGTCATCCTCGCCGACGCCTACAAGCAGGCACAGGCCATCAAGGGCGACGGCGACGCAAAGGCTTCGGCGCTGTACGCCGTGGCGTACGGCGCCAACCCGGAGTTCTACGCTTTCTACCGCAGCCTGGAAGCGTACAAGTCCTCGTTCCGCAACAAGTCGGACACGATGGTGCTGGATCCGAGCTCCGAGTTCTTCCGCTATTGGCGTGGTTCGGAAGGTCCGGCCGCCAAGCCGTCGTCCCCGCCCAAGTCGTCGAAGTAGCCCGCGCGCCGCTTCGCCCGCGATGTCACGACGATGCCGGATACGCTGCTGGCGGCCTTCGCACTGGTGTTCGTCCTGGAAGGATTCCTCCCGCTCGTCGCTCCGCGGCTGTGGCGGGAGACGTTCCAGCGCATGCTCGCGCTGAGCGACGGCCAGCTGCGGTTCGTCGGACTCGCCGCCGTGCTGGTCGGTGTCATCGCCTTCAACCTCGCGACGTGACGAAAAGCGTCGCGCATGTCCGTTCTTCCGTGAGCTCGCATCGTGCGTAGGTGGATTCTTCCCGAGCACATCGAGGACGTCCTGCCCGACGAGGCGGAGCGCCTCGAGGCCTTGCGCCGGCTGCTGCTCGACCATTTCGCGGCGCATGGCTACCGGCTGGTGCAGCCGCCGATGGTCGAGCACCTGGAATCGCTGCTGACCGGAAGCGGCCACGATCTCGAGCTGCAGACATTCAAGGTGGTCGATCCGCTCTCGGGTCGGCTGCTGGGCGTGCGCGCCGACATCACGCCGCAGGTCGCGCGCATCGACGCGCATGTGATCAACACCCCGGGCCTCACCCGCCTCTGCTACGCGGGCAGCGTGCTGCGCACCGTACCCGATGGCCTCAACCGAACGCGCGAGGTCATGCAGATCGGGGCGGAACTCTATGGCGAGGCGCGCATCGACGGCGACCGCGAAGTCGTGGCGCTGCTGTTGTCCTCGCTCGATGCCGCCGGGGTGCGCGGCCTGCATCTCGACCTCGGCCACGTCGGGGTATATCGGGCCCTAGCGCAGGCTGCCGGCATCGCCGGCAACGGCGATGACAGCGATCTCTTTCACGCCTTGCGCGCCAAGGATGGGCCACGCGTGCAGGAGTTGACCGCGCGACTGCCGGCGGCATGGCGCGATGCCTTGAACGCGCTGCCATCTTTGTACGGTCCGGCCGGCGAGGTTCTCGCCGCCGCGCGCCAGCGCCTCCCGGACACGCCGGCGATCGCCAATGCGCTCGCCGCCCTGGCGGCTCTCGCTCAATCCGCGGAAGAGCAGGTCGAGCACCTGCACATCGATCTCGCCGATCTGCGCGGCTACCACTACCACAACGGGGCGATCTTCGCTGTCTTCGCGGCCGGTGCGCCCGTGGCCATTGGCAATGGCGGCCGCTACGATGGCATCGGCAAGGCGTTCGGACGCGCCCGGCCGGCGACCGGCTTCACACTCGACCTGCGCCAGCTCGCCGCACACGTCGCGCGGCATCCCTAGCGCGGCACCGTTCCAGCACGAAAGGTTCAGGATCAGCATGGGCAAGAACGTGGTCGTCATCGGCACCCAGTGGGGCGATGAAGGCAAGGGCAAGGTGGTCGACTGGCTCACCGAGCATGCACAGGGCGTGGTCCGCTTCCAGGGTGGCCACAATGCGGGCCACACCCTGGTGATCGGCGGCCACCGCACCGTGCTGCGTCTAATCCCGTCCGGAATCCTCCGTCCCGGGGTCTCCGCCTACATCGGCAACGGCGTGGTGGTCTCGCCTGCCGCCTTGCTGCAGGAGATCGGCGAGCTCGAAGCCGCCGGCGTCGCCGTCCGCGACCGCCTCAAGATCTCGCCGGCGTGTCCGCTCGTGCTGGCCTACCACGTCGCCCTCGACCACGCGCGCGAAGGTGCCATGGGCGACAGCAAGATCGGCACCACCGGCCGCGGCATCGGCCCTACCTACGAGGACAAGATCGCCAGGCGCGCGATCCGCGTGCAGGACCTCTTCTACCCGGACCGCTTCGCCGCCAAGCTCGAGGCGTTGCTCGAGTTCCACAACTTCACCCTGACGCAATACTTCAAGGTCGCACCGGTGCCCTTCGAAGCCACGCGCGACGAAACGCTGGCGCTCGCAGGACAGCTCGAGCCGATGGTCGCCGACGTGGCCGCCCTGCTGCAGGATGCCCGCCGGGCCGGTCAGTCGCTCCTGTTCGAAGGCGCGCAGGGATCGCTGCTCGACATCGATCACGGCACTTATCCCTACGTGACCTCGTCGAATTGCCTCGCTGGCGCAGCCTCGCCGGGCGCCGGGGTCGGGCCCGAGTTCCTCGACTACGTGCTGGGCATCGTCAAGGCGTATACCACCCGGGTCGGGACGGGACCGTTCCCGACCGAGCTGACCGACGCGGTGGGCGCCGGGCTCGCGAAGCGCGGCAACGAGTTCGGCTCGGTGACGGGTCGCCCGCGGCGCTGTGGCTGGCTCGACATGCCGGCGCTGTCCCGCTCGCTGCAGCTCAACGGCGTGAGCGGCCTTTGCATCACCAAGCTCGACGTCCTCGACGGCATGTCCGAGATCCGTGTCTGCACCCACTACACGGCCGACGGTCGGCGCCTCGACCTCATTCCCTCGGGCGCCGACGCGGTCGCCGAATGCGAGCCGCATTACGAGACACTACCGGGCTGGAGCGGCAGCACCGTCGGGGTCACGTCCTTCGATGCCCTGCCGCAGAATGCCCAGCGCTACCTGCGCAGGATCGAGTCGCTGACCGGGGTGCCGATCGCGATGGTGTCGACGGGACCCGATCGGGACGAGACGATCCTGCTCCAGCACCCTTTCCACTGACGCACCGACCGCTCGAACCGCACACGGTGACGCTGCCGCCCTACCATCCGAATCGTTTCGAGGCCGCGCGATGATTCTCGAAGTAAGCTGGGACCGCTATCACGCCCTTGTGGAAGAACTCGCGCTCAAGGTCCACGAGTCGGGTTTCGCGTTCAACCAGATCATCTGCATCGCCCGCGGCGGCCTGCGCGTCGGTGACATGCTGTCGCGCATCTTCGAGTTGCCGCTCGCCATCCTCTCGACCCATTCGTACGCTGCCGAAGGCGGCACGGTGCGCGGCGAGCTGGTGATCGCGGAGCACATGACGATGACCGCGCCGCGGCTCGGCGAGCGCGTCCTCCTGGTCGACGACATGGTCGATTCGGGGCACACGCTGGAGGTCGTGCACCGGACACTGCCGCAACGCTTCCCGGTGATCAGCGAGACCCGCACCGCCGTGCTGTGGTGGAAGGGATGCTCGGTGGTGAAACCCGATTTCTGGGTCGAGTATCTGCCGGACAGCCCGTGGATCCGGCAACCGTTCGAGGT
>JBDTWB010000045.1:0-23233 GCA_040006895.1 Casimicrobiaceae bacterium | reverse complement strand
GGCCGTCTTCCCAGTCGGCGACGCGGCGGGTGATGCCGGCGCGCTCTCGACTCCTTCCACCTCCTCGGTGGTGAAGGCCGCCGGCATCACGATCTCGAGGAGCTCCAGGTCGTCGCTATGGGCGACCTCCCGGTGGCGGATATGCGGCGGCTGGTAGACGCACGAGCCCGGCTCCAGCCGCACCACGCCTTGACCCTCGTACTCGAACTCGATCCACCCGGCCAGGACGTACACGAGCTGGAACGTCGTCCCGTGACGGTGGGGGCCGCCCGCCGGAGCCGCCCCCGGGACGGCGCGGATCACGTGCGCCACCACGGCGCCGTCGGTCGCCGCGGCAATGCCGAGATCGCGGTACTCGAAAAAGGCGCGCAGCCCGCGCGCGAAGTGGGCGTCGCGCGCATGACTGAGGGTAAAACGCCGGGTCGACATGGGTGCCTCTCCTTTGCATCAAGCGCCATCGTCGGGGCGACACGCCACCCCGTCAAACGGCGCGTCGAACCTTACACCCGGGCGACACCAAACCGTTGTAATCTCTGGGGCATCGTCCCCGGAGCTTGCAACGCACCCGCCTTCCATGACCCACATCCTCCACCGCCAGATCCGCGGCGAGCTGCCCGTCGCGGTGACTGCCCAGGGCATCACGATCACCGACGCCCAGGGCAGGACCTATATCGATGCGTCGTCGGGTGCCGCGGTATCCTGCCTCGGTCACGGCCATCCCGAAGTGTTGCAGGCGATGCACGCCCAGATCGACCAGGTTGCCTACGCCCACACCAGCTTCTTCACCACCGCAGTGGCCGAGGAGCTCGGCGACCATCTGGTACGGCATGCGCCACCGGGCGTGACCCGCGCCTATTTCGTCTCCGGCGGATCGGAGGCGGTCGAGGCGGCGCTGAAGCTCGCCCGCCAGTACTTCGTCGAGATCGGCCAGCCCGAGCGCCGGCACTTCATTGCCCGCCGGCAGAGCTACCATGGCAATACCCTGGGCGCACTCGCCGTGGGCGGCAATGCCTGGCGACGCACGCAGTTCGCACCGCTCCTGATCGACGTGACCCACGTCGCCCCGTGCTACGCCTACCGTGACCAGCGCCCGAACGAGTCGCCGGAAGCATACGGCGCGCGACTCGCGGGCGAGCTCGAAGCGACGATCGCGGAGCTCGGCGGCGAGAACGTGATCGCCTTCGTCGCCGAGCCGGTGGTGGGCGCGACCCTCGGCGCCGTTCCGGCGGTGCCGGGCTACTGGCGGCGTATCCGCGAGATCTGCGATCGCCACGGCATCCTGCTGCTCGCCGACGAGGTGATGTGCGGCATGGGCCGCACGGGCACGCTGCATGCGCTCGCCCAGGAGGGCGTGGTCCCGGACCTGATGACGATCGCCAAGGGACTCGGCGGCGGATACCAGCCCATCGGCGCCGTGCTGGTGCAGGGTCGCATCGTCGATGCCATCGCCCAGGGCAGCGGCTTCTTTCAGCACGGCCACACCTACATCGGTCACCCGGTGGCGTGCGCCGCCGCGCTTGCGGTACAGAAAATCCTGGCCCGCGACGGGATACTCGACAACGTGGTGCGGATGGGGGCGCTGCTCGCGGCGCGGCTGCACGACGCATTCGACCGCCACCCCCATGTCGGCGACGTCCGCGGCCGCGGCCTGTTCTGCGGCGTCGAGTTCGTCGCCGATCGGGCTACCAAGGCACCCTTCGATCCGGGATTGCGCCTCCATGCCCGCATCAAGGCGGAGGCGATGCGACGGGGACTCATGTGCTACCCGATGGGGGGGACGATCGACGGCAAGCACGGGGACCATGTCCTGGTCGCACCGCCGTTCATCGTCACGCCGAGGGATATCGACACGATCGTCAGCCGCCTTGCCGAGGCGGTGGACGCAGCGCTCGCCGGCGTGCCGGAGGTCGCCCGAGCCGAGACATCCGGGTAGGATCGCGAACCTCATCCCGGATCAGGGGCAGCCGCATCGCGGCTGGCTGCCGACGCTGTGGGCGCTCGTGAGCTGCACCGCTGCGGAGTCGCCGCAGGGCGGCTGCGCGCGGCGAGGCCAAGCATGCCGTAATCACGAAACACCGTAGTGAATCGACGTCGACCACCAGACCAGGAGAATTGTCATGCAAACACGTAAACCGAGCCCGCGCGTCACGGGCAGCTTCGCGGCGACCGCTGCTGTCGTACTCGCGACCATGCTGGCGGCGCCCGGCACGGCGGTTGCCCAACAGAAGTTCGTCACCATCGGCACGGGTGGGGTCACCGGCGTGTACTACGCCGTCGGCGGCTCGGTCTGCCGGCTGGTCAACAAGGACCGCGCCAAGACAGGGATCCGCTGCTCGGTCGAGTCCACCGGTGGCTCGGTCTACAACGTCAACGCCATCAAGAACGGCGAACTGGACTTCGGCCTGGCGCAGTCGGACGTGCAGTACAACGACTACAACGGCGCCGGCTCGTTCAAGGAACCCGACAAGGACCTGCGGTCGGTGTTCGCGGTGCACCCGGAACCGTTCACGCTGGTGGCGCGCAAGGAAGCCAACATCCGTAACTTCCAGGACCTCAAGGGCAAGCGCGTCAACGTCGGCAACCCCGGGTCAGGCACCCGCGCGGCCATGGAAGAGCTCCTCACCGCCGAGAACATGAAGATGAGCGACTTCGCACTCGCCTCCGAACTCAAGGCCGACGAGCACGGCCCCGCCCTGTGCGACAACAAGATCGACGCCTTCTTCTATGGTGTCGGCCATCCCTCAGCGAACATCCAGGACCCGACGACGACCTGCGGCGCGAAGCTCGTCCCGCTGTCCGACGGGAACATCGACGCCCTGGTCAAGAAGAACGCGTACTACGCCAAGGTCACGATCCCGGGCGGCCTGTACTCGGGCAATCCCCAGCCCACGCCCACCTATGGCGTGGCGGCCACGATGGTCACCTCGGCCAAGGTCCCGGCTGACGTGGTGTACACGATCACCAAGGCGGTATTCGAGAACCTCGACGAGTTCAAGAAGCTACACCCGGCCTTCGCGCACCTCACCGCCGAGAACATGGTGAAGGACGGCCTGTCGGCGCCGTTGCATGACGGCGCCGTCCGGTACTTCAAGGAAAAGGGACTCATCAAGTGAGCCGCGACGTCGATGCCGGGACGCTTGTCCAGGAGTCCGATCTCGGGGGGCGCATGCCCTCCGGTTGGGTCCCGCAACGCGTCCTGGCGTGGACGTGCCTCGGATGGTCGCTGTTGCAGCTTTGGTACGCCTCACCGCTGCCGTTCATTCTCAATGTTTTCGTACTGAACTCCACCGAGATGCGCTCGCTGCATCTCGGACTGGGGCTGTTCCTCGCCTATCTCGCCTTCCCGTTCGCCAAGCGCTCGCCGCGTGACCGCATCCCCGTGCAGGACTGGGTGCTGGCCGCGGTGGCGGCGTTCTGCGGCGCCTACCTCTTCCTCTTCTATCGCGAGATCTCGACCCGGCCCGGGCTGCCCACCACGCTCGACATCGTGGTCGCGGTCGTCGGCATGCTGCTGCTGCTGGAAGCGACCCGCCGGGTGGTGGGCCCCCCCCTGGCCATCATCGCGATCATCATGCTGGGCTACGCCTTCGCCGGCCCGCACATGCCGGATGTCGTGGCCCACAAGGGCATCTCGCTGGTGAAGGCCGTATCGCACTACTGGCTCACCACCGAGGGCGTATTCGGCGTCGCCCTCGGCGTATCCGCGAGCTACATCTTCCTGTTCGTGCTCTTCGGTGCCCTTCTCGAAAAGGCGGGCGCCGGCAACTACTTCATCAAGGTTGCGTTCGCCTTTCTCGGGCACATGCGCGGTGGCCCGGCCAAGGCCGCGGTGGTCTCGTCGGGCCTGATGGGGATGATCTCGGGGTCGTCGGTGGCCAACGTGGTGACCTGCGGGACGTTCACCATCCCGCTGATGAAGCGAGTCGGCTACTCGCCGCAGAAGGCCGGGGCGATCGAGGTCGCTGCCGGTGTCGACGGCCAGATCATGCCGCCGGTGATGGGCGCGGCCGCCTTCCTGATGGCCGAATACGTGGGCGTTCCCTACTCCGAGATCGTCAAGAACGCATTCCTACCCGCGATCATTTCGTACATCGCGCTGTTCTACATCGTCCATCTCGAGGCCTGCAAGGCCGGCATCGAAGGCATCCCGCGCAGCGAGCACGTGTCGTCCCGACAACGCATCCTTGGCATCCTCATGACCATCGCCGCCCTGGTGGTCGTCGCCAACGTCGTCTACTACGGCCTGGGCTGGATCAAGGGCGTCGCGGGTCCGTCCGCGACCTGGATCATCCTGGCGCTGCTCGCCGTGGCCTATGTACTCATCGTGCGCCAGGTCGCACGCGAGCCCGACCTCACCGTGGACGACCCGAACGCGCCGTTGCTCACCCTGCCGCCGCTCGGTGCCACCCTGCTCGCGGGGTTGCACTACCTTCTGCCGGTGGTGCTGCTGGTGTGGGCGCTGCTGGTCGAGGACCTCTCGCCGGGCCTGTCGGCGTTCTATGCATCCATGCTGCTGATCGTGATCCTGCTCACCCAGAAGCCGCTGCTCGCGCTGTTCCGCGGCCAGCCGCTGAATGCCGCGATCGTTCGCGCCGGCTGGGACGACCTCATCGACGGCCTCGAGCGCGGTGCCCGCAACATGATCGGCATCGCGCTCGCGACGGCGGCGGCTGGCATTATCGTCGGCACGGTGTCGGTGACCGGACTGGGTCTCGTGATGACCGAGTTCGTGGAAACCGTGTCGGCAGGGAACATCATCGCCATGCTGGTGCTGGTCGCGTTCATCTGCCTGCTGCTCGGCATGGGCATGCCGACCACCGCCAGCTATATCGTGGTGTCGACCCTGATGGCGCCGGTGGTGGTGGAGCTCGGTGCGCAGTCGGGACTGGTGGTACCCCTCGTCGCCGTGCACATGTTCGTGTTCTATTTCGGCCTGATGGCGGACGTCACTCCACCGGTCGGCCTGGCATCGTTCGCCGCGGCGGCGATCTCCCGCGCCGATCCGATCAAGACCGGCGCGACAGCGTTCTGGTACAGCAGCCGCACCCTCATCCTGCCGTTCATGTTCATCTTCAATCCCCAGCTCCTCATGATCGGCGTGACCTCCTGGGCGCATCTGCTCATGGTGATCGCGAGCGCCGTCGCCGGCATGCTCTTCTTCGCCGCCGGCTCCCAGGGCTGGTTCCTGACCAAGAGCCGGTGGTACGAGTCGGTGCTGCTGCTCCTGGTCACCTTCACGCTGCTCCGGCCGGGATTCTGGCTCGACATGGTTCAGCCGAAGTTCGAGATGGCCCCTGCCGAATCGGTGCAGGCGCGGGCCGACAATCCTCCGCCCGCCGGGCTGCGGGTACGCATCGAGGGCACGACCCTCGAGGGCAAGGACCGCAAGAAGACGGTGCTGCTGCCGCTCGCCGACACCGGCTCGGGTGCGCAGCGCATCGCTCGCGCCGGCCTGACCCTCATGCAAACACCAAGCGGCACGCAGGTGATGGCCGTCGCCCTCAACAGCGCCGCGGACAAGGCGGGATTCGAACAGGGCTTCATGATCACCGGTGTCGAGGTCGAGCGCGAGCGCCTCGACAAGGAATGGCTGTACATTCCAGCGTTGCTGATCGCCGCGCTGGTCGCCTTCCTGCAGCGCGCTCGGGCCGTGCCCGCGCGCCGGCCCGAGCCGGTGCCGTCGTAGCCGCAGGGTCATCCTTCCGCATCCGCGGGACGCGGCCACCCGACTCCCCGGCCCTGCGCCCTCTTTTTCGGCGCCGAGCCGTCGCCTTCACTCAGCGCCCGGGTGCGGCGCGTAGTCGGGCCGGCCGGCATGGAGGCCGGGATAGCGTCGCCGCGACCCCCGGGCGCTCTGCGACCGATGTCCCTCGGCCCTCTGCGACCGATGTGCCTCGGCCCTCTGCGACCGACGTCCCTCGCCCTCTGACGCTAGTCCCCGACGCCCCCGCGCCCATTCACGCGCACGCCGGGAACCCTTCTCGATCCAGCGGGCACTTACCAAGAGTGCCGCCCGGACTACGAATGCCGCGCGGACCATGCGACCGGAGTTCCAAGCTTCACAGGATATGCCGCCTATGCAGAACGACCCGCTCGAGCAAGACCCGTTGCAACCGGAAGGCCCGCAGACGGGGACCCGAACCGCGCGCGAGGCCACGGTTGGTGATGGCTTACCCTCCGCGGCCACCGCGGGCATCCAGCAGCCCGACGAGGAAATGCTCGCCCGCGCGCTCGGCTGGTTCAGCGTGGCGCTGGGACTTGCCGAAGTCGTCGCCCCGCGCCAGGTCGGCCGGGCCATCGGCGTGGAATCACACCCGAATCTCCTGCGGGCCGTGGGCTTGCGAGAGATTGCCAGTGGGGTGGGCATCCTGTCGGGCCAGCCACGGTCCGGCTGGCTATGGTCGCGCGTGGCCGGCGATGCCGTGAATCTCGCCCTGCTCGGTGCCGCACTGAGCTCGCCCGAGGGCAAGCGCGGGCGCCTTGCCGCCGCTACCGCAGCGGTCGCGAGTGTCACGGCCCTCGATGTGTATTGCAGCGCGCGTCAGCGTCGCGAGGACAGTTCCGCAGCGACCACGGGCGACGCCAGCGCCCCGGCGGAGGTGATCGAGTTGCGGCCGCGCGCCGAGCGCGGGTAGCCGCGACTGCCCGGCCGGAGTCTAGCTCTTGAACGCGGCCGCGAGCCGGTCCGCGCCGCGGGCCAGGATACCGACATCGGCGCCGACCGCGACAAAGCGCGCGCCGAGTCCGATGTAGCGCCGCGCAAGCGTCTCGTCGGCGGTGAGAATGCCGGGCGCCTTGCCGGCCTTGACGATCCGCGTAATGGCGTCGTCGATCACCGGCAGCACGTCGGCATGCGCCGTCTCGCCGACGTGGCCGAGCGACGCGTGCAGATCGGCCGGACCGATGAATACGCCGTCGACCCCGTCCACCGCCGCGATCGACTCGATGGCGTCGACCGCCTGCTGGGTCTCGGTCTGGACCAGCACGCAGATCTCGTCGTGCGCACGGCGCGCGTAGTCGCGCACGCGCCCGAACCGCGTCGCCCGGGTCGTCCCGGCGACGCCGCGAACGCCTGCCGTGGGGTAGCGCGCAGCAGCTACCGCCTGCCGCGCTTCGTCGGCGTTCTGCACATACGGTACGAGCAGCGTCTGCGCGCCGATGTCGAGCACCCGCTTGATGGTCACCGGGTCGTTCCAGGGGACCCGCACCACCGCCGAGGTGGGGTAGGGCGCCACGGCCTGCAGTTGCGCCAACAACGACTCGAGATCGTTGGGTGAATGCTCGGTGTCGAGCAACAGCCAGTCGAATCCCGCGCCCGCGACCACCTCGGTCGAATAGTGGTGCGACAGGCTGCACCAGAGGCCGAGCTGCAGGCGGCCTGACGCGAGCGCGTGCTTGAACGTGTTCCTGGGCAGCTCCATGCGCGATCAGCGGCCGGCGCGACGGCTGGCGCGAATGCTCGCCCGCAACGCGGCATGCACGCCAGGCGCGAGCGCACTCATCCGCGACTGCCGTTCGCCTGGCGCCGGATGCAACACGGCACGCGTCCATTGCACGGCGGACGCCGCCGAATCGCGGGTATGAGGCGCGAGCGCAGTGCTGACCGCTTCGGTCCAGCGCCGGCGGACACTGGCGTCGAGCGCCAGCTCACCGGGCAGCGTCGCGACCAGTCCGAACAATGGACCTACGTCCTCGCGATGGACGACGCCGAGATGGGCGCGCAGGAACGCACGCACCGACTCTTCGAAATGCTTTGCGGATATTGTCTTGGCCGACATGAATACTCTCCTGACATGCATGGCGAGCCGCACTGCCTGCCATTCCCACCGCTGCTTCGACTACCGCAGCGCCCGTGGATCGCAGCGGGCCCCATCAATTGATTTTAATCCTCGACGATTCTAATCCTCCACGCATGGCCGGCCAATGACAATCGCATGGCTGGCGTGCTGCTGCGCAGCGAGAACTGGGGACGCACGCGAGTGAGGCTGCGCCGTGTTGCTCCGCAGCGCGATGGCGTTAGCAGCCCGACGATCGGAGCAGCGGAACCTGCGTTGCGGTCGCTGCACTCGATGTCGAAGTGTCGCTCAACGACGACGCGAGGGTGGCAACTCCAGTGGTTCGATGACGGCCTCGACCTCATCGCCCTCCACCCACAGCGTCGCGACCGTCACCGGCAGGCTGAAACGACGCGGACCCGCGCTGCCGGGGTTGACGAACAGCACGCCGCCGCGGCAGGCCACGTCCGGTTGGTGCGAATGCCCGGCGATCACCACCTGGTGGGTGCGCGCGGCATCCGCGTTCAGTCCGTGCACATCGTGCAGCACGTAGACCGACACGCCATCGATCGCGAGCACCGACGTGGCGGGAATGGCATCGGCCCAGGCAGCGATATCGTTGTTGCCGCGGACCGCGGTGACGGGGGCGATGCACGCAAGTGCGGCGAGCACCTCCGGAGCGCCGATGTCGCCCGCGTGAATGATCTGCTCGCTCCCGGCGAGCGCCCGCAGTGCCTCGGGCCGCATGAGGCCATGGGTGTCGCTGATGACGCCGATGCGGCGCCTCACGGATGTGCGGCGCGACTGTCGGCCGGCGCTTCCCCGCGCTCGTGCATTCCGTAATCGCGCAATACCGCGGCCACGCGCAGGCGATAGTCGCGGAACACGTCCGCACGACCGCGCGCTTGCGCGGCGCGATGCGCTTCCACGGACCGCCAGTTCGCCACGGCGGCCTCGTCGCGCCATACCGACAAGGACAGGTACTTGCCGGGCTCGGTGAGGCTCTGGAAACGCTCGACCGAAACGAAGCCATCGATGGCCTGCAGGCGGGGCTTGAGCGCGGCCGCGATATCGAGGTATTCGCCCGCGCGGCCTTCGGCCGGCCACACCTCGAAAATGACGGCGATCACGGCGCCACCGCGTCGGCGTTGTGGACGGTAGCGTGGCTGCCCAGCGCGAATGCCTCGGCGATGAGCTCGTAGGAGCGCCGGCGCGCCGCGGGATCGTGCGTCCACGTGACGATCACGAGCTCGTCGAGCGCGAGTTGCTCCGCGAGCTCGCGCAGCCGCGCCGCGACCTGGGACCCGGTGCCCACGATCGCGCGGCGGCGCAGCGCTTCCACCCGTGCGCGCTCGTCGGTTGTGTAGCTCGCATACAGCACCTCGGCCTCCTCGGGCGTGACGAGCGCCGGTCGCAGCCCCTTCTCGAATCCCACCCGCCAGTGCTCGCGAGTGCGCAGCAGTCGTCGCGCCTCGGCCTCGGTGTCCGCCGCCAGCGCAAAGACGCAGATCGTGGCCTGCGGGCGCGGATGGTCGGGCCGCGGCCGAAAGTTGTCTCGATACAATGCAAGGGCCTGCTCCACGCCGCGGCCCTCGAAAAAAAAGTAGGCGTAGGCGTACGGCAAGCCGAAGTGTGCGGCCATCTGGGCGCCATAGTCGGAACTGCCGAGGATCCAGACCTGGGGATGGGTCGGCCCGCGCGGATGCGCGACTACGGCGCGAAACGGATGGTCGGCCGGCAGTGGGATCGCCGATACCCAGGCGATGAGATCGAGCACCTGCTGCGGAAACCGCTCCGCGGCCGCCGCGGCATCGGGATTGAGCGCAAATGCGGTCAGCCGATCCGAACCAGGCGCACGCCCCACCCCGAGATCGATGCGCCCGGGCGCGATCGCTTCCAGCACGCGGAACTGCTCCGCCACCTTGAGCGCCGCATAATGCGGCAGCATCACCCCCGCGCTGCCTACCCGGATGCGCGAGGTCGTGGCTGCGATCGCCGCCATCAGCACCTCGGGTGCGGTGCCGACGATCGCCTCGCCGTTGTGATGCTCCGATACCCAGTAACGGTGGTAGCCCAGCGCGTCGCAGTGCTGGGCCAGGGCGAGGCTCTCCCAGATGGCCTCGCTCTCCTGTCGTCCCTTTGCCGCGGTCGACTGGTCGAGCACCGAAAGCGTGAGATCGTCACCGGCCATGGCGGTCCACTCAGGATTCCAGGCGAGCATCCAGGGAGATCTTGGCGTTCAGCACCTTCGACACCGGGCAACCCTCCTTGGCCTTGTTCGCCGCAGCCTCGAACGCGTCCTTCGCGGCGCCGGGAATGCGCGCGACGAGGTCGAGATGCGAGGCGGTGATGGTGAAGCCAGCGTCGGTCTTTTCAATCGACACCGTCGCGGTCACATCGATCTGCTCCGCCGTCATCCCGGCCGCGCCGAGCTGCCCGGACAGCGCCATCGCGAAACATCCGGCGTGCGCCGCAGCGATCAGCTCCTCCGGGTTCGTGCCGACGCCGTTCTCGAATCGCGTCGAGAACGAGTATTGGGTCTCCGCCAGCACCTTGCTGTCCGAGCTGAGCGTGCCCCGGCCGTCCTTGAGTCCGCCCGTCCAGCGGGCCGTTGCCTTGCGTTTCATGGTGTCCCTCCTTCGGAAATCATGGTCGCGGCGCACGTGCCGGGTGCCATGTCGTTGCTTCGTGCTTCTCGCTGGAACTGCGCCGTGGCGCCCCGCCGTCAATCGCTGCGGGCCGCCACGGCACGCTGATGGGCCTCGTACCGGGCCTTGGCCTCGGCGTTCGGAGGGTAAAGACCCGGCAAAGGGGCCCCGCGTTCGACTTCCGACATGATCCACGCTTCGAGGTGCTCCTGCTCCGGGGACTCCGCCACGACCTCGTCGAGGAGCGCAGCCGGGATCACCACCGCACCGTCGTCATCGACCACCACGACGTCGTCGGGGAACACCGCGACCCCGCCGCAACCCACGGGCTCCTGCCAGCCCACGAACGTGAGCCCGGCCACCGACGGCGGCGCCGCGACGCCCTGGCACCACACCGGCAGACCTGTGCCCAGCACCCCGGCGATGTCGCGCACCACGCCGTCCGTGATCAGCGCCTGGACGCCGCGCCGATGCATGCGCGCACACAGGATATCGCCGAAGATGCCGGCGTCGGTGGTGCCCATCGCGTCGACGACGGCGATGACGCCCTCGGGCATGGCCTCGATCGCGGCCCGGGTCGAGCGTGGCGAGGACCACGATTCGGGCGTGGCGAGATCCTCGCGCGCCGGCACGAAGCGCAGGGTGAAGGCGCGACCCACCAGTCGCGGCTGGCCGGGTGCGAGCGGCCGCGTGCCGCGCATCCACACGTTACGCAAGCCTTTCTTGAGCAGGACGGTGGTGATCGTCGCCGTGGTGACATGGGCCAGCACGGCGAGCGAGGGATCGGCTTGGGTCATGGGCTTTCCTGTCGGACCGGAGTGTGCAGGGGAGTGTGCAGGATACAAGGGCCAGCACGCGCAGCGGGGTCCGCCCCGCTGCGGAACCGGGTCGGCTCTCGCCGGCCGTTCTGCCGCGTGCCGCGCATCGGCGCACTGCGCGCGACGTTCGTGCCCGCAGTGTGCGTTCGCAACGACCGCCGCGCAACGGCAGCGGACTTGCCTGCAGGCCCGCTGTCGCTGTAGTGTGCGCCCCTCGGGAAGTCGACCCCGGCCCATTTCTTTACCGATCGTTGACCAGGACTTCCAGGCACCCCGCCCGGCGAACCTGATGCGCCCTGCCACGCGGTCACGGTCGCGGGTTGACGCTGCGGGGCATGACCCGCAATCGTGGCCTGCCGCTCCCGTTGCCCGGATGCTCTGACCGCCCGATGATGATCACATGACCACGACCATTCCCCGCGCCTGCGTGATGGGCTACCCGGTGGCGCACTCGCGCTCGCCCATGATCCATGGCTATTGGCTCGACGAGCTCGGCATCCGCGGCGCCTACGACCTGCAGGAGCTCACGCCCGAGGCGTTCCCCGCGTTCCTCACCCATCTCGGCGAGCACGGCTACGTGGGCGGCAACATCACCGTCCCGCACAAGCAGACGGCATTCCGCCTGGTCGATGCACGCGACGCTGCCGCCGAGGCGATCGGTGCCGTCAACACCGTATGGCGCGAAGGCGGCACGCTCTTCGGCGGCAATTCGGACGCCCACGGATTCATCGCCAATCTCGACGCCTGCGCGCCCGGTTGGGACGTGCCGGGTGGTCGAGCGGTTATCCTCGGCGCCGGCGGAGCGGCACGCGCGGCGGCCTACGCCCTCGTCGCGCGCGGACTCACGGTCGTCTTGGTCAACCGCACCGAGGCACACGAGGTCGGGCTCGCCGCGGCC
The DNA here is from genome assembly GCA_040006895.1 of Casimicrobiaceae bacterium. Taxonomy (GTDB): domain Bacteria; phylum Pseudomonadota; class Gammaproteobacteria; order Burkholderiales; family Casimicrobiaceae; genus CAIWHR01. The sequence continues at coordinate 11,094 of JBDTWB010000045.1, read as the reverse complement.
TTCGCCGGTGGAGTCGTCGCCGGCGGCGGATTCGAGTCGCTGGCGCGGCTCCTGCCAAGCGCCGACCTGCTGGTCAATTGCACGTCCCTAGGCATGGTCGGCAAGCCGCGGCTGCCGATCGACCTCGCTCCGCTCAAGCACGAGGCGGTGGTCTACGACATCGTGTACGTGCCGCTCGAGACCGAGCTGCTTGCGGCCGCGCGCCGACAAGGCAATCGCACCGCCGACGGCCTCGGCATGCTGCTGCACCAGGCAGGCTTCGGGTTCGGCAAGTGGTTCGGTGCGCACCCCCGGATCACCCCCGCATTGCGGGCCATGGTCGAAGCCGACATCGTCGCCAAGACGGCGCGTTGAACCTGTGCGGACGCAACGCCGCCTGCCACGCATCGTCGCACAGGCACCCGGTAAAATCGTCGGTGCCCGTGTGGCCGACTGCCGGTGCCGGCCAGCCGTGGTAGCGTGATACCCCGGCGTCGTCGACGCGAGCGCTTCGCGCGTCGCGATCACGAGGAATGACGACCATGCACGCTCCGACGCACAACCCGTGCTGCTCCATCATCCCGTCGCACCTGCTGCGCAGGATGGCCCAGAATGGATCGCCGGCCCAGCGCGCCACGGCATTGGCAACGCTGGCCACCGACGAGACCGTACGCATGGCGCGCGCGACGTATCAGCTGCTCGACGGTGGCGCGCCCTCGTTGCCGCTGGTCGCGTCCGGCGCCAAGGCGCGCAGCGTCTACGACGCCCGTAACCTCGAGGTTCTGCCGGGCAAGCTGGTGCGCAGCGAAGGCACCGCCGATTCCAAGGACCAAGCGGTCAACGAAGCGTACGCCGGCCTCGGCGCCACGTTCGACTTCTATGCCGCGGCCTACGGGCGGAATTCCATCGACGACGAAGGCATGCATCTCGACGCCACGGTCCATTACGGCCGGCGCTACGACAATGCCTTCTGGAACGGCCGGCAGATGGTGTTCGGCGACGGTGACGGCGACCTTTTCAATCGCTTCACGATTGCGCTCGACGTGATCGCCCACGAACTCACCCATGGCGTCACCGGCGATGAAGCGCGGCTCGTGTACACCGGCGAGTCCGGTGCGCTCAATGAATCGGTGTCGGATGTGTTCGGCTCGCTGGTCAAGCAATATGTCCGCAGGGAGAAGGCCGCCGATGCGGACTGGCTGATCGGTGCAGGCCTGTTCACGGCACGGGTGCATGGTGTGGCCCTGCGCTCGATGAAGGCACCCGGCACGGCGTTCGACGATCCTGTGCTGGGCAAGGACGAGCAGCCCGCCCACATGCGCGACTTCGTGCACACCACCGCGGACAATGGTGGCGTCCACATCAACTCGGGCATTCCCAACCGGGCGTTCCACCTCGTGGCCGCTGGGCTCGGCGGCTACGCCTGGGAGCAGGCCGGACGCGTGTGGTACGAGACGCTGCGGGACAAGCGCCTGAAGCCCACCGCGACCTTTGTCCAGTTCGCCCGCGCCACTGCGATCAACGCGGGGCATCTCTTCGGCACCAAAGTGCGCAAGGCGGTCGTCGCGGGATGGAACGAGGTCGGCATCCGGGCGGGCTGACGTGCGCATCGCGTTCTCCACCGACGGCGGCGTCGCGTACTTCCCGCGGCGACAGGCAGCCGCGACGCTCGATCTCGAGGCGTTGCCGCTCGACCAGCGCAACCGCCTTTGCCGGCTGATCGAGAGCGCGCGGTTCTGGACGAGGGCTCCCGACGACGCGACCGCGGCGCATCCCGACGCCCGCACCTACGTCATCGCCATCGAGGACGGTTCGCGGCAGTGCAGCCGCCGCATCGCCGAGCCCGTCGCCGATCCGGACATGCGCGCGCTGGTGCTGGCGATCCGCGACTGCATCGCCCGCCGCTAGGCCGCGGGCGCGTCGCCGACGTCGCTTTTGCGGGGCCCGGCAACGCCGCACGGCCGGAGAATTGCATGCCGCACCCATTGACGTCGTCGTCCGCGTGTGGGTCGCACGATTCCAAGCGGCCTGCGCCGATGATTGACCAATTATGCGGCACGCAACCGCGAGCCAGCACCGGCGCGCCCTGCAGGCCGATCATCCACCACTCTATCCACAGTTTGTGTGGATAAGCGGTGCGTGCGTGGGCGCGACATCGGCCAAGTTCGTCTCGGTTTGTCAAGCGTATCCTGAAACCGCGCCGGCCTTCGGCGCTGCACGTATCGCGTCAGCGCAGGGTGCGCACCACGCGACAGGGATTGCCCACCGCCAGAACGTCGTCCGGCACGTCGCGCACCACGACGGCGCCGGCGCCGATCACGGTGCGCGCGCCGATCGTGACGCCGGGGCAGATGATCGCCCCGCCGCCGATCCACACGTCGTCGCCGATGCGCACCGGTGCGCCGTGCTCGACCGTGCGCCGCGCGACCGCATCGAGCGGATGCGTGGCCGTGTACACCTGCACCGCGGGACCGAACAGCACGCGCGCGCCCACGTCGATGGCGCACACGTCGAGCAGCACGCAATTGACATTGAGGTAGCAACCCGGACCGAAGCGAATATTGAAACCGTAGTCGCAAAAGAACGGCGGCTGGACGTACACGCCGGTGGGCGCGGCGAACAGCGTATCCAGAATCCTGCGGCGCGCAGCGGCCGGCATATCGGGCGTGGGATCGAGTTCCCGGCACAGGCCGTGGGCATGCTGTCGCAGGGCGACGAGCTCCGCATCGTGCGGGTCATAGGACTCGCCGGCGATCATCTGCTCGCGCGCCGTAGTCATGATGGCGCGCCGGTGCCCCCACCCGGGGCACGACTATCGTCCGGCGCGATGTGGATCGTGCCGGATACCGCCAGGGCGTCGATCGCGGCAGCGGAGTAGCCGAGCGCCGACAGCACGCGCGCCGTGTCCGCGCCGAGCGGCGGCGGCTGGGAGCGCACTTCCAGGCGCGCAGCGTCCATCACCACGGGCAGCAGCGGCACAAGGGTATGGATGGCACGGGCGGCCGGGCTGCCGTCGGCGGGAATCTCGAGCGGTGCGAGCCCGCCGGACGCCAGGAGATGCGGATCGTCGTAGAGATCGTGGGGGCGGGCAATGCGCGCATACGGCAGTCCTTGACGTTCGAAGGTCTGCGCAACCTCGTCGACGTCGCGCGTCGAGAATCGCTCGCGCAGCACCGGGATGAGCCAGTCGCGGGCGTGGACGCGATCCCGGTTGGTGGCGAGCCGCGCATCGGCCTTGAGATCGGCGAGGCCGAAGGCATCGCAAAAGCTGGTCCACTGACCGTCCGAGACCACGGCCAGGAATATCGTCGCGCCGTCACGCACGGTGAACACGTCATAGATCCCCCACGCGGAAATGCGGCTGGGCATCGGCGGCGCCGGCGTGCCGGTCACCGCGTATTGCAGCATGTGGATGCCGACCAGGAACACGTTGTTCTCGAACAGCCCGGCCTGCACTTCCTGGCCCTTGCCCGTACGGTCGCGCTCGCGCAACGCGGCGAGGGCCCCGATCGCACCGAACATGCCGCCCATGATGTCGTTCACCGATGTACCGGCGCGCAGGGGACGTCCTTCCGGGCCGGTCATGTACGCGAGCCCGCCCATCATCTGCACGACCTCGTCCAGCGCCGTGCGCGACTCATAGGGTCCCGGCAAAAAGCCCTTGTGGGAGACGTAGACGAGTCGCGGATGCGAGGCTGCGAGCGCGGCGTAGTCGAAGCCGAGCTTGGCCATGCTGCCGGGCCGGAAGTTCTCGGTCACGATGTCGGCGGTGGCGATGAGCTTCGCGACGATGGCATGGCCCTCCGGCGTGTGCACGTCCACCGCCACGCTTTGCTTGTTACGGTTGAACATGCCGAAGAAACCGGCGCCCGCACCCGGAAGGCGGCGCGTGCTGTCGCCCGCGAGCGGCTCGATCTTGATCACCTCGGCGCCGAGATCGGCGAGCACCAGGCCGCAGCTCGGGCCCATGACCATGTGGGCGAACTCGACCACGCGCACCCCGGCGAGTGGCAACCCTGCGGATCGATCGTGGCTCATGCGGCGCTCCAGGCAGGCCATGCCGGCGCGTCGTAGCGTGAGCCGATGCGACCGCCGACGGCACGGCACCCTCGCTGACGGCGCTTCATCAGCGGCGTGGTGGCGAGATGCGCTTCATGGTTCATGATCGCCTCGGCGCACTTCGATCGGCCTTATCGACGCACGCCCGGAGACTCCAGCGGCAGCCCTTCGGCCCGCCATGCCAGGAACAGCGCCAGGTCGGCAAGCTCGGGGGCGCCCTCCGGCGGCATCGCCGCGCGCACGCCGAACAGGCAGGCGCGCAGCCGGCGCGACAGCGAGCCCAACGCTTGCCATTCCAGCCGGTACGCCGGAAACGCCGTGCCGTGCCCCTGGCTGATCGTTTCCACCAGAAGGCGCTTGCCCCAGTTCTGCTCGTGGCACTGGGCACACGCGATGTTCATCTGACCATGGCGGGCGTAGTAGAAGGCGCGGCCGCGCTCGAACGCCGGCCGGGCCGGGCCGTCGATGGCCACTTTCATGGGCAGGTCGCGCGACTGGTAGCTGACGTATGTGGCGAGTGCGAGCAGCGGATCGGCACCCCGTCCGAACGGCGGCGCGCGCTGGCGGTCATGCCGGCAGGCATCGATGCGATCCTCCAGCTCGACCACACGGCCACTCGCGGCGTCCCATCGCGGATAGCGGGTCGCGACGCCGCGCATCGTGGTTGCGGCGTCGCCATGGCACGAGGCGCAGCTGGCCCCGGCGGCACCCTCGGGACTGCGCCACAAGGCTTCGCCCCGCTCCACCCATAACATGCCCGGATTGGCGAAATCGTCGGCCTGCATGGCGCGCACGTCCGTGCCGGCGAAGGTGATCCCGGAGCGCAGCGCCGACAGCGGCAGCGCCCGCTCCTGCGCTGCGCCGGACGCGGCGAGCGCAAGCAGGCCTAGCGCCGCCAGGATACGGCTCACGCCCGTACCGTCACCTTGGCGCGGTCGCTGCCCTGGATGCCGCCGTCGTCGACCCATTCGAAGACGAGCTCGCCGGAGTCCCGCGCGTTCACAAAAAACCGCAGGTACGGATTGGCGGCGATGCCCGAGCTCATCTGCACCGCGAACACCAGCTCGCCGTTGTAGCGGCAGGTGAAGCGGCGAATGACATTGCGCGCGATCGACTTGCCGAGGTTGTCCATCCGGTACCCGGTTTCCATCGCGTGCCGGATCGAGACCCGCACCTCGAACGGCTCGCCGGGAGTGACCGAGCTGGGGATGTTGAGGCGGGAATCGGCCATGGGTCAGGTCCCGTCCATGCAGCCGGCGAGGGTCACGATCACCTCGGCGGCGGATGCGTGGAGGGTGCCGTCGGCGAGGGTTGCAATCGCCACGATGTGCTGCGTCCCGGCGAGCCGGATGCGCGATTCGATCTCGACGCGTCCCACCGGCACCGGGAACTCGAATATCGCCATGTCCGGGACCGGATTGGCCTCCGAGAATAGGTGAATGGTGCGCACGTGCGCGCCCGATGGGAATGGACCGGCCATCGCGAGCTTGAGCGGCACCGCAAAGCCGTTGTCGGCGAGGCGGGGCAGGGTCAAGGTGAGCCGCTGCCAGCGCGGCGTCCGGCCGGCGAGAAAACTCGCCAGTGCCGGAATGTCGGGCATCGCCGGATCCGCGGCCCAGGCCGGCAGCCACGGCACGATCGCCAGTGCGCCCGCAGCGGCGATGAACCGCCGTCGCGGCACGCCCGCGGCAATGGACAACGGCAAGGGCAAGGGCACGCGTTTCATCGCAGGGTCGACAGGTAGGCCACCACGTCCTCGACTTCCTGTGCCGACAGGATCGTCTTGCCGCGGTAGGCGGGGGCGACACTGTCGAGATCGTCGGTTCGATAGTAGCTCGGCATGATGGACAGCGGATTCACCCGGGAGTTGTCGACCACCCGAAGGCGCAGCGCCCCGACCGAAAGGCGGCGCCCGATCCCGGCCAGCGACGGCCCGACGTCCCCCGCAAAGCGCAATGCGGGATCCGGAATCGCATGACAGAGGATGCAGTTGGCGCTTTCGCGCGCGACCAGCAGTGCGCGGCCCCGCGCCGCATCACCGGCAGGCGCGAGCGGCGCGGCAATGGCATCACCCGCGACGATCACAGCACCCGGGGGCACCGGCGACGGGTCGGCGAGGACGGTCCGCGCGATGCCAACCACCAGCGCCAGCGCCGCCGCGGCGACCGCGTATGGCCCGGTCCTTCGCCGCACGCGCTCCGCGGTCAGGCGCTCTTGGCGAGCACCGCCGTCTGGTTCTTGAGCGGCAGGTTGCGTACCGGCTTGCCGGTGGCCGCGAAGATCGCGTTCAGCACCGCGGGTGCCACCACGCAGATGGTCGGCTCGCCGACCCCGCCCCAGAAGTCGTACGTGGGCACGATCACGGTCTCCACCTTCGGCATCTCGGCGATCCGCATGATCGGATAGGTGTGGAAGTTGTTCTCGACCACGCGACCCTTCTCGATCGTGTTCTCGCCGTAGAACGTGGCCGTGAGGCCATAGGCCACCGAGCCTTCCACCTGGGCCGCGATCTGGTCGGGATTCACGGCGTGACCGCAGTTGAGCGCCAGCACCATGCGATGCACCTTCACGTCGCCCTTGTCGCTTACCGAAACTTCGGCCACCGCCGCCGAATAGCTGCCATAGCCCATGAACTGGGCGATGCCGCGATGCACCCCGGCCGGCAGCGGCTTGCCCCAGTCGCCCTTTTCGGCGGCCGCATTGAGGACAGCCAGGTGCTTGGGGTGCTTGCCCATGTAGGCGCGACGAAACTCGAGCGGATCCTTGCCGGCGGCCTTCGCCACCTCATCCATGAAGCACTCGAAGTAGATGCCGTTCTGGTTGGTGTTGACCCCGCGCCACGGCCCAACGGGTACGTGGGTGTTGCGCATCGCGTACTCGATCAGCAGGTTCGGGAAGGTGTAGCCGAGCTGGGCATCCCCGGCCTTCTCGTAATAGCCCTGCAACTGGCGCTCGTCCTTGCCGTCCTTGGCCAATGGCGAGCCGTTGAAGGCATTGATCGACTGCCCCGACATGCGCAGGTAGAACCCCTGCAAGTTGCCGCTCTCGTCCAGGCCTGCGGCGAGACGGCACTGGGAGATGGGCCGGTAGTAGTCGTGGGTGGTGTCCTCCTCGCGACTCCAGATCATCTTCACGGGCACCCCGGGAAATTGCTTGCCGATCGCCGCGGCTTCGCGCACGTAGTCGGCCGCGCCGCGCCGACCGAAGCCGCCGCCCAGGGTGTGCTTGTAGATGTCGCACTTCTCCAGCGGGAGGCCGGTCGCCTCGGCCAGCGCCGCCAGCGCCGAATCGGCGTTCTGGGTCGGCGCCCACGCTTCGGCGCGATCCGCCGTGATGCGCACCGTGCAATTCATCGGCTCCAGCGTGGAGTGGGCGAGGAACGGCGTGCTGTACACCGCCTCGACCTTCTTGGCGGCTCCGGCGATCGCCTTGGTGGCATCGCCTTCGTTGCGATATTGGAACGCTTCGGACGCCTTGAGCCCCTCGGCCAGGTGCGCGGCGATCGTTGCCGACGACTCCGTCGCCCCGGGGCCCTCTTCCCAGGCGACCGGCAGTGCCTCGAGCGCCTTCTTTGCCCGCCACCAGGTATCGGCCACCACGGCGACCGTCGCGTCATTCACCTTCACCGCGCGCGGCTTGCCGGGCATGCGCGCGATCTTCTCGCCGTCGAAGCTCACCGGCTTGCCGCCGAACACCGGACAGTGGGCAATGGCCGCATTGAGCATCCCGGGTAGCTGAAGGTCGATCGCATAGACCAGGCTGCCGTTGAGCTTGGGCGCAGTGTCGAGTCGCTTCATTGGCTTGCCGGCGACTTTCCACGTGCGCGGATCCTTCAGGGTGATGCTCTTCGGATCCGGCGCGGGCAGGGCGGCGGCCTTGGCCGCGAGCTTGCCGTACGACGTGCTACGCCCCGACGCGGCGTGCCGGACGATGCCGTCGGACACGGTGAGCTCGGCCGCGGGGACGTTCCATTCGTTGGCGGCAGCCTGCAGCAGCATGATGCGGGCTGCGGCGCCGCCGCGCCGGACATAGTCCTCGGAGGTGCGGATGCCGCGACTGCCGCCGGTGCCCATCTCGCCCCATGCGCGCTTGCGGGCGAGGTTCTCGCCGGGGGTCGGCATCTCGGTCGTGACCTTGTTCCAGTCGCATTCGAGCTCCTCGGTCACGAGCTGCGCCAGTCCGGTCATCGTCCCCTGGCCCATCTCCGAACGGGCGACGCGGATGACTACCGTATCGTCGGGGCGGATCACCACCCAGGCATTGACCTCGGGTGCGGAAGACGCGGCCATCGGCGTGGGCCGGCCGGCCGTGGCCGCGTTCGCGGCGGCGGTCGTGGCGGCGATCGCGGGGATGCCGAGCGCGAGCCCGCCGCCGGCAAGTGCGGCGGAGCCGACGATGAATCGCCGACGCGAAAGCGACAGCGATCGGGCGGTCTTGGATGTGGTCCTGGTCATGATGGCGCCCTTATGCCTTTGCCTTGGCGCCGGCAGGCTTGTCGCTGCCCTTGCGTCCGGCCTTGGAGTCTTCGGCGGCCATGTGCACGGCGGCCCGAATGCGTTGGTAGGTGCCACAGCGGCAGATGTTGGTCATGGCCGCATCGATATCGGCGTCGGTCGGCGAGGCGCTCTTGGCGAGCAGCGCCGCGGCGGCCATGATCTGCCCCGACTGGCAGTAGCCGCATTGCGGAACGTCCAGCGCCAGCCAGGCCTTTTGCACGGGGTGGCTGACGCTGGGCGAGAGCCCCTCGATCGTCACGATGCGATCGGTGGGCTTGACGGCGCTGACCGGCAACGAGCACGAACGCGTCACCTCGCCGTTGATATGCACCGAGCACGCGCCGCACTGCGCGACCCCGCAGCCGTACTTGGTGCCGGTCAGGCCGACCTGTTCGCGGATTACCCAGAGGAGCGGAGTGTCGGGCTCGACCTCCACGTTGCGTACCTTGCCATTGATGTTGAGTCTCGCCACGACTGCTTTCCTCCGGGATATGGGACCTTCGCGCCACTCAAGGGACCTTGGCGCCACACACGGGACCTTGACGCCACACACGGGACCTTGACGCCACACAACGCGCCGCATGACGCGCCGCTCCTCGAAAGGGAACTGGCGCCGCCAGGAAACGTTGGCAGCTTAGCGCATTTTGTCTGCGGCGAGTGGCCCGGAGGACGCGACGAATCCTCGTCAGTGGGGGTGGGGCGGATCGACACCCATTGCACCTCGTCCGTCGCCCATCGGTTGCTTCACACCCGTACACGGAGCGGGCCGGCGCAGCGAGGCCGTGACCGATGCGTGGCTGTATCTCGCCGAGGCATCCTTCGAACCCACCGCTGCATGTCGAACGTCGTGCTGCATGTCGACGTCGTTCGTGCGTACACCGTGTCGATCTTCACCGCCAGGCGTGGCGGGAGTGCAAGGGTTTTGTCCAGGGTACCGTGGGCCACGGCGGACATGAGGTCCTGACGTTCGCGTCCCGCCGATGCCATTGCGTATGGCCCTGCGATACATGCACGCGGCCGCCGACGAATTCCTCAAGCCCTCGGGTACGGCTTCGATGCGTCCGCGCACGTCGGCGGCGCTCACCGGCCGGGGCGGCGGTGGCGCGGGGCTTCGTAGCTTACAGTCGTGCCGGCCAGCGGGTGCCGCATCGCGCCGGTAAGCGTAGGCACGCAGCGCCACGATAGGCCGCGCGCCATGCATGTTCTGTCGGCCGGATTTACATGCCGGCGACCCGACAGGCATCGACTGCCGTCAGATCAGGCCGTTAGCGGGGTGGGCCGCTCCTTGCTTTAACACTCCTGCTCGAGCCGGAGCAGATAACCTCGCGCGCCTACGACGCACCGGTGCGCGACCGGTTCGGGTGAACTTCTTACAAGCGGTGCGTATTACAGACAACTTGCATGAAGAGCATCCCGTCATGACCAACCCTGCACTACCCGACGCCACCGCCAAGGATATCGCCACGCTCGAACGCCTGGCCAAGCTGCTGGCGGCGGTGACCGAGGACGCCAGGCAGCTCATCAATTCACCCAGCAGCGCGGACCAGCTCAAGGCCCGGGTGCACCTGGCCTGCGCGTTATCGGCCAAGCTTGCGACCTCGCTATCGGCAGCCAGCCGTGATGCCCGTCGCGTGCGCCAGGCCGTCGAACTCGCCAACGAGGCTATTGCCCGCGCGAAGGCGCGACTCTGACTCCGTAAATCCGACTCGTCCCGTGCGGCGCTGGATTCCTTTCAGGAGGAAGCGCCGCAGAATCGGGCCAGTGCAGCCTCGTGCGCGCGCAGGCTCGGCTGTGAAAAGCAGCAGAAGATCACCATCGCGAGATGCGGCGCGGCATGTCGGGCATCGCGCACCGTCCGTACGGCGATCTCCGCCGCTGCCTCTACCGGGTAGCCATACACTCCGGTGCTGATCGCCGGAAACGCGATCGAGCCGAGGCGGTGCTCCATCGCGAGCGCAATCGCACGACGGTAGCACGAGGCGAGCAGGCTCGCTTCCTCGGCCCCCCCGCCGCGCCACACGGGCCCCACCACGTGGATCACGTACCGCGAGGGCAGCCGGAAACCCGGCGTGATGCGCGCATCGCCGGTGGGACAGCGGCCGAGGCGGCGACAGGCTTCGAGCAGCTCGGGACCCGCGGCACGGTGGATCGCCCCATCCACCCCGCCGCCGCCGCGCAGGTTTTCGTTGGCGGCATTGACGATCGCGTCCACCGGCAATTCGGTGATGTCGCCGAGCCTGGCCTCGATGCTTGCCCATTGCGGGTTCATTGCGGGTTCATGGCGCGTCGATGGAGTTCAGGGGGCGGTGCGCCGTGTGTCGGCTTAGTCGCCCGGGGGCGACAAAAACGTGGATTGGCGGCAGCGCCTCGGCGACGACGCGATGGATTCCAGCGAGAGCGGCGATGGCGGCGGCGTTGCCGGACGATGCCACTCCGCGCATGGGCCCTGCGCGGGGCGCGGCCGGATCGGCCGGCCGTAACGGAGTCCGGGGTCCCGCTCCCGCTCCCGCCCCGCCCCGCCCCGCCCCGCCCCGCCCCGCCCCGCCCCGCCCCGCCCCGC
>JBDTWB010000044.1:0-23435 GCA_040006895.1 Casimicrobiaceae bacterium | reverse complement strand
CTGCCCACCCAGGCGACCCCACCACTGGTACTTGCCGCGCGAGCCTTCGGCTTCACGGTGCTCTGGACGGTGGCGTTCTACATCTTCCTGTCGTACATGCCCACCTTCACGCAAAAATACGCGGGCTTGAGCCGCGCAGCCGCACTGTGGTCGAACACGGCAGGGCTGCTGTTGCTGATGGTCGCGATCCCGTTCATGGGTCGCTTGTCGGATCGCATCGGGCGCAAGCCGCTGTTGCTCACATGCTGCGTCGCGTTCATCGTGCTGCCGTATCCGCTGTTCAGCGTCATGCTGTCGGGTGCCTCGTTGACGACCATCGTGCTGATCCAGCTCCTGATCGGTCTGGCCATCGCGCCGTTCTCGGGTGCAGGCCCGGCCGCCATCGCCGAAATCTTCCCGACCAAGACTCGCTCGACGTACATGTCGACCGGCTACGCACTGGCGGTGGCGATCTTCGGCGGCTTCGCGCCGTTCATCGCAACGTGGTTGATCGCCCGCACGGGCTCGCCGATCTCGCCCACGTACTACGTTATCGCGTGCGCGATCGTCTCCACGATCGTCATCGTCAGGCTGCGCGAAACGGCGCGGGAGCCGCTCGCGTAAGGAGTGATCCATGCTCGTGGAGTTCCCGGGGCGGCGAGTGATCGTCGCCGGCGCGGCGCGCGGCATCGGCCGTGCCATTGCCGAAAACTTTGCGCAACGCGGGGCGCAGGTCTGGGCCTGCGACGTGCTCGTCGACGAAATCGAGCGCTTCGCCGGTCCCGCACCCAGTGGCGGCGGAGAGATTCGCGCCGGCTACGTCGACGTGACGGACCCGGAATCTGTTCGCCAGGCGGTGGCTGCCGCCGCACCCGATGGCCAGGCGATCGACGTGCTGGTGTACGTTGCCGGGGGTGTGCTCGGGCAATCGGCCAAGCCCGTTGATAGCGTCAGCCTGGGAGAGTGGCACGCGGTAGTGGATGCCAACCTGACGGGCGCGTTCGTGTTCGCATCGGCTGTCGCCGGGGCGATGAAGCGGGCGGGTCGCGGCCGCATCGTGACGATCTCGAGCCGCGCTGCGCTCGCGACGAGCCTCACCGGTATCCAAAGCTATGCAGCGGCCAAGCACGGCCAGCTCGGCCTTGTCCGCCAGCTTGCGCAGGAGCTCGGCCCGCACGGCATCACCGTCAACTCGGTGGCGCCGGGTTTCCTCTGCACCAGCCCCGACTACGAGCGGCAATGGGCGAGCTACGGAGTCGAGGGCCAGAAGGCGTTCCTGGACCGCATCGCCATGCGCCGGATGGGCACGCCCGACGACATCGCGAACGCCGTGCTGTTCCTCGCCTCCGATCATGCGTCATGGATCACGGGCCAGGTGCTGCCGGTCACCGGCGGGCCGGTGGCCTGACGAGGGAGAACCGCAATGAACGACGACGTGGCGTCGCTGCAGCCGTGGCAATGGCCGGAGGCGCACTGGCAGAAGCTCATCAACCATGTACGTGCCGGTCGAAGCTATCGCCCGAGAGCATGGAAAAACGGTGCCCGCTGTGCTTTCGCGCTTTCGTTCGACTCCGATCACGAGACCAATGAGCTCCGCGACGGCGGGAAGTCGATCGGGCGCATCGCCTGGGGTCAGTACGGCAGCCGCGTCGGGGTCCCCCGGCTGCTCGAGTTGCTCGCACGCCATGACGTCAAGGCAACGTTCTACGTTCCCGCCGTTGCGGCGCTCACCTATCCGGACGAGCAGCGGCGCGTAATCGCCGAAGGCCACGAGATCGGGCTCCATGGCTGGATCCACGAGGTCAACTCGACCTTGCCCTACGAGGCCGAGCGCGACCTGATGCTGCGCGCGCGGGATGCCCTGGAGAAGATCACCGGCGTGCGGCCCACGGGCGTGCGTACTCCATCGTGGGACTTCAGCGAGAACACCCTGCGTATCGAGAAGGAAATGGGCATCGCGTACGACTCCTCGCTCATGGCGGATGAGGATTGCTACGAGCTGCTGCTCGACGGCGAGCCGACCGGCATCGTCGAACTGCCCGTCGAGTGGATTCGGGACGACGCGGTCTACTTCATGATGATGCGCTTCCAGTCGCTTCGGCCCTACACGCCGCCGACCGCTGTGTTCGACATCTTCAAGCGCGAGTTCGACATGGCGTACGAGGAGGGTGGCATCTGCCAGATCACCTGCCATCCGCACATCATCGGATATCGTTCCCGCATCTGGATCATCGACGAGCTGATCCGCCACGCGAAGTCGAAGGGGGACGTCTGGTTCGCGACCCATGCCGAAGTGGCCGCCTATGCGATGGCGAATGCCGCGGGGGAAGTAGGGTCAGACTCGACTTCCGGCGTTCACGCCGCTTCGGTCAAAGCTTGGTAGAGCGTGAGCAGGCGTGCCGGCAACTCCCGCACGTCCTGCAGGATCTCGTACCCGAATCCCTCGCACATCGCCCGCAAATAGTCGTTGCCCTGTGAATCGATGGTGAGCACGAACGGCGTGATGCCCGCGCGCCGGGCTTCCTCGAGGGCCGCGCGGGTGTCGCGGATGGCGTACTCGACTTCGGCTTGGTCCCCGTATTCCTGCCCATAGTCGAGGTCGAACGGCCGGCCGTCCGAGATCAGCACCAGGAGGCGCGTCCGGGCTTCGTGCGACCGAAGCTTGCGCACGGCGTGGCGAATCGCCGGCGCCATGCGGGTGGTGTGCACGGGACGGATGGCCGATACCCGCGCCGCAATGCGATCCGACAATCGCTCCTCGAGGTCCTTCACCACCATGAACCGCACGTCCTCGCGGCCGCTCCCGGAAAAGCAATAGATGCCGTAAGTGTCGCCGATGCGCTCGAGGGCGGTAAGCAGGAGGACGATGGTCTCCTTCTCGAGATCGAGGATGGTACGGTAGTTGCGGCCGTGCAGCGTCAGGCCCTCGGGCAGGACGAGAGCATCGCTCGACGCGCGCCGCGGCGCGTCGACGTGCTCGGCGGTCGAGGAGCTCACGTCGACCAGAAAAGCTGCGGCGACATCGCGGGCGAGCTTCTGGCGCGACACGTAGACGTGCTCCGACGGCACGTGCCCGCTACGCTGGTCCACCAGGGCCTCGATGGCGGCATCGAGGTCGAGCTCCTCGCCGTGCGGCAGGCGGTGCACCTTGCGCAGGCCTTCGCGCGACAGGCGCTCGATCTGCCGCCGGACCTGCGGCACCAGCGCTCCGTAGGCTTGCAGCGTCTCGTCGAAATAACGGGTCGACGGCCCGGGATCGAGACGCGTCTCGCGTACGAGGCACCAGTTGCGGCGGTACGCGCCCTGCACGTGGTCCCATTCGGGATAGACGAATGACGCGCGCTCGTGGGCATGCAGCTCCCCGGGTTGGTGATGCTCGGGGTCCTCGCCGAAGTGATCGTGATGGTCGTGCTCCATCGGCTCGGGCGGCGGCGCGGGCCGGTCGTCGGCGGTGGCGTCGGTCGCCACTGCGGACGCCGCATGGCCGACACGGCTTTCCTGCGTAAACCGGTAGATGGCCTGCTGGTCGAGCGGACCCGCGCCGCGGTAGAGCGTGTAGCGCGAGCCGAGGCGGTCGCGATAACCGACCGGGGCAATGGTTGTCGCCAGCACCTCGTCGCCCTCGAGATAGGTGCGCTCCGGTTCCGGCCAGAGTGTGGGCCACGCGAACGTGGCGGGCGCGGCACCGAGATCGACCTCGGTCGCCGGACCGTAATCCGCCTCCAGGTTCGGCAGGCGCAGCAACAGGCAATAGGCGCGCATGGCCGCTTCCGCACTGTCCTCGACCGTCGCGTCCGGCTGGGCCAGTGGCGCCAGCACCGCCAACATCTGGCGAACGGATTCGTGCAGCACCGCTGGCACAGTCGGACTCGCCTCAATGCCGAGCGTGATCCGCACGGTGAACTCCGCCAGAGCATCGCGGGGACGCAGCGCGCTGATCGCCGGCCGGTCGGCCAGCGCCGCCTGTTGCACGCGCTCGAATGCCCGGCGCAGCCCGGCGTAGCGGCGCTTGGCCCAAGCGTCGAGGCGCAGATCCTCGCACAGCGTGAAGACCTCGATCGCGAACTCGCGCTGGGCGAAGATCCGGAAGAACGTCTCGAGGTCGGCATCGTGCTCGTAGCGGATCACCTCGGCACGCATGGGCCGCAGCCGCGGGTAGAGCGCGGCATCGCGATCCAAGTCGAATGCGAACGTGCCACCCTCGTAGTGCGCGGCACGATGGGTGAGAGCGACCTTGTACCAGGCGAAGTTGCCGGCGTTCTGCGCGAACCGGGTGATGCGCTCGGGCAGGCGAATCGTGGTATGCGTATCGGGATACTGGGCCGGATCGTCCTTGTTCCCGTACGGCAGGAGCGCGGCGTTGCGTCCCGAGAGTGCCCGGTAATAGAGTCCCAGGACGGGACCGGCGCCTTCGAGTGACTGTCCCGGATGGGGGTGGTCGTCGTCGCCGCGCGGACTGCCGGTGCCCAGGCGCTTCAGGGCCTCGCGCACCCCGGGCGTGACATAGCCTCTCAAGGCAACACGGCTTCCACGACCTGGCGCACGCCCTTGGCGAGGATCGGGTCGTCGGTCATGGCCTGCACGATCGCCACGTCGCAGGCCCGCCGGGGTGCCACACCCTGCGCAATCAACCGGCCCGCATAGATCAGCAGGCGGGTGCTCGGACCCTCGAGCAGATTCTGCTGCTCGAGGTGGCGGATCTGCATGCCAATGAGCGCGAGCGAACTCGCGATCTCCGGCTCGACACGCGCTTCGCGCGCGATGATGCGCTGCTCGATGCCCTGCGCGGGATAGTCGAACTCGATCGAGATGAAGCGCTGCCGCGTGCTGTGCTTCAGGTCCTTGATGGTGGACTGGTAACCGGGGTTGTACGACACCACGAGCAGGAAGTCCGGATGCGCGCGCAGGAGCTCGCCCTTCTTTTCGATCGGCAGCAGCCGGCGGTGGTCGGTCAGGGAATGGATCACCACGATGGTGTCCTTGCGCGCCTCGACCACCTCGTCGAGATAGCACAACCCGCCGCGCTTGACCGCCCGGGTGAGCGGGCCGTCCAGCCACTGCGTGCCGTCGGCGGAGAGGAGGTAGCGTCCGACGAGGTCGGTCGCGGTGAGGTCCTCGTGACAGCTGATGGTGACGAGCGGCATGCCGGGCCCGGCGCCGCTCTCGCGCTGGCCGAGCCGCCACGACATGTATTCTACGAACCGGGTCTTGCCGCAGCCGGTCGGCCCCTTGAGCAGCACCGGCATGCGCTCGCGCCAGGCCGCCTCGAACAGCGGCACCTCGTCGCCCACCGAGAGGTAGAAGGGCTCGGCCGCGACCCGGAACGCTTCGACCGGTGACGCGTCGACCGACGAAGCCGAGTCGGGTGGGGCGGCAGCATGCATTGCAGGCGCGTCCCTCATCGTACTGTCCCGCCGGAGGTCACGAACTCGCCTTCCTGCTCGCGTCGGATCCACGCCACCGGATCGTGGGCATAGTCGGTCCAATAGTCGCCCGGCCAGTTGATGCCGGGCAGCGCGGGGATCCAGTCGTACTCCAGATGCTGCGCACCGCCCAGCATGTGCGCGAGGCGCACCACCTCCGGGTCGTCCAGCATCGTGAGCCGCCCACGGTCGATGAGCTTCACCCACTCCCCGGTGTCGCGATCCTTGATTTCGTATGTGGCGAACACGTTATGGACGTGCGGGAAGTGCATCGTCGGCAGCTTGTTGGCCTTGCAGTACGACAGGAAGGTCTGGTCCCAATGCTCCGCGCCGAAGCCGAAGTGGATCACGCCCGCCTGGGCGCGCTCCGGCAGGTTGGTCCACGAGTCGTTGTACTTCCACAGGGTCTCGATCTGCCGGTAGCTCTTGGCGTTGGTGCCGATCGAGGCATCGTTGAAGTAGGCCCAGCCCTTGTACGGGAAGCCCGGGTACTGCACGTCCTTGTAACGCTCGACCACTTCCCGCCAGAGCTCGCCGTACTTGCCCCCACCCTCGATCTTCGTGATCATCCCGCGCTCGACGTGCACCTGGATGTGGGGGTAGTAGCCGGTGTGATTGCTGGTCCCTCCCACCACGCCGTTGAGCGTGGGCATGAGGATCTTCGCCTGCTCGAGGAACGTATCGACAGGGTGGCCGAAGCGGATGCCCTGAATCGTCGAGCCAAGGATGTGCCCGGAGATGTAGGCGCCCTTCGGCCAGAGGTCAGCCTGCTCGGGCGTCACCTTCCAGCCGATGTCCGTGCCCTCGGGACTGGTGATGCGCACCGCGGCGGCGCGGCGGAAGGCATTCACGAGCTTCCAGTCGACCAGGCGCCAGATCTCGTCGGGCCAGCCATTGGCGCGGGAGATGAAATCTTCGTAGGTCCCGTACACCCAGTTGTTGCGAATCTTCTTGCCGGCAGCGCGTCGCCAGTGCGAGCGTCCCGCCTCCCCGGCATATACGCCCGTATAGCCAGGGCGGTCGTCCAGGAAGCGCTTCAGCGCCGCCGACGCGACATTGAACTCCACGCCGCTCTCGATCATCGGCGGCAGGCGATCGGTGATCTCTCGCCAGCCGTCGGCAGCGCTGTACTCGACCTCTTCCATACCGAGATCGATGGTGTTGATCCGGTCGACCCGCGCGACGCCCCGCTCCAGAAGGGCGCGTTTCAGGGCTTCGAACACGAGGTCGTTCTGATGCGGAAAGGTGATGATCAGGAGGTGATCGTTCTCACGGATGTCGCCCAGCGCCGAGCGTCCGTAACGGCGCACGAGGTGCGCCCGCGCCAGGGGCATGAGCGCGTCGAGGTCGTCGGAGCGCGCCTGGCGCAGGTACGACGGATGCCGCGGCGCGGGAAACTCGAACCCGGGCAGCGCGGCGGGTACGCCCGAGGCGAGGTCGCCCATCGGGACGGGTTCGCGCATCGGTGCGGCGGAGGGAGGCGTGCTCATCGGGTCTTCACCAACGGGTTGCGGATGAGGCGCGGCGGCGCTTCAGCTCTTGGACTGCTTGACGATGATCTCGTCCCAGAGCTTCTCCCACTTCGCCGCCTCGTCGAGAACCATCGCCGGATCGATGAACTGGAGCTTGAGCTTTTGCGCGGGATTGTTGAGCTTGGTGTTGGCCGGCACGTAGTTGCCCTTTTCGAGGATGCGCTGCCCTTCCTCGGAAAGCATGAAGTCGTAAAAAAGCACCGCGGCATGCGGATGCGCCGGCTTCTTCGAGAGCGCCATGCCATTGGGCCGGACGAACGCCGGGGCGATCGCGTACCAGTCGATCGGCGCCCCTTTTTGTTTGAGGCGCTCAGCGTTGTGGTTGTACACCGTCAACGCGAACGGAACCTCGCCGCTAGCGACCAGGCCGGCAAGCAGGGTGTGGCCCTTGCGGACCGAAAGGCCATTGGTCGCGGCGATGTCGCGAAAGAGCTTGAGACCTTTCTCCTCGCCGAGCTCCTTCACCACGGCACCGAACCAGTCGACGTCCTCGGCCTCGATGCCCAGCCGTCCCTTCCAGCGCGGATCCAGGAGATCCGCATAATTCTTGGGAAGGTTTTCCTGCTTCACCAGATTGGTGTTGAACGCCTGCACGAACATGTTGAGGCGCGTCCCCACCCAGGCCTTGTGCGGCCGGATGGCGGCCGGGATGAGGTCCGGATCGTGCGGCGAGGACGCCGGCGCCAGCAACTTTTCGCGATACAGCGCCTCGAGCTCCGGACCGTTCGTCTCGACCACGTCGTAGTCGAAGCGGTTAGCCCGGGTCTCGGTCACGATGCGCTGCACGACCTTTTCCGAGCTTGCCCGCCAGTGCTTCACCTTGACGCCGTACTTTTTCTCGAACGCCGCCGCGAGATTCTGGATGTCCTCCACGACGAGCGAGGTATAGATGTTGACCTCGCCTTCCCGGCGAGCCCCTTCGACCAGGCGCTTCTCGCGCTCCGGCCCTTTCAGGGCGGCGAGGGAAGTCACGTCAGCCGCCTGGGCGAACGCCATCTCGCTCGCGGGGAGCGCAGTGAGTGCGACGACTGCAAGCAAAGCACGGATCAGCGTGTTTTTCATCGTGGTCGGTCCTCGGGAGGATGCGAATGGCCGCGCGGTCGATGGACGCACAACCTCGCGGGCGTCGGCCGATTGTAAACGCGATCGCAAGTTTTTGCGCCAATTGCGGAACTATGTTCCGGCATATGGACCGCGGGCCGCGAAGCGGCTTGCGCCCAATGGCGTGCGCAGTATGCTCGGGGTTGGCCGGTCCATCGACAACATCGAAAGCGCTCATCATGACCCTGGACACACTCGACCCGCGGACTACCGCCCTGGTCCTGTTCGACTTCCTCAATGGCCACGTCAAGAAGAACGACGATGCGACGCGCAGCCGCTACGCGCCGGTAGTCGCGAACGCCGCGCGCCTGCTGGGTGCCGCGCGGGCGCATCGCATGGTAGTGGCGTATGCCATGGCGGCGCATCGTCAGGACAACGCGACGAGCGGCAGCACCGTGCGCGATGCCGATAACCGCCTGCGACCGCTGGCCGAACCCGAGGCGCGATTTCCTCCGGCGCTGCATGCCGGTACGTGGGAGGCCGAGGTCATCGACGAGCTCGCCCCGCTTCCGGACGACTACATCGTGCCGAAGTACCGCTGGAGTGCGTTCTTCCAGACCTATCTCGACCTGGCGCTGCGCACGCGTGGCGTGCACACGATCGTGCTGTCCGGCGGTTCGACCGATGTGGGCATCGCCAGCACCGCGTACGCGGCACGCGACATGGATTACAGCGTGGTGATCGCAGTGGACGCCTGCACGTCACCCGAGGTCGATAATCACGACCAGCTGGTGCGACGCGTGTTTCCGCGCCTGGCCAGAGTGCGCAACGTCGACGCGGTGCTCGCCATGTTGGCACAGGCGTAGCGCAGTCGCCGCGGCGTTGCAGCCTAGTCGCACAGTAGCCGAAGCCTCCAGCGACGCCGGACCTTGCACACCAGCCTTCGGGCCGGCCACTGGCCGCTCCTGCCCGGTAGTCGAAGCCGGGTGTCGCCCAAGCGGGCGCGCGCGTCCATGTCAGTCTTTTCGCGCCTCTTGTGGGCCCTGTCCGACATCGCGCACCGACGCGGGCCCACAACCGCTACAGGAGCCTTCCGGGAAGGAGTGGCACGACCTCCGACGTCCCGTCACGACGCCACATTTCAATGGAGTTTTCCACCCGAGAAAACGGTTCTCGATAACAGGAAAAATTGTGCGAGCGCGGCTGTCGGCACCGCGAATTTGCCGGGTTCGCTGCATGGCATATCGCTTGCGCCATCTCCTCCGTACCACTGGCCGTTCGGGGGAGAAGAATGTCAGCATCAAAATCGGTTTCGAGCCGCGTTCGGTCCATCGCTTCCGGGACCGCTATCCCCGGTGCCAGTTCGGACGTCGACGCCAACTGTCCTACACGCCGCAACGTGCGATTCGGGGCGGGGTGCTTTGGGTCAGCCCGGTTGGGGTCGTCTTGGTTTGGGTCGGCCCGGTTCGCGTCGGCAATTTGCGCGGCATCACTTTTCATGGTCGCGTCCGGCGCACTGGCTGTCGACGATCCCCTCCACAAATACCGCTCGCTCGCACCGGGGCTGCATTGGACCGGAAACACGGTGAGCTGGTACTACGCCCCTTCGGGACATCCGGCCTGGGCGAGCGACGCATCGGTGGTCACGCTGATTTCGCAGGCGATGAATGCGTGGTCGGCACAGTGCGGCGTGCAGTTCAGCTACCTGGGGACCACTCCGCAGCAGGCTACGGTGCAGGACGGCACGAGCATCGTCGGCTGGCTGCCGACGCTGGGCTATGCAGCCAATACGAGCTGGTACATGCGCGACGGCGGAATTACCGAAGCGGACATCCAGCTCAATGCCAGCGCCAATGGCAGTGCCGCGGCGCTCTATCCCATGGTCCTGCACGAAGTGGGGCACGCCATTGGTCTCGATCATTCGGAGGTCACGGGCTCGGTGATGGCCGGCCCACCTGCGGCCCAGTCTTATTCGTATGCGACGAGTCTCACGCCCGACGACGTCGCCGGCTGCCAAGCGCTATACGGACCGCCGCAGAACAAGCCGGCGGCATCCCAGCAGGCGTCGGCGAGTTGCAGCAAGTCCCCGGTCCCGGCCACGCGCACGAGTGCGTGCGCTCCCGGCATGACCGGGCAGATCGTGGAAGAGGAGAGCTATGCATGCCGGGCCGGAACATGGGGGCCGGCGGGCTGGCGCGTGTTGCAGAACAGCTGCACGCCGACCTCGACCGTGGTCGCTGCCGACACGAAAGCAATCGAGTACTACCATCCCGGACTCGACCACTACTTCATGACGGCGAATCCCACGGAGCAGGCCACGCTCGCCGGTGGCGGTCCGGATGGCAAGTGGCAAGCCACCGGGGTGTCATTCCCTGTATGGAAGCTCGCGTATCCGACGCTGCAACCGATGTGCCGCTTCTACGGCGACTCCACGGTCGACCCGGCGACGGGCAAGCGCAAGGGACCGGACTCGCATTTCTATACCGCCGACCCGGCCGAGTGCGGCACCGTTCAGCAACGCTGGCCGCAATGGGTGCTCGAGGGCTACACGTTCTTCGCCGCGCGGCCCGATGGCATGGGATCGTGCCCCGCTGGCACGCAGCCGGTCTATCGCTACTTCCGGCCCCAGGGCGATCCGAACCATCGCTACGTCATCAGCGAAGCCGTCAAGCAGGCGATGGCCGGAAGTGGCTGGATCCCCGAGGGCGTCGCGTGGTGCGCCGGGGCGTGAGCGCAGGCTCTCCCCCCGCCGCCGCGGCGCCGGCCAACGCGAGCGTCTCGCCTAAGAGCCGGGCTTCGGTAGCGCGTTGCGCTGGGCTCGAGCGGTGTGAATTTTCGTCAGGCGAGAACGGGCGCTGGCGCGGGCGTTGAGGCCGCAGCCGGGGTGAAAAGTGCATAGCGGTTGCGCCCCGCGCGCTTGGCCTGGTACATCGCGGCATCGGCATTACGCAGGAGCGTGGTCGCGTCCGCTCCATCCGCAGGAAAGAGCGCGATGCCCACGCTTGCCGACGTCGTGATTCGATGCTGCGCGACGTCGAACGGCTCGGCGAGCGCCTCCAGGATGCGCCGGGCCACGACGATGGCATCGTCGGGCAGCACGCCGTTCTCGATCACCACCGTGAATTCGTCCCCGCCGAGGCGGCTCACGCTGTCCACCACCCGCACCGTCTCGGCCAGGCGTGCAGACACTGCACGCAGCAGCAAATCGCCGACGTCGTGGCCGATGCTGTCGTTCACTTCCTTGAAACCGTCCAGGTCGATGAATAACAGGGCGACGGCACCGGTGCCGCGCCGGCCTCGGTGCAGCGCCAGCTGCAGCCTGTCCTGGAACAACCTGCGGTTGGGCAGTCCGGTAAGGGGATCGTAGTTCGCGAGCCGCTCGAGCTGGGCCTGCGATGCCTTCAGGTCGGAGATGTCACTGAACACCCGCACGAAATTGGCGATATTGCCGGCGTCGTCCATCACGCAGCTCGCGGTGGCCCAGCATGGCAACGGCCGGCCGTCCTTGCGATACTGCACGAGTTCGTCGCTCACCTTGCCATCGCGTTGCAACCGGCGGACGAAGGCCTCGTCGGCGTCGAGGTTGCCGGTCGCGAACGGCAGCTCCTGCACCTGGCGACCCCGCACCTCCTCGGCGCCGTAGCCCGTGAGATCGGTGAATGCCTGGTTGACCATGATCACCCGGTCGTCGGCATCGCTCACCAGCACCGCATCGGCCGTGGTCTCGAATACCTTGGACGCCAGGCGGAGCTCGTCCTGTCGAGCCTTATCGCCGGTCACATCGGTGGCAATGGAAATGATGAATTCGACCTGCCCCCCGATGTCGAAGATCGGCGCCCGAATGATGTCGATATACCGGCGTCCGCGCGTCGATTCGATCGGTAGACTCGCGGCTTCCTGCACCATGGGACTCGCCAGCATGCGCCGGTCCCAGGCCTCCGCGCGACGCGCGAATTCGGGCGGAGCGAGATCGCGAAAGGTTCTGCCGATGGCGTCCGCGGCCGCGATACCGTACAGATAGGCCGCGGCGTGGTTCCAGAGCACGATGCGTCCCATCGTTTCGGCCTGCGCGTTGCGCACCATTACCGCGACCGGCAGATTGCCCACCAGCGCTTCCATGAATGCCTGCTGCTGACGGAGCTGCTCCTCGTGATGCTTGTCGTCGGTGATGTCGCGGGCGAAGAGTGCGACGCCGTCCAGCACGCGCACCGCCTGATGCCGCAACCAGCGCGCGTCCCGGCCAGGCGGTGCCACGTGGAGTTGCTCCTCGAGCGGGTCCCCGGTGTCGAGCACGGCGAGATATTTCTTCATCTCCTCCCTGCATCCGGCACGGCGCAGGACCACCGAGAGCCGTCGGCCGCGCACCGTCTTGCCCCCGAGGCCGAGGAGGGCGACGCCCCGCGGATTCACCTCCGCAAACGCGAAGTCCACCGCGTTCCCGTTGCGATCGCGAATCGCCCGCAATACGGCGAAGGCATCCAGCCCGGCGTCTGCAGCGGCCCGAAACAAGGTCTCGGCTTGCTGCGCGCGCTGCTCGCTACGCCGCAGACGATAGACCAGGACCGTCCAGGCGCCGAAGAACGCCAGGATGGCCGCGGTCACTGCCGCGGCAATCGAGACGTGCGTCAGCCGGCGCGCATGGTACGCGTCCGTGACCTCCGCTTCGGCGCGGCCGGCGACCAGGATCAAGGGATAGTCGCGGAGTTTGCGATACGCGAACAGCCGGTCGACCCCATCGATCGCGCTCTTCGCCCGGAACGAGCCGATCGGATTGACCTCGGCCCGCGCGAACACGGTCGCTCGTGAGGCATCGCCCGAGGTATCGAGGGTCGCCCCGATCCGGCGCACCCTGAACTTGCCATCCGTCCCGATGACCGTGAGCAGGCCATTGGCGCCGAGGTAGCGCTCCTGGTAGAAATCGCTGAGATAGCGGGGCTCCACTGCCACGATGACCACCCCCGCGAACCGGTGCTCGCCGCGATTCAGGCGACGGGTCACGGCAATGGCGGTCTGACGGGTGATCCGATCGACGACCGGCGGGCTGATATAGGCAGAGGTGGTGTCAACCTCCTGGTGGACCCGGAAATAGTCGTGGTCGGCCACGTTGACCCCCACGGCAGGGTCGTGGGTCGTGGCGATGACGTTGCCCCGGGCATCGGTGATGCTGACTTGCATGACGCCATCGACCGGGATGAGTCCGTCACGCGCCAGGGCGGTGAGGCTCATGGCATCGTCGCGCTCGAACTGGTGCTTGACGACCAGCGCCGTACGGTCGACGTCGCGCAGGGCGCGGACCGTGTGCTCCTGGAAGCTCGCCGCGAATGTCTCCACGTCCTGTCGGGCATCGGCGAGCAGGCTGCGATGATCGAAGTCCAGGCGCGTCGCCACGGCGACCCAAAGGGCAGCGACGAGTAGCGCGCCGAACAAGGGGATCAGCAGCACCGGGCGCATGGCCGGCGCGATCAGGGCGTTGCGTACACGCGCAAGGAGCATGGGTCGGTCGAACATCCACCGAAGGGATGGCCGGATGTTGCCCGAGGGGTCGACGGTCGCATGCCCGGAATAGGCCACGAAATCCTGTGCAACTCTGCAAACCCGGAACGCGGGCAGGATGGCCATGCCACCGAAATGGCTTGCGAACGATCGTTCGATAGGCGTTTAATGGGGGCCTTTCTCCGCCCCCAACTTGTCCCACCGCCCCATTGCCATGCCCGCCGCCGCCGTCCTCCACGCTCCCGTCGCGCCCACTGCTCCGGAGGTCGCGCCCACTGCTCCGGAGGTCGCCCCCATCGCTCACTACTTGGCCGCGCTCAATGTCGAGCAGCGCCTGGCCGTGTGCTTCGGCACCGAAGGCGAGGGTCCGGCCGGACCGCTGCTGGTCATCGCCGGTGCGGGCTCGGGCAAGACCAACACCCTCGTTCATCGCGTCGCCCATCTCATCGCTTGCGGCGCCGACCCGCAGCGTATCCTGCTTCTCACCTTTTCGCGCCGCGCCGCTGCCGACATGGAACGGCGTGCGGCGCGGGTGCTGCATGACGCGCTGGCGGGTCGCACCGGCGCACCGACGTCGTTGCCGTGGTCGGGGACATTTCATGCCGTCGGCGCACGGCTCCTGCGGGAATGCGCCGAACGCATCGGTATCGATCCGCAGTTTACGGTTCACGACCGTGGCGATTCGGAGGACTTGCTGGCGCTGGTCCGGCACGACCTCGGTCTCGATGCCACCGAGCAGCGGTTCCCCGCCAAGTCCACCTGTCTCGCGATCTATTCCCGGGTCGTCAACAGCGAGGCGTCCCTTGAAGCGGTGCTGGCGTCGAGCTTCGGCTGGTGCGCCTCCTGGGCGAAGGAGCTGCGCGCGCTCTTCGGCAGCTACGTCGAGGCGAAGCAGGCGCAGAACGTCCTCGATTTCGACGACCTGCTCCTCTATTGGGCCCAGATGGTCGAGGAAACGGGCCTCGGTGTCGAACTTGGCAGCCGTTTCGACCACGTTCTGGTCGACGAGTATCAGGACACCAACCGGTTGCAGGCGCGCATCCTGATCGGCATGAAGCCGGACGGCCGCGGGGTCACCGTCGTCGGCGATGACGCCCAGGCAATCTACGGGTTCCGCGCCGCGACCGTGCGCAACATCCTGGACTTTCCGCGCCAGTTTGCGGATCCGGCCGCGGTGGTGACGCTGCAACGCAACTACCGATCGAGCGAGCCCATCCTGGACGCATCCAACGCCGTGATCGAGGGAGCGCGGGAACGATTCACCAAGAATCTCTGGAGCGGCCGGGTATCCACGGTGCGACCGGAACTCGTGGTGGTGCGCGATGAAGCCGACCAGGCGCAGTGCGTGGCGGAGCGCATCCTCGAGCATCGCGAGGCCGGCGTGCCGCTGCGCGCGCAGGCGGTGCTGTTTCGCACGTCGTCGCACGCCGCGCCGCTCGAGCTCGAACTCGGCCGTCGCCGCATCCCCTTCGTCAAGTACGGTGGACTCAAGTTCCTGGACGCCGCTCACGTCAAAGACGCGCTCGGCATCCTGCGGTTCGCCGATAATCCGCGGGGACGCGTCGCCGGTTTCCGGACCCTGAAGCTCGTCCCCGGTGTCGGCCCCGCGACGGCGCGGCGGATCATGGATGCGATCGGCGTCCTCGCCGGGCCCGCGACCGCGCTGCACACGCTGCCCGGTCCGGCGGGTCAGGACGCGACCTGGCGTGGTTTGGTGGACCTGATCGACACGCTGCGCGCGCCATCGTGTCCGTGGCCGGCTGCGCTCGAGCGGGTGCTGGCGTGGTACGAGCCACAGCTCGAGCGGCTCTACGACGATGCGGGCGCGCGGCTCGCCGATCTCGCCCAGCTCAAGCTGATCGCCGCAACCTATCCGTCACGCGAGCGCTTCCTGACTGAGCTCACCCTCGACCCCCCGGGTGCGGTGAGCGACGAGGCCGGGATGCCACATCGGGACGACGACTATCTCGTGCTGTCGACCATCCACTCCGCCAAGGGACAGGAGTGGAAGACCGTGCATGTGCTCAACGTCGTCGATGGCTGTATTCCGTCCGACCTGGCCACGGGGTCGGCGGAGGAGCTCGAGGAAGAGCGCCGGGTGCTTTATGTGGCGATGACCCGCGCCAAGGATGCCCTGCATCTCATGATCCCGCAGCGGTTCTACGTGCACCAGCAAAGCGGGCAGGGTGATCGCTACGTCCATGCGGCGCGGAGCCGGTTCTTGCCTGAATCGCTCCTCGACCGATTTGCGCTGCGCACGTGGCCGGCATGCACCACCCGTGCGGCACAGGTCGCGGAACCGGTCCCGGTGGTCGATATCGCGGCCAAGCTGCGCGCCGCCTGGCGCTAAGGGGCCGCGTGGCTCAACCGCGCGCATCGCGCGGGATGACGTCGGGAACTCCAGACGAGAGCGCAAGCGGCGAGAACTCCAACTCCAGCCCGCGGCTCCCGGAGTGCCACTCGAGCGTCCAGAGGTCGCCGGTGCGCTGGGTCAGGAGGCCGGTGCCGCCGTCCGTATCGTGTAGCGGGAGCCCAAACTCGGCCTGCCGGACGAGACCGCAAAAATCGATCGAGGGATCCCACTCGGCCAGATGCAGGCTCGCGATCGCCAGCGCGTTCTCCAGCGCGCGGCAGATGGCCATGCTGAGATCCCATTGCGGCCCGCCCTGCGTCAGCGCGGGCTCGAGGACTTCCCAGGCATGGCTAACCGCGGTGGGCCAGCCGGCATAGAGCGCCTCGTCTTGCCGGGGCCGGCACCGCACCCGCGGCCGACCGGCGTCGATCGCCCGACCATGCAGCGTAGCCAGGCGGAGCCCCGCCTCGGCGGCTGGATCAAACGCCGTAAGTCGAACGCGCGGAATGGCATCGACGGTACAGCCCAGCACGAGGATCGGCACATCCACCCCGTGGGCGGCGAGCTCGTAGCCGAACAGGCTGTCTTCGACGATTGCGCACACCTCGATCGGTGCGCCGCTGTCCCGCGGTACGCGCGGGTCGGCCAAGAGCTCGCGCCTGATCAGGGGGAGCAGGGCGGATGCGACTGACAGCGGCGGCCAAGACAAGGCGGAGGCTCCATCGTGACGCTTGGGTGACGCCGGTGGCAGAACCGCAGTGACGGAAGGAAAGGTCAGACAGTGCAGAGCGGAGGCATTCTGGCCGCTTTCCCACGGCTTGCCCATCATTCAATTGGAGGGTGCGGTGCGGACCTGCCAGGACGTCATCGCAGCCGTGCCGATCCTCACCTTTCACTTGAAAAGTGATGTCGCAGTAACCGGGTGTTAGGCCATGAAGCGCCTAGGGTAGATTGCCCTGGTCGCCCTGCCGGCCGGTGTGTGACTCAGCGGCAGGCGCGATGCAAGACTGTCGGAACTCACAGGTGGCCGTGTGCGCCCGGGTCGCGGCCCGCAATGCCCCGATGCGTTGGCACCGAGCCAAGCACCGGAAGCAAAATGGCGGTAGGACAACGCCGGCGAGCATGGCGCAGCCCCTCATTTTGCCCTCTCATGGCGGTGCTGCGGACGATCCAGGCCATGCGGCCGAGCCGCACGTGGCCGGCTCGGCTGGTGGGCGTGGTGGAAGGGCGGGGGTGCCACGCAAACGCGAGCTCCCGGCGCGCTCCCACCCGGCACGCGACGCTCGTAGGGACTTTCGCGGTTGACAGCGTGGAGCCCCTGCGCCGAAGATCGAACGCGCCGGTCCATTGCCGCGCGGGGTCGCGTCGGTGTCCCCGGTCCGCGTAGCGTGCCCGACGCATTGCGGCCGGGCGGCACCGGCGGACGGGACCGATGCGATGCACTGGCCGATGCACTGGCCGATGCATGGCGCAAGGGATCCCTCGTTTCCGCCACCGCACCCTTATCACACAGGCACATGACTACCCATTTGCTGAAACAGGCGAGCAAGTCACCTGCCACCGAGACGAGTGCAGCGCAGAAGGTCGCGGGCGAGATGCTCGCGACGATCGAACGCGATGGCGAAGCGGCGGTCCGCCGGTACGCGAAGGATCTCGATGGGTGGACGGGCGACATCCTGGTGAGTCCGGCGGAGATGGAGCGGCGTACGGCGGCCGTTCCCGGCAACGAGCGACGCGACATCGAGTTCGCAACCGCGCAGGTTCGTCGGTTCGCCGAAGCGCAGCGGGCGTCGGTCCGCGACTTCGAGATGGAAGTTCATCCGGGAATCATTGCCGGGCAAAGGCTCGTGCCGGTGAACGTTGCCGGGTGCTATGTCCCGACCGGCCGTTACGCCCACATCGCCTCGGCCTACATGAGTATCGCGACCGCCAAGGCTGCGGGCGTGCCGACCGTCGTCGCCTGCTCGACGCCTTTCGAGGGACAGGGGATTCATCCGCACGTGCTGTACGCCATGAAAGTGGCAGGCGCCGACCTGGTCATGACCCTGGGAGGCGTGCAGGCCGTCGCGGCCATGGCGTTCGGGCTCTTCACCGGCAAGCCCGCGGACATTCTGGTCGGGCCGGGCAACAAGTACGTCGCCGAGGCCAAGCGCCTGCTCTTTGGGCGCGTGGGCATCGACGTGTTCGCCGGCCCTTCGGAAGTGTGCGTGATCGCTGACGACACTGCCGACCCGGACATGGTCGCTTCCGATCTCGTCGGCCAGGCCGAGCATGGGCATGAATCGCCAGCGTGGCTCGTCACCACCGATGCCGCACTCGCCCGCGCCGTCATGGAACGGATTCCGGTGCTGATCGCCGCGTTACCCCCCACCGCGCGGGATGCGGCCGGCGCGGCATGGCGCGACTACGGCGAGGTGGTGGTGTGTGCAACCCGCGAGGAGGCGGCCGAGGCTTCCGACCGCTACGCCCCTGAGCATCTGGAGGTCCATTGCCGCGACCTCGACTGGTGGCTCGATCGGTTGACCTGCTACGGGTCCCTGTTCCTGGGCGAGGAAACCACGGTCGCGTACGGAGACAAGGTCAGCGGTCCCAATCACATCCTTCCGACCAAGGGTGCGGCGCGCTATTCGGGAGGGCTGTCGGTGCACAAATTCCTGAAGACCCTGACGTGGCAGCGGATGACCCGTGAAGGATCACGCGATGCCGCCACGGTGACTGCGCGCGTCTCGCGGCTCGAGGGCATGGAAGCGCACGCGCGCACGGCGGACGACCGTCTTGCCAAGTATTTCGCCGGCGAGAGCTTTGACAAGGGCGAGCCGATCACGCGCTGACGATGGCGACCAACGACCTCGATCCTCGCATCGGCCGGCTGTTCGCGCTCGGTGGCCGGGTGGCGGTCATCACCGGCGGAAACTCGGGCATCGGCGAGGCCATTGCCTGGGCGCTGGGCGCGGCGGGCGCCAGGGTGGTGTTGATGGCGCGACGGGGCGAGGAACTGCAGCGCGCCGTCGACGCCTTTGCACGCGATGGGATCGTCGCGGCCGCCGTGCCGTGTGATCTTGCCGATCGCGCGGCACTCGCCGACGCCGCCTTGCGCGCCGCGGCGCCGTTCGGCGCCCCGGACATCCTGGTCAACGCCGCAGGCATCAATGTTCGGCGTCCATTCGAAGATGTCGAGGATGCAGATTGGGATACGACCCTCGCCGTGAACCTCAGCGCGCCGTTCTTTCTTATGCGGGCGCTGGCGCCGGCGATGCGCGAGCGGCGCTGGGGTCGCGTCATCAATATAGCCTCGCTGCAATCGGTGCGCGCGTTCGCGGACAGCGCCCCGTACGGTGCCTCCAAGGGTGGCCTCGCCCAGCTCACCCGCGCGATGGCGCAACATTGGTCGCGGCACGGGATCACCTGCAATGCCATCGCCCCCGGGCTGTTCCCGACGCCGTTGACCATGCCCGTATTGCGCGACCCGGCCCGCGCGGCTGCGATGGCGAGCCGCACCATGGTCGGTCGCAACGGCGAACTTGCGGATCTGCACGGCGTCGCGTTGTTCCTGGCAAGTGATGCCTCGGCGTATGTGACCGGCCAGATGCTGTTCGTCGACGGCGGCTTCACCGTCGGCTAGCCGCCCGCACGACTTGAATGGCTGGGCGCCATGCACCGGCTGCACGCCGGCTGCGCGCGGCCGATCATTGGCGACGCATGCGCCCGCGCCGCCGTGGCTGCGAGCGTCGGCGGTCGTCGGGCACCGGCTGGAACGGGCGCCCGCACGGGTGCGAGCCTCGACCCGATGGCGGGATCGCCCGCGGTCCCCTCCCGCCCCGCGCTGACGTTCGACCACCGTTGACCCCCGGCCGACTCATGCTATAACATCCTGACTCGTCCTAAGACGTACTAGCGCGCAATGACGCCACCTCTTCCCGACGCGGGCCTCCGCCGCGACGCCCTGCAGGCGCTGTATGTCCAGCTCGCGGCGCTGCTCGAGCGCGATATCGCCGGCGGTACCTATGCCCCCGCCGACAAGCTGCCGTCCGAGCAGGCGTTGATGGCGCGGTTCGGGGTCTCCCGGATCACGGTGCGGCAGGCCATCGGCCTGCTCGTTCGCAAGCGGCTGATCGAGGTCAAGCAGGGCAAGGGCACGTTCGTCGCGAGTCCTGTGGTGCGGCACGGATTGGACAAGCTCACGGGGTTCTACGATTCGTTGGTCTTGCAGGGCCTGGCCCCGCGCACCAAGCTGCTCGAGTTCGGTGTCGCCACGGCCGCCGACCGGGCCGCGACGACCTTTGCCGACGGTGGCGATCCCGCCGTCGCGCTCCGCCGGCTGTATTCGCTTAACGGCCGGCCGTTCGCCGTGGTCGATGGCCTGCTCGCCGCCGGGGCCGGCGACCTGACGCGTGCCCAGGTCGAGACCCACACCATCTACCGGCTGCTGCGCGATGTCCTCGGCGAGGAGGTGATTCGCGCCGAGATCGGGATCCGTGCGCGCCGCGTCGGCAGCGTGGTTGGTCGGCTCCTCAAGCTCGCCCCCGGCCGTCCGGTGCTGATCATGCAGCGCATTTCCCTCGGGCGGTCCGGCAAGCCCATCGAGCACAGTTTTTTCCATATCGTTCCAGAAACCTACGAGTTCAGGCTCAACGTATCGGGACCGTTGCAGATCACCAGCAGCCTCCAGGCATTCGGCGCGCGCAGAAGCCCGGAAGCCACTCCCGACCTTCCCGCTCATGCGTGAACCGATGCCGAGTCGCCAGGGCGTCGTGACCGCTGCGCAGGAACGCGCCGCCCGGGCAGGTGCGCGGCTCCTCGCGGCCGGGGGGAATGCGGCCGACGCGGCCGCCGGCACGGCCGCCATGCTCGCAGTGGTCGATCCGGCGAATTGCGGCATCGGTGGGTACGGTGGGTTCGCCGTGGCACACCGTCCGGGCGGAAGACCGATGCAGATCGGCTTCAATGCCGCGCCTGCGCGCGCTCACCAGGGTGCCCTGCCGCGCGGCCGGGGCACCGGAGCGCTGGTGACACCGCCGAATGTGGTGGCCGGCCTGTGCGCGTTGCATCGGGAATTCGGCAGGCTCGACGCCCGTGCCGTATGGCAGCCGGCCATCGACGTGGCGCTCGAAGGCTTCGCGGTGGGCAAGGGTCTCGCCGCGGCACTGCGCTGGGCGCATGCCAATCACCGCGGGCTCAATGGAGCGTTCCGCGCCACGTTCTACGCCAATGGCGAGCCGCTGCGCGAAGGCATGACCCTCCGGCAACCGGCCCTTGCACGCACCCTTGAAGGCATCGCCGACATGGGCGACACATTCTTCGCCGGCGAGCCCGTTTTCGGGTCGGTCATCCGGGCTGCGAATGCCGCCGGCGGCGTCCTGACCGCTGCCGATGCGGATGTACTCGGGGCTCGGGTCACCGAGGCCGCTGCGGCGGAGTACGAGGGTGCCGCGGTGTGGAGTGCCGATCCCGCGCAATGCGGTGCAAGCGTCCTGCTCGCGAGCCTGCGCCATCTGGATGGTGGCGCACTCGGCGAGCGTGGCAAGGCGTGCTACGTGGAGCAGGTGCGCGCCGCACTGGTACGGGCATGGCAGGAGCGCGAGTCGACCTATCGCCGACCTTCACGGGCCACGAGCCAGACCTCGCACCTGTGCGCGGTCGACGACGAAGGCCTGATGATCGCCATGACCTTCACCCACGGTCCGCTGTGGTTCGGGTCGGGCCTGGTCACCGAGGAGACCGGGATCGTCTTGAATTCCGGAGCGCACCTCCTCGTGGAGCGCACATCGGACGGGCGCACGGTGGCCCAGCCGCATCTGGCGCCGACGATCCTCCAGCACGCGGGGACCCGGTACGCGCTGGGCTCGCCAGGGGGTACCCGCATTCCGGCAATCGTGCTGCAGGGCATCGTCGATCTCGTCCATTACGGCACGCCCGTCGAAGCGTTGTGGGACGAGCCGCGGCTGTCGGCGAATGCCGATGGCTCGACGGAGGCCGAGCCGGAACTGGTCCAAGCCTTTCCGGCGCTCTCGATGCGCCGCCTCGGTCGGGCCGATTTCTTCGGGCCGGCCAGTGCTCTGGGCTGGACACCGGATCGCTCGCGGGCGGGCCTCGACCATCGTTTCGACGATAGCTGTGCAGCGTTTGCGTCCGGTGAGATGACGCGTCCGTTGCCGCCGGTGGCGAGAGATCAAATGGCTGATACCCTTCTTCGCGGCGGTGGGAGCGACCGTTGAGCGTCGGGGCGAGCGGACGGGCCGATGGGCGCAAGGTCACCCCATCATCGGTTGAAGGGCAAAGGTGAACATGATCGAACTCTCACTCGAAGAACAGGCCATCGCCCGCGGCGAGCGCGGCGAAGCTGCCCGGCGCGCGCTCCTGTACCAGATCAAGGTTGGCGAGTTCTGGGGCGCGCGGCGCTTCGTGCCGGTCACGAACGTGCACATGATGGGCGACATCGAGGTCATGGGCGATGGCGGGCTCCAGTACCTGCGCGACGAGGTCGCGGCCGGGGCGCGATGTGTCGTGCCGGCCACGACCAACGCCAGGTGCATCGACTTCGCGCACTGCAGCCGCCTCGGCCAGGATCCCGGGGAGGTCGAGAAGGAGAAGGAGCTGATCGCTTGCCTCCAACGGATGAACGTGATCACCACCGATACATGCATCAATTACCAAACGGTCTACCAGCCGCATCTTGGCGAGGCCGTGGCCTGGGGCGACACCGGTACGGTCATCTATGCGAACTCCGTCTTCGGTGCGCGTTCGAACTTTGAATCGGGGCCTGCGGCGCTCGCGGCGGCACTGACCGGCCGGACGCCGGAATACGGATTTCATCTCGACGAGCACCGGCGTGGAACGTTCACCGTCGAAATCACGGCGCCGCTTCACGACCTCGCCGATTGGGGCGCGCTGGGCAAGCTCGTCGGCGAGTCGCACCAGAGCTATTACGCCGTGCCGGTGTTCCACGGTTTCTCCCGCACGCCCATGGCCGATGAGCTGAAGCACCTCGGCGCGGCGCTGGCGAGCTACGGCTCGATGGGCATGTTCCATTTCGTCGGTGTCACCCCCGAGGCGCCATCGGTGGAGGCGGCCCTGGCGGGTCGCGCGCCGAGCGAGCGCATGACCATCGGGCCGACCGAGATCGAGGCGGTGTATCGGGAATACGGCCTCGGGGATGGCGATGCCCGGCTGGTGGTCTTCAGCGGCCCGCAACAGTCGCTGCTGGAAATGAAACGCCTCGCCGAACTCTTCGATGGTCGCCGGGTCAAGGAGGGCTCGAGTTGCTTCGTCACCACCAACGGCGCCGTCCTCGCCCAGTCGCGCCATCTCGGCTACGCCGGCGTGCTCGAGGCCGCCGGCGTCACGATTCTCGAAGGGGTCTGCTTCTACATCCTGCAGAACCTGACGCCGATGCGGATCGCCAACCGCTGGACCAACATGGTGTCCAATTCCGCCAAGATCGTGAACATCATCGGCGCTCATCGCTTCAACACCATCCTCAGGCGCACCACGGACTGCGTGGAGATCGCCTGCACCGGGGCGCTGACATGAGCGCCGCCGGGCCGTCCCAAGGCGCTCGCCCCCTCCCTGGGAGGGGGTTGGCGCAGCCCACGCCGTGGGCAAGCCTGGGGGAGG